>NZ_JAJNOQ010000002.1:0-397126 GCF_021044775.1 Paraeggerthella hominis
AGATATTCGACCTCGTAAGGGAAGCGTAGAACTCGGGGGGGGGGGGGTGCGGGATGGGTGCGGGCGCGGGATGGGGGGGGGTGGGATGGGGGCTGGAGCGGGGGCGGGCGAGAAACTGAGCGCGGAGCACTCGACTTCCAGATGCTGCCTGGGAGATACGGGCCTCCTGGTCAGCCTTGCGTTTTGGGATAAGAAGCACCAGGACAATGACCTGTATCAGGCTATCCTCCTTGGCACGCTAAACGTGAATGAAGGGATGCTCACGGAAAACGCGATCGCGCTCGACGGCACCGGCGCCGCACGCAAAGAGAGGGCCGCAACTCCAGGAGTCCGGCCCTCTCTTTTCTACGCAGTATTCGGACGGGTTACGAAATGTGTCCGAGGAAGTCTTTGGTACGGTCGGACTTCGGATGGTCGAACACCTCTTCCGGCGTTCCCTGCTCCACGATGAAGCCGCCGTCCATGAAGATGACGCGGTCGGCCACATCGCGCGCGAAGCCCATTTCGTGCGTGACCACGATCATGGTCATACCCGCTTTCGCCAGGCTTTTCATAACGCCCAGAACGTCGCGCACAAGCTCTGGATCAAGCGCGCTGGTAGCCTCGTCGAACAGCATGACATGGGGATCCATGGCCAACGCGCGCGCAATAGCCACGCGCTGCTGCTGGCCGCCCGACAGCTCGGACGGCTTGTACTCCACGCGCTCGCCAAGGCCCACGCGCTCAAGCTGCTCGATCGCGATCTGCTCGGACTCCTCCTTGCCGCGACGGAGCACCTTCTGCTGAGCCAGCATCACGTTGCGCTTCGCCGTAAGGTGCGGGAACAGATTGAAGTTCTGAAACACCATGCCAACCTTGGCGCGCACTTTGTTGATGTCGGTCTTCTTCGAGGTGATCTCGGTATCCTCGAAGAAGATGCGGCCCTCGGTGGGCGTTTCCAGCATGTTCACGCACCGAAGCAGCGTGGACTTTCCCGAGCCGGACGGCCCCAGGATAACCACCACTTCGCCGCGATACACGTCAAGGTCAATGCCCCGCAGCACCACGTTGTCGCCAAACGCCTTGCGCAGTCCTTCGATACGCACGACGGGGGCCTCCGAAGATTCCTTTACATCGTTCATGGAAGCACCTCCTTAATGGCTCAGTCGGCCGCTGGGCGAGGGGTCGTCCCCCACCGCACCCGGGCCGGCAAACGTCTCGGACATGCGAATGCTGCGCGCTACGGCAGCGTCGGAATCGGGAAGGATCGCATCGGTGGGATTGCTGCCCAAACCCGCATGCGCGCCCTTCTTGCGCTTCCTGCGACCGCCCGCCATGCGCTGCTCCATCGAGTTGATGAGCTTCGTCATGGGGATGGTCACGATCAAGTAGAAGCCCGCGGCCACGATGTAGGGCGTTACGTTGCCCGTTGCCGCCGTGATGGTCTTCGAGAACATCATGATTTCCATAACGCCGACAGCCGCCAAGAGCGAGGTGTCCTTGTACATAAGGATGAACT
This sequence comes from Paraeggerthella hominis, assembly GCF_021044775.1. Lineage (NCBI taxonomy): Bacteria > Bacillati > Actinomycetota > Coriobacteriia > Eggerthellales > Eggerthellaceae > Paraeggerthella > Paraeggerthella hominis. The sequence continues at coordinate 1,499 of NZ_JAJNOQ010000002.1, forward strand.
CGCTGGTCATCGTAGGAATGACGCGACGAATGGTCTGCGGAATGATCACGTAGAACATAGTCTGCGCGCCGTTCATGCCCAATGAGCGGGCCGCTTCGAACTGGCCCGTGTTGATGGACTGGATGCCCGCACGGAATATCTCGGCCAGATACGCGCTGGAGTTCAGCACCAGCACGATGGCTCCCAGGACGAACAGGTCCATCTTGATGCCGAGCAGCGGCAGACCGAAGAACGCGATGTAGATCTGCAAGAACAGCGGCGTGCCGCGCACGACGTTGATGTACGTTGCGCCGATAGCGCGCGGAATACGGCTTTTCGCCATGCGAAGGAACGACCACATCAACCCCAGGGGTATGGACAGCGGGAAGCTGACCACCACCAGCGCAAGGGCCACAAGCCAACCGGAGAATACCGTGGGCACCGATGTCACGACGATCGTGGGATCGAAGAACAGATGGAGGAACTTGTTGGAGTTCCACGCCTTCACCCATTCTTGCTGCCCGAGCCACGAGGACAGCTGATCGGCTGGCGACGTGCTGACTACGGTGAACGTCTTGTCGGTTGCAGGCATGTCATGCTGCTGCCCATCGGCGGTTGTGTAGCTTCCCGCCAGGCCGAAGCTTCCGCCTCCGCCCGGTAGCAACACGCGATTGCATTCCAGCATGACAAGCGAACCGGCAGGAGCGGGATCAGCGAAAGACGCCGTCACCCGCACGCCGTCGACCGTCGCCTGAGCGGCCACGTCCAAACGGTCGAGCCCGTTCATGACCGTGACCTTCACGTTTTCAGCTTCAACCGTGGAACCTTCGGGCAAGTCGATGACCACCTGGGACAAAGACTCGTCCTCGGCTGTTTGACCCTGCCACGTAACGCGCGTGGGCGTGGCACCGAGCACCTGCGAACCGTCGGCGTCGTTGGGCTGGGCGCTCCAACGCTCGGTTTCCAACGCATGCGCGCACAAGGGCTGGGCCAGCGAAACGGCAAGTGCCGCAGCGGCCAAGACCACTGCGACACGAGCGATGTGCGCTTTTGCACCGTTAACGATGTTCATGATTCGAAACAGTCAGACTACTTGAGCCACTTGGCAACAAGCTCGTCGTACGTGCCGTTGTCCCGCACGGCCTTGAGCGCTTCGTTGAGAGCCTTCGTCAGCTCAGGATTCTCTTTGCTCACCACAACGGCGTACTGCTCGCCCGTGGGAATCTCCTTGATGACTTCGCAGTCGGAATACGCCTTCACGTAATAGTTCGCAACGGGCAGGTCAACGGAAATCGCGTCGATCTGGCCCGAATCGAGGGCGGCGAACACGGCCGTCATCTCGTCGTACGCGGTCACTTCGGCGTCCTTGATGTTCTCGGCAGCCCACTCGTAGCCGGTCGTGCCGGACTGAGCGCCGATCTTCTTGCCCTCAAGCTGCGACACGTCGGTGATGCCCGAATCCTTGCGCACGGTGATGCTCTGGTTCACGTCGCAGTACGAATCGGTGAAGTCGATCTGCTGCAGGCGCTTGTCGGTGATGGTGAACGAGGAAACTCCCACGTCGGCCTTGCCGCCAGCCTGGATAAGCGGAACGATGGTGTCGAACTTGGTGGAAGGCAGGTACTCGCACTCAAGGCCCATTTCCTTGGCAAGGGCGTTCATGAGGTCCACCGCAAAACCCTCGGGCTTGTCGCCGTTAAGATTCTCGAACGGCGGAAAATCGAGCGATGCGGCAACGGTAAGCTTACCGCCGTTGACCAGCTGGTAGCCCCCGTCGGCTCCCGCTGCATCCGAAGCGGCGTTCTGGTCGCCGGACGAGCAGCCGAACAGCGTCAGCGTTGCGGCCAGCATGCCCGCAACGGCAACGAGGCCCCATTTCTTGATATTCATATCCTCTCCCCTTTCCACAATGTTCGCTCTTTCCGAACATGCACATGGTATGCAGTCGCACCACTATACGGCCCCGAGCGCGTTTTATCAAAGAACTATGCGTTTCGAACTGGATAGGCAGGGCCTGACGGCCCCCGAGCGGTCGTTTCAGGGGGTTCTACGGTTTAGCGCAGTAAAGTGGTGGAGCGTGTTGGGGACGCGGGTGTGGGTGTGGGTGTGGGTGTGGGGATGCGGCGTACGGGGGCGTGGGGCGGTCCGGGCGCGGCGGCGCGGCGGTCGAGCCGTGCGGGCGCGTGGGCGCGGCGGCCCGGCCGTCCGCCTGTGCGGGCGTGCCCGGCCAAACCGCCGCCCCAAGCGGCAAGACAAGCCGACGGGCTAGGCAGCAGGAATGCGAAAGCCCAGATACGGGATTCCTCCGAACCGGCCATGGTAATCCGACCCGCCCGTGCATATCAATCCGTAGCGTTCGGCCACATTCGCACAGCGCGCATGATCGATGGGCGTGTGGTCGGGGTGGAACCGCTCGATACCTCCCAAACCGCATTCCGCAAGCGCCGGAACCATATCGTAGCTATCCAGCTGACCGGGGTGCGCCAAAACAGCCAGCCCCCCGTCCTCCACGATAGCCGTCACGGCATCGCGCGCGTCCACGTACGCGATATCGCGATCGCAGATGCCGCCGTTCTTGAACAAGCTTCGGTACAGCGCGCGATAGGCTGCGGATACGTACGGCTCATCGGTGAGCGCCGCCATGATGTGCTGCTTGTACAACGCCGTGGAAGCGCAGCTCAGCGCAAGGGCCTTCGACACATCGACACGATAGCCGGCCGATGCCAACCGATCAAGCTGCCAAAGCGAATTCGCGTTGCGACGCTCGAGCGTGGGCGCGCACAGGGCCTCCACCGCTGACGCCCCCTCGTGCAGTCCCAAGCCCAGCACGTGCACCTTGCGCATGCGCTCGAAATCGTACGCGCTTATCTCCACGCCGCCCACCACGCGAACATCCAGTCGCTCTCCCAGCTTGGCTGCCTGGTCAAGCCCTCGCGTCGTGTCGTGGTTCGTGAACGCCACGCGCCCAATGCCGCGCTGGCGCGCCTGCTCGAGCACCTCCTCGAACGTGTCCGAGCCGTCCGAAACGGTGGTATGCACATGGAGATCTTCGATCACGCCATCATCCCTTCCTGCATGTTGAACTCATGATCGCACAACCCCTCCATGAATTCGAGGTCGTGGAAAATGCCGAGCATGGTGGTTCCCTCGGCTTTGAGCTGCTGGATCAGATCGCGCACCTTCAGCTTCGACGCATTGTCGAGCGATGCCGTGGGCTCGTCGAGCAGCAGCAGCCGGGGGCGCTTGATCATGGCCGCCGCAATGTTGAGCCGCAGCTTCTCGCCTCCCGAAAACGTGCGCGGATACAGCTCCCACAGCTCTTCGTCCAGGTCGAAGTGGCGAAGCATCCGCTCGGTTTCCGCCTCCGCCCGCTCGCGCTCGGTCGCGCCGTAGGCTTCCAATGCGCTTCTCAACACGATGTCGCGCGCGGTTTGGCGCGGCAGGGCATTTAAGAACTGGGACACGTAGCCCAGTTCGTAGGAGCGCAGGTACAGCATCTGGCGCTGCGTGGCCTGGGCGATGTCCACCAGGCCGAAGCGCGCGGAGTCGTACAGGATACGCCCGTGCTCAGGCAGGTTCGTGCGCCAGATGCAGCGCAGGATGGTGGACTTCCCGCTGCCGCTGCGACCGGTAATGCCCACGAACTGACCGGGGGCGATGGAGAACGAAATGTCGTGGCACCCCTGGATCCTCCGGTCCACCCGATGGAGCAAAAACGACTTCGACAGGCCCTCGATCTGAAGCAAGGGAGCTGCGGGAGCTCCCTGGACGGCCGTGCATGGCTCCAGGCCGTCGGAACGCTCGACGGTCATGCTACATCACCTCGACGCACGCGGCGCGGGGTGCGCGAACAGCCTTGTCGCACTCGGCAAGGTCGCGCCCGTACCCGCACGGCTGATCGGGATAGTGCGAGCGAAACACGGAATGGCCGCCCACGAACGCGCGCGTGACCACCGGCATGGTGCGCTTGCCCGCGCCTTGCGCCAAGCCGGTCGAGGTGCCGCCAGCGCTTTCTCCGCAGGAGATCTCGCGCACCAGCAAGATGTCCGCGCGCTTGCCCACGGCAAGGGAGCCCACCTCGTCCGCAATGCCCGCAGCTTTCGCGGGATTGATGCTGACCAGGGAAAATGCTCGCGCGATATCCAACCCGCACCGATCGCGCAACGTGAACACGGCATCGAGCAGCGCCGCCGGATAGTAATCGCTGCACAGCACGTCGATCGCGCCGGCCTGCACGGCCTCGCGTGCGCTCAGATTGCCCGAATGGCTGTGGCCCAGCATGACGTTGGGCGCCCCGGCAATCGTGTGCATGCCGCGCGCCCGCGCCTCGCGGGCGATGTCGAGCGAAATGGGAAACTCGGAAATGGTGGCCTCCAAGCCGTCCATGAAAGCAAGCTTCTCCACGCTGTCGTCGTCGTGCGAGGCAATGGACACGCCGCGCTCGCGCGCGATGGAAGCCAAGGCGGTGATCTGGGCGTACGTCATTTTCTGGCTTTCCTGCTGCTGACGGACGATATCGCGCACCTCGTCGTCGGAAACGTCACGGTAGCCTTTGAGCGTGTCGCCGAACACCAGCAGGTCACGGTACTGGCCCTGGCCGGGGGTGTGATCCATGAACGACACCAGATCCACTTTGCCCGAACGCAAGAACTCCTCGATGTCGTCGTACAGATCCACCGAGTCCAATTCCACGCGCATGTGCAGGCGGTGGCGAATGAGGTGGTCGCGCTCTTCGCCGCCGCGCAGCGCCGCCACGCGGTCGATGAGCGCGCTCACGTTTCCGAAATCGCGAATGGGCTTGTGGTCGAAGATGTGCGCCCCGTACACCGAAAGCGAGTGGAAGATGGTGGTCACGCCGTGCGACACCAGCTCGCGGTCGGCCTTGTACAGCGACGTGCTCAGGTCCATGACCACGCTCGGGCGCGGCGAGGCCACGTTTTCCACGTAGTCGGAGTGGATGTCGATCAGCCCGGGAGCCACATACGCGCCGCGCGCATCGACTACGGGAAGCACGCCGACGACGGAATCGGGCTGCGCGTCGAAATCCGACACGCTGGAAGGCTCGATGGAAGCGATGCGCCCATCGATCACGACAACGTCGTGATCGGGCAATACGCGATCGGCGCACACCACCGTACCGCCGCGGATGATGCAAGAGCTGTTGTCCATGGAAGAATTCCTTTCGGGAGTTGGTCGGGCAGGAGCGAAGCGACCTGCCCATGCCGCCGCCAGGCGGCATGCGGGGCGTGCTGGTTGGCGTAGTACGTCAGCGAGGGGGCTTCCCGGTGCCCAAGATTGGCGCGAAGGCTCGAGGAAGCGTGCTTTTGCACGCGACGAGGGCCTGGAGCGCCAAGATTGGGTGCCGGAAGCTCCCGCAGCGTCGGGCGGTTCCGGCGGTCTACCGACCGCCGGAACCCGCTGCTCGTCAGAGCAGCGAATAGACGAGCTGCTGGGTGTAGGCATGCTGGGGATCCTCGAGGATCTGGTCGGTCAGGCCGCTTTCGATGACGCGGCCGTCCAGCATGACCAGGGTGCGATCAGCCAGCATGCGGATAACGCCCAGGTCGTGGCTTACCACCAACATGCTCACGTTGAAGTCGCGCCTGATCTGCTGGATAAGATCGAGCACGGCGGCCTGCACGGACAGGTCGAGCCCCGTGGTCACCTCGTCGAGCAGCAGGATGGGCGGGTTGTTGGACAGGGCCTTCGCAATCTGAACGCGCTGCTGCATGCCGCCGGAAAAGTTGCGCGGCGGCTCCACCGCGCGCGCCTGCGGTATGTTCACGCGCTCCAGCAAGTCCTCGCCTCGTGCGCGCATGGCGCCCACGTTGCGGCTGCCTGCGGCTATCATCTGCTCGGCAATGTTGGACAAGCTGGAAAAATCCATCCGCAAGCCCAGATACGGGTTCTGATACACCATGCCGAACACCGTGTTCCGAATAGCCCGACGCTGCTGCGACGACAAATCGAACAGGTTGGCGGCGCCACCGTCGTACGGCAGTGCGCGAACGTCGCCCGACGTTGCCTCCTCGTCGAAGAACAGGCACTTCATGAACGTGGACTTTCCGCTGCCGGACTCGCCCACCACGCCCACGATCTCGGCGGGGAACACGTCCAAGCTCACGTCGCGCACCGCATGCACCGTACCGCAGCGCGGGCACACGTTGCGCTCGAGCTGCGCCGAGGAATCCAGGCAATACGCGCAACCGGAGCCGAACCGCTTCGACAGGTGGCGCACCGACAAGCTGGGCGTTTCATCTGCGCCGAAGTGCTGCGCATCAAGCATGGGGCGCTCCTTCCAAAGAATCACTGGTCGTTCGCAGGGTCGACGAAGCGCAGAACGCGGTGTCGTTGCACTGATAGAACACGGCGCCGGTTTCCTCGTCCACCAACTCGTCCAGGTACACGTTCCGAGCGCCGCACAAGCGGCACTGCTTGCCGTCGAAGCGCTCCACCGCGAAGGGATAGTCCTCGAAATCCAAGGGAGCGACGTTCGTGTAAGGAGGCACCGCGTATATCTTCTTCTCGCGGCCTGCACCCAGCAGGGTCAGGTGATCGGCCTGGTGAAGCTTCATGTTGTCGAAACGAGGAATGGGAGACGGGGCCATGACGTAGCGATCGTGCACAAGCACGGGGTGATCGGCGCCCGTCGTGGTCATGTTAAATCGCACGATCTGGTCGAACAGCTCCAGCCACGCGCCTGTGTAGTCGGCTTCCGCATGCAGGCGCCGCGTGACGGCCTCGCTCGGCTCGAAGCTGCGCAACGGCTCGGGCGTGGGCACCTGAAGCACCAGCACCTGGTCTGCGCGCAGCGGCTGCTCGGGAATGCGATGGCGCGACTGCACCAGCGTGGCCTCTTCGGTAACGTCGGTGACCTCGACATCGGTGGTGTCGGCCACCAGCTTCTTGATGTTGACGGCGTTCACGCTGTCGTCCGACCCCTGGTCGATCACCTTGAGCACGTCATCGCGCCCGATCAGGCTGAGCGTGATCTGCAACCCGCCCGTGCCCCACCCGCGTCCGATGGGCATTTCGCGCGACGCGAAGGGCACCTGATAACCCGGGATGGACACGCCTTTGATGATCGCGCGGCGGATCTCGCGCTTCGACGCCTCGTCGAAAAACGCGTAATTATAGCGCTGCTGCATCGGCAGGCCCCTTCCCTTCCTCGCGCGTGCCGCGCACGCTGGACAGCTTCGATTGGAACGTGACGTAGTGCGGCAGCTTGAGGTGCGAGATGAACCCCGTAGCCTCCACGCCGTCCACGTGGTACAAAACGAACTCCTCGTCTTCAGTGGGATAGCGCGCATCGCCCAGCTCCAAGCAGCGATCGAGCACGCTCATGGCGATGGCCTTGGTCTCGGCGCGGCCGAACACGCAGCCGTAGCCCACGGCCAAAGACAAGCCGGCCGACAGGTTCGCCGCCTCGTCCTCATGGGACATGAACACGCTTTCGACTTCGGTAAGGGGAACCGACCCCAGGTAGTACGCGTCTTCGGCGCCGCCCGCCTCCAGCGGGTGATCGACCGACACCGCAACCGTGCCGCTGCGCAGCTCGCCCACCGTGGGATGCGCGGGCCCGAAGCCGCGAATGGCCGCGTACCCCAACGCCTCGACGGCCTGCGTCATGCCGCGCGCAAGCGTTTGCAAGCGCACGGAACGCGGCGCGGGAAACGTGAGCGGGACCATGGTGGCGTCAACCGGCGGGGTATCATCGCATCGCACGGGTTCGACCAGTCCTTCGCCGCGCAGGTAATCCAAAACGCGCGGAAGCGCAGCGGGGAGCGCGCCGTCTGCAGCGGCAGTTGCGGCGCAGGCGTCCTCGTCAAAGTGACGCAGCAGCTCCGCGCGCTTTTCCGCAAGGACTTCCTCGTCTTCGGTCTCCAGGTCGAACGCGAGCAGACGATGGCCGTAATCGCGCGTAGCGCCAAGAACCTGACCTCCCGGAACGTCCTTGAATGCCGCCGACACCCGGCGATTCGCGCGCATGCTCCCCGTATCGATGGGCCGCGAAACGTACGGCCGCTCCAGCGTCGAGCGAAACGCGCGCAGAAGAAACACCGCTTCATCGGGCGATCCTTGCGCCTGCTTGAGCGCAAGCGCCGCCAAGCGCGGGGCGTACAGCGACGCCTCGCCCATCACCTGGTCGATCAGGTCAGGAAACGTGCCCTCGATCTGGTCGGTTCCCCACGCTGCCGAAGAGCTGACGCGTTCGAGCTCAAGCAGCTTGAGGCTTTCCTCGATGGCCTTGCCGCCGCCGCGAACCGCAACGTATCCCATTTAGAGCACCCCCTTGGCGTCGAGCTCGCCAACACACGTCACGCGCGAGCTGCGGGGAACGGCCACCACGTTGCCCGAAGGATCGACCAGCACCATTTCCACGCCGCACGGAAACTCGTCCTCGCGCGCCGCACGGGCTTCGGCCCAACCGATGCGGTCGATGGCAAAGCGGTTCGCATCCCGCACGCCCGGCCCGCGCACCTCGACAGCAAACATCGCCGGCTCAGTGCGCTCGGTCGCAGCGGAAGCCTCCGCGATACGCGTGCAGCCCATGAGCAGGGTGGCTCCTTTCTCCGGGGCCATCAGCGTTCCGCGGCACGACTCCAACACGGCCTCGGCTGCCATGCGCGCATCCGCACGTGCCGGCACGATGACGAAACCGGCGTCGCAAACGGAAGCGCGAGACGCATGCGATTCGCTGGTCACGTACGCGGCCAGAGCATCCGGCTCCACATCGGCCACGGCGAACGTCACCGCCTGATCGACGAACAGCCGTACGATCGACTCAAGCGCCGGATCCAGAGCCGTCGGGCGCGCAGGATTGTCGGGCGCGGCCTCGACGCGATGAACGGTACCCGGGTACGCAAACGCGTCCAACACGCTGCGAAACGTCCGCTGCATACGATGCAGATCCGCATCCTCCCTGATCATCATGCTTCTACCTCCATGGTCGAGAAATCCACGCGCGTGGCGTCGACGCGGCGCGCATCGGCTGCGTCTCGCTCGGCAATGCGAGCAAGCTCATCGGCAAGCCGAGGCTCCCAGCGCTGCGCGCGAGCCGCGCCCGCCTCCCCGGAAAACGCCGCATCCACCACGGCCAGCTCGTAGGCGCGGCAGCGATCGCTTCCCAAGACCAGCCCCAAGCCAACAGCATCCCCCATGCGCACGCGGCACGACGTTGCCAGCGCTTCGCCCAGGTAGAACAGGGTTCCTTGCGCCGTCTCGCGCACCTGCATCATCACCAGCTCTTCGCGAGGGTCATCGAGCACGACGATGGCGCCCGGCGCCGCATCGCGCTCGATTTCGCACACGATAGCCCGCGCCAGCGCAGGGTCGCCCTCCACGAGAGCGCGCGTGCGTTCGTATCGCTTCAAAGTCACAGCATTCCTTTCATTACAAGTTGAATCTCAACCACCACGAACCCAGCGCAGGCGAAGTTCACCGCTGCACGATATAGCGCTTCCGCAGCTTCGTAGCCACCACTTCCAGCACCACCGCAACCGCCAAGCACAGGTACACGATCAGCCCCACCTCATGGATGTTGTAGTAGAAGCTTCCCGCCAAGAACAGCTGGTAGCCAATGCCGCCCGCGCCCGCCACGGCCCCCACGGCCACAGCGTTCACAAAGTTGATCTCGAAACGGATGAACGTCCACGAGAGCATTTCGTTCACTTTTTCGGGCACCACGCCCCGAAACACCACCTGCCACCATGAAGCCCCGCTCGCGCGCAGCGCCTCCAGCACGCCGGCGTCCACCTCTTCGAAGCTTTCCGAATACGCTTTCACCAAATACGCCACGCTATGAAACAGCAAGCCGGTGACCGCCGCCTCAGGGCCCAGCCCGATAGCCACCGAGAACACGAGCACCCATAAGATGGTGGGAACGGCGCGGGCCACGCTCATGAACACCTTGATGGCGTTGCTTACGGCTCTGCTTGACAGGTTCGACGCAGCCAGAAGGCCCAGCACGAACGCGATCACCGCGCCGATGAACGTCGTAAGCAGCGCCAAGGCCAACGACACGAACAGCCCCTCCATCACGTCAGGCAGCGTGAAGTGCCCGCCAAGCCCCGGCTGCAGCATCATCATGAAGAAATCCTCGACAGCGGCAGCCATTGCAGCGAAGAACGAGACCTTGCCGTAGTCCATGGTTACCAGGGCGTACACGGTCACGACGGCCAGAACGCCCAGAACCGTGTACAGGGCTTTGTTCGAAGCGCTGGCCACATGGGTCTTGATCTTGCCCGAACGCGTAACGCGCGCACCGGCCACCGCAGGCGAAGCCCCGCCTCCGAAGCTCCCGTCAACCGAGGCGGCGGCCCCGGCTCCAACGCCCCGCATGTCGGCAGAAGCCCCGTGCACGTAGCCTGCGTCCTCCGCAATGGACGAGGCCATCGCCTCCGCAGCCACCTTGTCGGCGTTGCGCATCATATGATCTTCCTCCTCACGTAGTTCGACGTGAGCTCGCACGCCACAACCGCCAGAATGATCGCCAGGATCACCAACCCGGCAACGTCGTAGCGAAAGCTCTTGTAGTACACGTCGAACACGAAGCCGATGCCCGTTCCCGTCAAAAGGCCGATGAGCGTGGCATCGCGAATGTTCGTCTCGATCATGTACAGCACCCAGCTGACAACCGACGTGATGCTCATGGGAATGACGGCCTGCGCCACGATCTGCCCGTAGCTGGCCCCCGCGGCGCGCAACGCCTCCACGGGACCAGAGCCCATCTCGTCGATGCTTTCCAAAAAGCACCTTGTCAAATAGCCGAAACTGGTCAAGAACAGCGCGAAGAAACCCGTGAACTCGCTTTGTTTGAACGAGAACAGCAAGATGAACGCCCAGGCAACCACCGGAATATTGCGAAACAGCGACGCGATAGCCCTCACCGCAAGGGGAATCGGACCGCCCACCCCCACCGATCGAGAGCCCAAAACCGCGCATACGTACGCCAGGATCGCCGCCGTGCAACTCGACGCGATCGAAGCCAGCACGGTCGATGCCAAAGCGGGCAGAATGGTGCCCAGCTTCTGAAGGGACGAGACCGACGGAACGAACTGCGTGGCCATCCATACGAACCCGCCCGGAACGTCAAGCACCGCCTGGATGAAATCGAATCCGACGTAGGTGCCCGACAGCGCGCCCAACGCAAGAAACACTGCGGCGGCCGCAACAAGGGATACGGTGCGTCGCAGGAAGAAGGACCCGTCGTACTGACCCCGCGGAACAGCACGATGACCGCGTAATTTTGCGCGCACGGCCGCAACGGGCGCACGTCTGATAGCGCGATCGATCATGCAGCCTCTCCCGTCGACTCGTCGGACAAGGGCTGCGCCTTTCCACCCGCACGCGACGCTTCGCCGCGGCCGGATTCGTCGTCTTCGCCCGAATCGTAAATGTCGGCAATGATCTCTTCGGTCAGATCGGCAGGGGAGCCATCGAACACCAGCTGGCCTTTCTTGAGGGCCACGATGCGATCGGAGAACTCGCACGCGAAATCCACCTGGTGCAGGTTGACCAGGCAGGCAACGCCCAGCTCGTCAGCCGCCCAACGCAAGTGCTCCATCACGGTGCGAGAAGACTTCGGATCCAGGCTGGCAATGGGCTCGTCGGCCAGCATGAGCAGCGGGTCCTGCACCAGCGCACGGGCAATGCCCACGCGCTGCTTCTGTCCGCCGGACAGCTGATCGGTGCGCGTATAAGCGAAATCCGCCAAGCCCACCTGGTCGAGAATCTCGAACGCACGGCGCTTCTCTTCCTCGCTGAACAGGCCCAACATGCCCGCAAGCGTAGACTTGTAGCCCAAACGGCCCTGCAACACGTTCTCGATGGCGGTTGCGCGATACACCAAGTTGTAGTGCTGGAACACCATCGCAATACGACGGCGGCACGCGCGAAGTTCGCGACCTCGCACGCCCGTCACGTCCCGACCGTCAAACAGGACCGACCCTTGCGTAGGGTCGATCAGCCGGTTCACGCATCGCAGCAGCGTGGACTTGCCCGCACCCGAGCATCCGATGATGCTGACGAACTCTCCCGGAGCCAGGGAAAGCGACACCCCGTCGAGCGCCTTCGACCAACCGTCGTAGCTCTTCGTCACGCCGCGCAGATCAAGCAGGTTGTCGGATCGATGCTTCGCCTGCGCAGGCGAAGCGCCCGCCGATGCGGGCGCCCCCGGCGCAACGGATACGCGCGCGTCAAGCATTACTCCGCCCCGCCCAGTTTGCGAATCGGCTCGTACCACGCATCGTCGGTCTTGACGAATCGGGTCTTCTCAGATTCCTTCTTGAACAGGCCCTTTGCGTTTTTGTCTTCAGGATCGATGAAGATCTGCTTGTTGCCGGCAACCGCATCGGAGCAGAAGTGCTCGACGATCTTCGTGCGATCTTCATCAGAGATCGCCTCTTCGTTGAAGCAGATGGGCGAGTTCAAAACCGGCGTGAGCGCGATGATGGTGAAGCTTTTCCCGCGCACCGTGTCCATGGGGGCCTCGGCGTTGTCCTTCGCCTTGTATACGGCACCGATGCTGTTGGGCTCGCCGGACACGAGGTCAAGGTACATGTCCACGTCAACGTCGTCAAACGCCGCCGCCTCGGCGTCGCCCGAAAGCAAGTTCACCACCGAGCCCACGTGCGAGTTGCCGAACAGCACTTCGCTGAAGAACTTGCCGGCCTCCAACAGCTGGTCGGAGCTGTCCAACCCGAACTCTTTCACGATGCCGCTCGACGGAACCTTGAAGCCCGAAGTGGACGTGGCCGACACGAACGAGAATGACTTGCCCTTGATGCCCTCGATCGAATAACCGCTTCCCTTCTTGTACTGCTCGGCGTCTTCGGTGCGCACGCAAATGCGGCTGTAGTAGCAAGCCCCTTCAAGGCCGCCGTCCTTGTCGCTGTTGGTGAACGCAGCCTGCACCTTGGGGTTCTTCTTGTTGGCCTGCACGTAACCTTCGGGACCCAAAAGGGCCATTTGAGCCTTGCCCGAAGCGATGGACTCGATGGCCACGTTGTAATCCGTGGTGGTGAGCAGCTTCGCTTCGCGCCCGCACGCTGCCGTGATGGCCGCGCCGATAGCCTCGCGCGAGGAGGTCATGTCGGCCGAAGAGTTGTCAGGAAGCCATACCATCGTGATAGGTTCAGCGGAGGACCCGCCGTCGGTCTGCGACTCGGAGGAGCCCGCAGCCGCGCCGCTTCCGCCAGCCGTGCAGCCCGTCATCGCGCCGAACATGCCCGCCATTGCAAGCGCAGCACCGCCCACTACGAACTGGCGCCTGCTCAGAAACCCTTCTGCCATGCTTTCTTCCTTTCGCGATTCCGACACGCACGTGTCGGATGGTTTCGTTGTTGCGCGCATCGGATCTCCGGTGCGCGCAATCAATCGTACGGAAGGCAGGTAAAAGGCACTTCAGGCGCAGGTAAAGAAGCTCCCAAGTTCAAGCAAGGAAGCTGTCAGATCCGGGCAAAGGACCCGTAAAGAAGCCTGCGGAAAAGGCGGACAGCGGCGCTTCTTGTGCCGAGCAGGGTCCCGCGCCAAGCAGGGTTCCGAGCCGAGCAGGATCCCCGTATCAGACAGGCCCCGCGCCAAGCGGCGCTTCCCGCATCAAGCAGGCGTCGCCCTTTTCCCGGATCCCGGATCCCGGAGGCGACTCTCGCACCAACGCCCAGCCGCCACCGATACGCGCACAGAAAACGAGGGTCTTGGCACGAAATCTCGGGTCTGCGTCGTCTCGCCGGACTATCGGCTGCGGTTGTTTTGAGCAGCTGCACCAACAGGCCAGCTCAACAAGCCGCAACAGATCCGGCAACGATCGAAGGCATTTCTCAAGGAGCGCAGACCCGCAATCCCGTGCCAAACTGGACGCCAAACCCAGAAAACATGCGGGGCCTTAACGCAGTACGGCCTCGCGCAAGCGGTAATGCGCCCGCGTGAACTCGGGATCCTTGAACCGCAGTCTCTTGCCCGTCATTTGGGCAATCAGCACAGCGATTTTGAACAAAGCTTCTCCACTGGAAATCTGGCCGTTAGTCACCGTTATCACGGTCATCCCCATAGACACCAACGTGTTGCGGCGCTTCGAATCGCGCGAAATATGCTGAGCGCCCGTATGACATTCGTCGGAATCGTATTCGACGCATACGTTAACCCGCGGCCAGCACAAATCGCAAACGCAGTACCCCTGAGACGCACTGCGACGAAATCGCATAGGAACGTCGATACGATAGTTGAGGAAGGGTTTCTCGATGCCGTAGCCTCCCAAGCGATACGGCAAGCACAACAGCAGGTAGAGAGCCGATTCCCGAGGAGACGCCGAACCGTCGTTCATGTAAAGCAACGCCTGGGCGGCTTTTTTCCGGCCCCGCACTCCAGCAGCGCCTTCGACAAACGCCTTCAACTTGGAAACGCAGGTAAGCGGGGGCAGGTTGTATTCCGTGCCGCCCTCTTTGCGCTGAGCGTAGGTGCCGCACAGCTCCATGCCTTGATACACAAGCTCCTCCAAAGAAAGGTCGCTTGCCATCAGAAGAAATAGAAATTCCGGCGAAGGGGCCAGCACGCCATTCCCCACCTGCAAAAACGATCCCTTCGGAAGCGAACCGCTCCACAGCCGTCCCGTCAACAGCGAAGAACGCGGACGCGCGGAAGGGCGGGATACCAGCACCTCGAAAGGCGGATGACATTCGAAAGGCAGTTGAACGCCATCCGGCAAAACCGGTCGCTCGCCTTTTTCCAACGTGCGCTCGGCGCGCGAAGTCGCATCGCGGCGAGCGGAGGCGTTTCGAAAAAGCAGGCTCCGATCGCTGCGCCAAAACTGCAAGGCAGTTCTATGACTTATTAAGATATACATGTAGAAAGCATATCATTTTACAAAGCGCTCTGCCGAGCACGTTGCCTGGCGCGAAATCGCGGGTCTGCGCTGCTCAACCAGCCCATCGGCCGTAACCGTTTTGAGCGCCTGCATCAACAGACCAGCTCATCGAAACGCGGTAGATTCGACGGGTATCGAAGACGATCGCCGGAAAGCGCAGACCCGCGATTTCGTACCAAGTGCAGGAGGCGCACGAGTCTCACCCAGCAAAACGCATCCGGGTCCGCCGCGGCCCTGCGACCGAAAGACTCGGCGCATCCCCTACTCGAAGTGGTCCACGGCAACCTCAAGCTGACGAACGATGTCGATGCCCTGCGGGCACATGGCTTCGCACGCGCCGCAGGCAATGCACTTCGAAGCCGGCCCAGGAGCTGCCTGCCAGGAATACAAGCCCTTCGCGAAATCGCGATTCTCGGTCATAAGCTCCAGGTTCAAAAGGCTTAAGATCTCGGGGATAACCACGTGCTCCGGGCAGCCCTTGACGCAGTACCGGCAATTGGTGCAGGGAATGGACGCCAGATTGGACAAAATGCTCCGCGCCGTCTCCAGCGCCGCGCGCTCATCAGGCGAGAACGGCTTGTTGCCGCGATGCTCTTCCACGTTTTGCCGAACCTGATCTGGGGAGGACATCCCCGACAGCACCGTCAACACGTTCGGAAGGTTGTAGCAGAATCGGTACGCCCACGAAGCCAAGCTCAACTCCGGGCGACACGCCAGCAAGGGCTCCGCAACGCGCGGGGGCAGGTCGGCCAGGCGTCCGCCGCGGGCGGGCTCCATGATCACCACGGGTACGTTGTGCTTTTCGGCAACCTCCATGCATCGGCGCGCTTCCACAACCGGATCGTCCCAATCCAGGTAGTTCACTTGCAGCTGAACGAAATCGGCATCAGGGTGCGCCCGCAGCAAGGCATCGAGCGCGTCGGGGCCGTCATGCATGGAAAATCCCCAATTCCGAATGCGCCCCGCCGCCTTCTCGCGCCTGGCAAAATCCCACATGTCATACGCGTCGAAGGTGGCGGTCCGAGCGCCGCCCACGTTATGCAGCAGGTAAAAGTCAACGTAATCGACGCCCAAACGCTCAAGGGAGGTTCTCAGGTTGCTTTGAGCCGTCTGGGCATCCGGAGCCGCCCAGGCCAAGCACTTCGTGGCGATAGTGAACGAATCGCGAGGATAGCGCCGCACCAGCGCCTCTCGCAAAGCCGTCTCGGAAGCGCCCTCGTGGTAGACGAACGCGGTGTCGAAGTACGTGCCGCCTCCCGCAATGAACGCGTCCACCATCTCTTTGAACTGCTCAAGGTCGATGCTCTTCTGGTCCTGAGGGTCCAGCAAAGGCAGGCGCATGCAGCCGAAACCGAGCTTCGACGTATTCTGGAATTCTGGTTTCACGAACGCTCCTTCTTGCTTTCCTGTATTCGGTGACAAGAAAAATCATACCTATTGGAGCAGGCTCCAAGTCAAGAAGTTTCCGTACGCGAAAAAAAGATCGTGCCGAGCGCGCATCCCACAGCAACGCTACGCGCGCGAACCGGAACCGGCAAGGCAATCGAACAGGTACTGGAATTCCTGCTCGAAAATGCTGTTGCGCAGCCGTATGAAGGCTATGTCATGCTCCACGGAGAAGCCTTCCAGCTCGACGGCGCGCAGCGTTCCTTCGCGCAGCTCCCGCTCAACCGCAGCCTCGTACAGAAACGCGATCCCCATATCCCGCTGTACGAACACCTTGATAATATCGAGACTCTCCACCACGCTCACCTGGCTGAAACCATCGACGGAAAGGTTGCGGGCGGCCAGCGCATGCTCGAGCACAGCGCGCGTGCCCGAGCCCCGCTCGCGCACCAGCACATGCTCGCCGAACAGGTCCTCCACCCGCCCCGGATCCTGACTGAAGCGATGATCCGGCGCGCATACGCACACGAACCGCTCGCTTCGGTAGACGTTCCAAGCGTAAGCGCTCTTATCGAAGAACCCCTCCACGAACGCGCAATCTATTTTGCCCATTCCCAAAAGCTCAAGCAGTTCCGCCGTGCCGCCGGACCGCACGGTAACCCGGTACCGCGGGTGCTCGACCAAGAAGTCAGCAAGCGGCGCCGCAACCAAATACTCGCCCGCCGTCAGCGTCATGCCCACAACCAGATCGACGCGCGACCCGGCAACGGCCTCGGCAACGCGATCGCGCAGCAACGCCTCGTCATGGGCCATGGTGGACAGGGCATCGCGCAGCATACGCCCCGCAGCGGTAAGCGCAAGCTTCTTGTTGCGGTAATCGAACAAAGAGGCGCCGTACGCTTTTTCCAGGTACGCAATATGCTGCGACACCGCCGGCTGCGTCACGTTAAGCTCTTCGGCGGCGCGCGTGTAGTTCATCGTGCGGCACACCGTTAAAAACGTTGCTACGCGAAAGTCCTGCATACGAGCCTCCACCCTTCATCGAGCATCGTGCTTTTCGCCAATGCCATAACAGTACCTTATTGCTACATAAATATATATTAGTTTCCTTTGTTGTTACGGTATGGAAGAATACGCCAAAGGCGCCTTCGGTCAGGAAGCTGCGCGTTTCGCGTGAATCATCGCGAGATCACCTACAACAAGATTATTCTCGTTTACGATAAGCTCAACAGAAAGGCGAGCCGTGCTCAACGTCATACAAAAAGTGCCCATCCCCACCGCTGGCGTCGCGCTCGGCCTGGCAGCGCTGGGCAATCTACTGCAACCGTACACCGAAGCGATCCATGTCATTTGCGGCGTGCTCGCGTTTGCCCTCATTGCTTTGCTCGCTGCGAAAATCGTCCTGTTCCCCAACATGATTCGCGACGACCTGCATAATTCCATTCTGGCAAGCGTCAGCGCAACGCTGTTCATGACCCTTATGCAGCTGGCCGTTTACCTGGCGCCCGCCGCCTACGAACTCGCCTTCGCCATCTGGGCCGCCGCCGTCATCTCGCACTTGGCCCTTATGGGATGGTTCACCGCGCGGTTCATCGCCCATTTCAAACTGCACGAGGTGTTCCCCACCTACTTTATTTGCTACGTGGGAATCGTCGTGGCCTCGGTCACGTCACCTACATTTGCAATGACGGGTGCCGGCCACGTGCTGTTCTGGTTCGGATTCGCCTGTTACCTGGTACTGCTTGCGCTGGTGACCTACCGCTACGCCAAGCATGAAATTCCCGAGGCAGCGCGCCCGCTGTTCTGCATCTACACGGCGCCCATGAGCCTGTCGCTTGTAGGGTACCTGGCAACCGCAGCCGACCCCAACCCCCTGTTCGTAGCCGCGATGCTGGTGCTGGCGCAAGCCCTGTTCGTCCTGGTGCTGTCGAAGCTGCCCCGCCTTCTGCGCCTTCGGTTCTACCCAAGCTACGCCGCCATGACGTTTCCGTTCGTGATCACGGCAACGGCGCTGGGAAAGGCCCTGGTCTTCTTCCGAGCAAGCGGCGTCGCCCTGCCCGAAGCGCTCGACCTGCTGTTCGTTGCGGAAACGGCCATTGCGATTGTCATGGTGGCGTACGTTTTCAGCCACTACGTTCGCTTCTTCGTGCGCCGCATCGAGCAGCCGCAAAGCGCCGCCGTGCTGCAAGAGAACCAGCAAATCGCCCGCTTCTCGGAGAACTTCGACAACTAGCCGACCTCTGAACTCCGAACTTCGAAGGATCGAAGAGGGCCGTATGCATGCTGCGCGCAAACGCGTCGCAGACGCATACGGCCCTCTTCTCTTGCCGTTTGCCGTTTGCCGCTTAACGCGACAAGCAGCTACTTGCCCATCTCCAGGCTGCGAGCGAGCACCTGCATGCGGGCCTCGACATCCTCGATAATCCGGCTGCAATCCTTCAACTCGGCATACGAGTCAAGCCCCTCCACCTCGCGCACCGCCTTGTACTTGAGATCATGCTCGAGGCTGGCCCAAAAATCCATGGCGATCGTGCGCAGCTGCACTTCCACGGGAATGAACTCTTTCTTGTCAAGGAAGTACACGGGAATTCGCACGATCACGTGCAAACTGCGGTATCCGTTGGGCTTCGGACTTGCAATGTAGTCCTTCACCGTGACGATGGACAGGTCATCTTGTTTCTGAAGCAGCTCCAGCAGGTTGTATACGTCGTGGATGTACGAGCAGATCACCCGCACGCCCGCGATGTCCATGATGTAGCGTTCCATGTTCTCGAGCGTGGGCTCTTTTCCGTAACGCTCCAGCTTCTCGAAAATGCTCGCAGGCTTCTTGATGCGCGATTCGATGTGGTGAATGGGATTGCGATTCTTCTTGAGGTTGAGATCTTGGTCCAAAATCTCGAACCGCACCTGCATTTCACGCATAGCAGCCTGGTACTTCTGAATGATCTCGCGTGTTTTCGCCTCAGCCTCGCGCAGGCGCCACAGGTCATCCATGGGCCCGCGCAAATCATCGGTCGAACGAAACGCCGGCTGGATCCCTCCTTCTTCCACGGACCCGTTTTGATCAGCCCGTTCACCCGAAAACAAGGGTTCGTCTTTCACGCCGAACGCCACCTCCATGACAATGCTCCTTACAACAGTACGCGGTAAAGGTCGTATGATAGCCTACATCGAAGGGCTCGCACCGGCTAACGCAGCCTTTGATTCTTCCCACAGCGCTTCAAGCTCATCGGCGGAAAAGTCCTCGATGCGGCGGCCCTGCGCCCATGCCGCGCCCTCCATGAACGACCACCGAGCGCGGAACTTCGCGCAGGTTGCACGCAAGGCCCCTTCGCCGTCCACGCCCATGCGGCGCGCTACGTTCACCAGGCTGAACAGCACGTCGCCGAACTCGAGCTCGACGGCTGCGGCCAATTGCGCAGCGCGGGGGTCGGCCGCGCTCGCATCGATCTTCCCGTTCGAAGCCTTGGGGGCTGCCGCGTACGCCTCGCGAAGCTCGGCCACCTCTTCGTCCACCTTGGCCCACACGTCCTCAAGGGTTTTCCATTCGAATCCAGCCGAAGCTGCTTTGCGCGAAATCTTCTGAGCCTGCATAAGCGCGGGGAAGCTGGTGGGGACGCCGTCCAGAAGCCCCGAAGGACGAGCGCCGTCGGCTTGCGCGCTTTCGTCCGCCGTTCCTTTTTCGGAAAGCTTCACCTGATCCCACAAATCCAAGACCTCGCCCGCATTGGCGGCCTGGCTCTCTCCGAACACATGCGGATGGCGGCGCACCATTTTCGCATTAACGTCGGAGCATACGTCGTTGATGTCGAACGACCCCGCGTCGGAGGCTATCTGGCTTTGCAGCACCACCTGCAGCAAGACGTCGCCCAGCTCTTCTCGCAGGTGGGAGCTGTCTCCGGCCTCGATAGCATCGACCGCTTCATAGGCTTCCTCGATCATGTTGTGCGCGATGCTCTGATGAGTTTGCTCGCGATCCCACGGGCAGCCGTCGGGCGCGCGCAAGGCAGCGATAGTAGCAACGAACTGGTCAAACGACGGATGCTCGATCGGATGGGCGGCAATGTCAAGCGCGGATTCGCACCGGGATACGGTCATGAGACGGTCCTTTCTGCTGTTCTTCTGCCCAGCAGTATACCCCTCGCCGTCAAAACGAAACCAACGATGCCGCAGGAACCGAAAACGCACGAAAATCAACCGCACGCGACGCGCGGCGGCAGGGCGCGGCAACAGGGCGCACGCCGCACGGCAGGGCGCGGCGACAGGGCGCGGGGTTCGCACGACGCGCCGCATGTCGCACGCGACGCGCGCCCCGCAAGCAATGCGGCCGGGGCTGCGCTCCAACAGCAGCAGCCCCGGCCGCGAAAGCCCTATGCCCTCACCTGCCTACGCCTTCAGAATCGCGGCAAGATCGTGCTCCGGATCGCCCACGGGATGCACGTCGAATTCGCGCACCAGCACGTCAAGCACGGCGGGAGAAACGAACGCCGGCAACGTCGGGCCCAGGTAGATGCCCTTGATCCCCAGGTGCAGCAGGGTCAACAGGATGCAGACGGCCTTCTGCTCGTACCACGACAGAACCAGCGTCAGCGGCAGATCGTTCACGCCGCACTCGAACGCCTCGGCCAGCGCCACGGCAACCTTGATCGCGCCGTACGCGTCGTTGCACTGCCCCATGTCCATAAGGCGCGGCAGGCCGCCGATAGATCCCAGGTCCAGATCGTTGAAGCGAAACTTCCCGCACGCAAGCGTCAGCACGATGCTGTCCTCGGGGGTCTTCTGCACGAACTCGCGGAAGTAGCTGCGCCCGGGGCGCGCGCCGTCGCATCCGCCCACCAGGAAGAAATGGCTGATAGCGCCCTGCTTCACCGCATCGACCACCGTGTCTGCAACTCCCAGGATAGTGCCGTGGCCAAACCCGGTCACAAGCGACGCGTCGGCGCCGGCGCTCTCCCCGCGCGAGCCTTCGATAGCTGCGAATACGCGCGGCTCGGCGAACCCGCCCAGTTCGAGCGCGCGCTCGATGACGGGGCCGAAGTCCTTGCTGCCATCTTCCGCAGCACCGATGTGCGCGGCACCCGGATACGCCACCACGCCGGTCGTGAATACGCGATCGGCATAGGAGGATGCCGGCGGCATGAGGCAGTTCGTGGTGAACAGGATGGGTGCGGGCAGCTCCGCAAACTCGTCGCGCTGGTTCTGCCAGGCCGTTCCCAGGTTCCCCTTGAGATGCGGATACTGCTTGAACAGCGGATACGCATGCGCGGGAAGCAGCTCTCCGTGCGTGTAGACGTTCACGCCGCGGCCAGCCGCCTGGTCGAGCAGCAACTTCAAATCATGCAGGTCATGACCGGTTGCCACAATAAACGGACCCGCTTCCACCGTGCGCGACACGGTGGTGGGCTCGGGGGTGCCGAACGTTTGCGTGTTCGCCTGGTCGAGCAGTTCCATGCAGCGCAGATTCACTTCGCCTACCATGAGCGCCAGCGGCAGCAGCTCGTCGGCCTGCGCAACGGCAACCCCCTCAAGCCCCTCGTGCATGAACGAGGACACGGCTTCGTCCCGATACCCCAAAACCGCAGCATGATACGCATACGCGGCCATCCCGCGCAAGCCGAACAGCACAAGCGACCTGAGCGAGCGTACGTCTTCCAGATCATTCCAAACTTCACGCAAGTCCAGGTCGGGAGCCTGATCCATGCCCGCATCCGCAGCTATGAGCGCCTTCTGCGCGCGAGCGAGCCGTACAAGCGATTCCAGCTCCGCATCGTCGAAGTCCACGTTCGTCAACGTGGCGAACAGCCCTTCCATCACCAGATCGTCGGCCGCGCGGCGAGCATCGCCCGTCACGCCCGCCGCACGCACCGTACGCGCCAGGCCCACGAGCGCGCCCGTCAGCTCGTCTTGCACCTGGGCGGTGGAAGCTTGCTTGCCGCACGCTCCCGCAGCGCCCGTGCAACCGCTGCACCCTATGGTCTGCTCGCACTGGAAGCAAAACATTGCATTCGCATCCGTCATTGCTCTTCCTCTCTTTCGAGGGTCCGCGCCTCCCTCGGTCCGCAGCATGCGCCGCGAAACCAGAACGCGCTCGCCCGCTCTCGTCTTGCGTAGTTGCAACCCTACGACACAACCGCTATGCTTTCCGTTGTAATTCCAACAAAGGAGCACAATGGACCGCTACGCCCATCTGATCAACCGCTCGCCCCTGTTCCACGGCATCGATCCGCAGCACGTCGACTCCATGCTGCAATGCCTGGGCGCGCACCAGCGCAGCTACCCCAAAGGATCGGCCGTCTTTCGCATAGGAGACACCTCGTCGACCATGGGCTTGGTGCTGGAAGGGTCGGTTCGGCTCGAAAAAGAAGACTGGTGGGGAAACCGCAGCATCCTTGCATCCTTCGGTCCGGGGCAATCCTTCGGCGAGGTGTACGCCTGCGAGCAGGATCTTGCCTACGACATCAACGTAATAGCCGCCGAGGAAACAACGATCCTGTTCATGGACGTAGGCCGCGTTACCACCATGTGCCCCACCTCCTGCGCGTTCCACGCGCAGCTCATTCGCAACGTGCTGGGCGTGGTAGCGCGGCGAACGCATGCGCTCACCCGCAAGATCGAGCACACGTCCAAACGCACAACGCGGGCGAAACTCTTGTCGTATTTGTCCGACCAGGCCGAGATGGCCGGAGGGCATCGGTTCACCATCCCGTTTGACAGGCAAGAGCTGGCCGATTACCTGTCAATCGACCGCAGCGCCATGTGCGCCGAGCTTTCCCGCATGAAGCGGGAGGGCTTGATCGATTATCATAAAAGCCAATTCGAAATCACCCGAGGGAGCGCCCTATGATCAACCCCCGCACCGCCGCATTGCTGATCATCGACATGCAGCATGGATTCATCGACGCGTCATCGTCTTTGTGCGTAGCGGGCGCAGCCGCCACGGTGCCCGCCTGCGCCCGCGCGCTGGATGCGGCCAGGCGCAGGGGGATGCCCGTGTTTCACGTGGTGCGCTCGTACGCCGAAGACGGATCGGACGTGGAAGCCTGCCGACACGAAGCGTGGGCCGAAGGCGGCAAGCCGGTATCGACCGCATGCGCAAGCCCGCGCTCGCTTGAGGAACCGGCGCCGCTCGCGCCGCAACCGGGCGACCGCGTGCTGGTGAAGCCGCGCTTCTCGGCGTTCTTCAACACGTCGCTCGACCTGACGCTCAGAAGGCTGGGCATCACCACCGTGGTCCTCACGGGCACCACCACGCCGAACTGCATCCGGACCAGCTGCTACGACGCGCTGTCGCTCGACTACAACGTGGTGGTCGTGGAGGACTGCACGTCATCGCGCTCCCCCGCCGTGCAAGCGGCCAACATCCAGGACATGGCCCACATCGGGGCGCACATCATGACGTGCGAGGAGTTCTGCGACCGCGGCTTGGCCGACGTTCGCGACACGGCAGCCAACGCGCGCGCAGCGCAGCGCAACGCTTAAGGAAGAAGGTACCCATGCCCCTGCTAGAGATCGACGTGCTCGAAGACCCCCGGCTCGACGCGTACGCGCGCCTGACCGAAGCGCAGCTGCGCAGCAAGCTCGAACCCGAGAAAGGCATATTCATCGCCGAGTCGGGAAAGGTCATCGAGCGAGCGCTCGAAGCCGGCTTGGAGCCGCTGTCGATGCTCATGGAGGCGAAATGGGTTCCCGCTTTGCAGCCCGTCATCGATCGCATCGCCCTCGATCACCCCGAGGTGCCCGTGTTCGTCGCACCGCACGACGAGCTGGCGAAACTCACCGGCTTCGAGCTGACCCGCGGTGCGCTGGCCGCCTTCCGTCGCCCCAAGCCGCGCAGCGTTGCCGACGTGGTTGCCAACGCTCGGCGCATCGCGGTGCTCGAAGACATTACGAACCACACCAACGTGGGAGCCATCTTCCGCTCCGCCGCAGCGCTGAACTTAGATGCGGTGCTGGTCACGCCCTCGTGCTACGACCCGCTGTACCGGCGCGCCGTGCGCGTTTCCATGGGAACCGTGTTCCAAGTACCTTGGACCCGCATCGGAGACGATGACGCCGCCCGAGCAACGGGCCACAGCACCTGGGCGGAAGAGGGCGTCCCCCTGCTGCACAGTTTGGGCTTCAAAACGGCCGCCATGGCTCTTTCCGACGACTCCGTATCGCTTGACGACCCCGCTCTTGCCACCGAGGAAAAGCTGGCCATCGTGCTGGGAACGGAAGGCGACGGCCTTTCCCGCAGCACCATCGCACGCTGCGATTACACGGTGCGCATCCCCATGGCCCATGGCGTGGATTCGCTCAACGTAGCTGCGGCGAGCGCGGTAGCCTTCTGGGAGCTGCGCGCACGTCCGTCGGCGCGCTAAAGCCAACGACGAGCCGCAAGCCGCATCGCCAGCACCGCGCCAGCGGGGGATCGCCCGCGCGACAACCGCTCAAGCACAGGAATCGCTCGGCCGCCGCAAACGAAAGCATGCGGCACCTATGAATTCCATAGTCATTCGCTATTGTTTTATTGACTCCCCAATCTGTACTTGCTAAAGTTACAGTTATTGCACGTACATACTGTACCGGCAGATAAGGAGCAAGGACCGTGAACCTTCGAACGAAACGCCTCGGCCTGGCACTGAGCCTTGCCGTCCTTGCAACAGCAGGGCTGCTGGCGCTTGTCGCCTGCTCGAACCCGTCGTCAACCCAGGAAGGAACAAGCATGGAGCGCACGAGCGAATCCGACGCATCATCCAACGCGCATCGAACCATAGATTCCATCGAGGCCCAAGGCTTGATCGAGCAAGGAGGCGTCACCGTAGTCGACGTGCGCACACCAAAGGAATACGCCGAACGACACATCCCCGGTGCCATCAACATTCCCGTTGAGACCATCGGCGACCAGCAACCCGCCGAACTGACGGACCCGGATGCCGAGCTGCTGATCTATTGCCGCTCGGGAGTGCGCAGCAGGCAGGCCGCCGAGAAGCTGGTATCGCTGGGGTACAAAAACGTAACCGACATGGGAGGCATCATCGACTGGCACGGGGAAACAGTTGCAGGTTCCCAACCGAACGGCAGCTAGATTCCAAGGTTACAGGTTCGCCTTGCAGGGCCGTGCGCGTCCCGCTCAAGCAGACACGTGGACGGGTATGGGCAAACTGTTCCGCACGACCAGCTGCGGGAAGCGCACGGCCCTGCGAGGCGAACATAATGCCCGAACCCATGATGCTGAACCACAGGATTGCGCCACAACGCCGCCGATGCATGGCGAGTGCCGACCCACCATGCACGAGCCAGAAAAAAACGTGCGGACGGGGCAAGCCGTCCGCACGTTGGCGAATCCATGCAAGAAGTGCGCTTACTTTGCAACCAGCACCGGAATCTTGGAGCCGTGCAGTATTTTGTGGCTCACGCTGCCCAAGTACTCTTTAAGGCCGCTCAAACCGCGATTCCCCACAACCACCAGGTCGTACTCGCGCTGATCGACCAGTTTGAGAATTTCGGTGGCAGGGTTCGTGCCTGTCAGCAACAAGGAGTCGATGCGAGCCGCCACGTCCTCGCGCACGTCCGCAACCGCTTCGGCCAGCAAATCCTCCCCGTCGGAAATCATCATGTCGAGAATCTCTTTGAAGCTGGCCATCTGGCTCTCGTCCAGCAACGGGATGGGAACGACGTACGCGATGTCGATATGCACCGCGGGATTGACTTCGGCCAAGCTGACGGCCATATCCAGAGCGCGGCGTCCGCCCTCGGATTCGTCGAACGCAACAAGCAGGTTGTTCACAGCCATAATCGGCCCCCTTTCGGTCGCGGCAGGCCCTGAGCCCACCGCCTCTGCTTCCCCTTCAGTATAAGACTTTTTCCCTACTCTGACCACGGAAAACAGGTAACGTGAGCGTAGCGAAAGCAATTCGGGAAATCCACCTGCTCCCCCACCTTGCCGCCCTGCCCCCAACCTCCGTCCCGCCGCCTCGACCGGCCCTGCAACCGCGAAGGGCCCGGCAATGCCGGACCCTTCGCTCGTTCGCATGAAAAGATACGCTAGTCGATAGGCGTCGCATCCAAGGTCAAGCTGTCGAAGTCCAGGGGATCTTCAACCGTGCATTCGTAGTTGCCGTCCTGGTCGATGCCGATCAGCACGTGGCTGCGGTCGCGCAGATTGCCCTCGACCACCTTTTGCGCGATACGGTCCACGATCTCGCGCTGGATGAGGCGCTTGAGCGGGCGCGCTCCGAAGATGGGATCGTAACCGTCGATGGACAAGTGCTCCATCGCGGCAGGCGTCACATCGAGCGTGATGCGACGATCCGCCAAACGCGCGCGCACTTCCTCAAGCTGCAGATCGACGATAGGCTCGATGTTCGTCATGTTGAGCGCGTTGAACACCACCACGTCGTCGATACGGTTGATGAACTCGGGCCTGAACGTCGCGCGCAGCGCGCCGTCGATGGCCTGCTTCATAGCCTTTTCGTCGCCATGCTCGGCAAATTCGCGAATGAACTGCGACCCCACGTTGCTGGTCATGATGATGATCGAGTTCTTGAACGACACCACGCGGCCCTGCCCGTCCGTCAAACGGCCGTCATCGAGCACCTGCAGCAAGATGTTGAACACGTCCGGGTGTGCCTTTTCGATCTCGTCCAGCAAAATGACGCTGTACGGCTTGCGGCGCACGGCCTCGGTCAATTGGCCGCCTTCGTCGTAGCCCACGTATCCCGGAGGCGCGCCGATCAAGCGCTGCACGCTGAACTTCTCCATGTACTCGGACATGTCGATGCGCACCATGGCCTTCTCGCTGTCGAACAGGTATTCCGCCAGCGCCTTGGCCAGCTCCGTCTTGCCCACGCCCGTCGGGCCCAGGAACAGGAAGCTGCCGATGGGGCGGTCCGGGTCGGACAGGCCCGCACGGTTGCGTCGAATAGCACCGGCAACCGAGGACACGGCCTCGTCCTGGCCCACCACGCGCTCGTGCAGCTTATCCTCAAGGTCGACCAGCTTCGCCATTTCGCCCTGCATCATCTTCTGCACGGGGATGCCGGTCCAGGTGGACACCACTTCGGCAATCTCGTCGTCGGAGACTTCCTCTTTCAGGATAGCCCCGTCCTGCTGCTTGACGTTGAGCGCTTCCTCGGCGGCATGCAGCTGCTGCTGCAATGCGGGAATGCGCGCGTAGCGAATTTCGGATGCCTTCACTAGATCGCCCTCGCGCGTGGCGCGCTCCTCTTCAAGCTGGGCGCCTTCCAGCTCCAGCTTGAGGTTCTGCACGCTCTCGATCGCGTCCTTCTCGTTCTGCCATTCGGCCTTGCGCTTGTCCAAGTCCTCACGAGCCGACGCGATTTCACGGCGCAGCACGTCAAGACGCTCGCGAGAAGCCTCGTCGCTCTCCTTCATGAGCGCCTGCTCTTCGATCTGCATCTGCGTGAGCTTGCGCTCGGCAGCGTCGACCTCTTCCGGCATGGAGTCGATCTCGATGCGCAGGCGGCTGGCAGCCTCGTCCATGAGGTCGATGGCCTTGTCGGGCAGGAATCGATCGGAGATATAGCGGTTCGAAAGCTCGGCCGCGGCAACGATGGCGCTGTCGGTGATGCGCACGCCGTGATGGATCTCGTACTTTTCCTTAAGGCCGCGCAGGATAGCGATGGTGTCCTCGACCGTAGGCTCGCTGACCAGCACCGGCTGGAAACGACGCTCCAAAGCGGCGTCCTTCTCGATGTACTTTCGGTACTCGTCAAGCGTGGTCGCGCCAATCGCGTGCAGCTCGCCGCGGGCGAGGGCGGGCTTCAGCATGTTGCCCGCGTCCATGGAACTGTCGCCCGTGGAACCGGCGCCCACGATGGTGTGCAGCTCGTCGATGAACAGGATGATGCGGCCTTCACTCTGCTTGACTTCGCGCAGCACGGCCTTCAAGCGATCCTCGAACTCGCCGCGGTACTTGGCGCCGGCCAGCATCGCGCTCAGGTCCAGCGTGATGATGTCGCGATCCTTCAAGCTGGAGGGGACGTCCCCTGCCACGATGCGCTGCGCCAGACCTTCGACGATGGCCGTTTTGCCCGTTCCCGGCTCGCCGATGAGCACGGGGTTGTTCTTCGTACGGCGGCTCAGCACCTGTACAGTGCGGCGGATTTCCTCGGCGCGGCCGATCACCGGGTCCAGCTTGCCTTCGCGCGCCTGCTGGGTCAGGTTCTGGCCGTACTGCTCCAACGCCTCGAACTGCACTTTATTCTGCTGGTCGGTCACGCGCGTGTCGCCGCGCAGCTCATCGTAGGCGGCTTCGATGGTCTTGCGCGTTACGCCCGCCACGCTCAAAACCTTGCCCGCCGCGCCCTTATCTTCAGACAGGGCAATCAGCAGGTGCTCGCTTGTAGCGTAGCTGTCTCCCAGCTTTTCGGCCACCTTCACCGCATTGTCGATCACGCCCAGCAAAGCGGGACCGGGAATGCCGCTCATCATCATGTTGCTGTTGGAGCTGACCTTCGGCATGCGCTGAATCTCGGCATCCACGTTGGCAAGCAGCTGGAAAGGCTCCGCGCCAATGCGCTTGATGATGGCGGACAGATTGTTTTCTTTCGATTCGAGCAATGCCTTCAGCATGTGGATCGGTTCCGCCTGGGAGGCCTCGGCTTCAGAAGCGATCACGATCGTCTGCTGAAGCGCCTCCTGCGCGCTGAGGGCCAGCTTGTTCAAGTTGCCCATGTTCATATACGTTCCTCCTTCGCTTTCGTCTATGGCAAAAGCAGGTCTAGCTAGGGTAGCTGTCGAAACGAGGGCGGCAGGTCGGAAACGCGCACCAGGGCGCTGACGCTCTCGCGCGTTTCCAGCTCGTGCACGCGGTCGGCCAGGCGGCGAACGCGTTTGTGCAGGTCGTCAAGTTCGTTGTCGCGCTCGTCAAGGCGCCCCTGCAAATCCAGAATGCGGATGACGCCTGCCAAGTTGATACCCTCGCCCGTCAGCTCGTTAATAAGCTCCAGGCGTTCGATGTCCGCTTGCGAGTACATGCGGGTGTTGCCGCTGGTGCGCTGCGGAGACACGAGGCCCTTCTGCTCGTAAGCACGCAAGGTCTGGGGATGCACGCCAGCCAGCTGCGCGGCCACGCTGATCATGTACAGCGGGCGGTTGCGGTCGGTACGTTCGCTCATTGCGCCCAGCTCCTCACGTCTTCCGTCGTCGCAGCCAGGTAATCTTCCATAGCCTTCTTCTGGCCTTCGTTCATTTCCTTCGGAACCAGCACCTTGACGGCAATTTTCAGATCGCCCGAGCCCTCGCCCTTCACCTTGGGAGCGCCCTTGCCGCGCACGGTCAGAACGGTGTCGTCCTGCGTGCCGGCGGGAACCTTCACGCGCACCTTCGTGCCGTCAGGCGTGGGAACCACCACGCTCGCGCCCAGCGCCGCCTCGGCCACGCTTACCGGCACGTCCATGAGCACGTCGGCGCCCTTGCGGCTGTAGTAGGGATGCTCGTCGATCTTGGTGGTGATCAGCAAGTCGCCCGATGCGCCGCCGTTTTCGCCCGGACCGCCCTTGCCCTTGAAGCGCAGACGACCGCCGTCGACGGCGCCGGCCGGAATCTTCACCGTCAAGGTTTCCGATTCGCCGCGGCCCGGAACGCGCACGGTCACACGCTTCTCGGCACCCGAAAACGCCTCGTCGAACGTCACGTTCAACGTCACGTTCATGTCCTGGCCCTTGCGCGGGCGCGGCTGGCGGGCGCCGCCGAAACCGGAGCCGTTGAAGTCCCAATCGGAACCGAAGGCCCCTTCTCCGTGGCGAATGCTCTCCAGAATATCGGCCCAGCTGCCGAAGCCACCCGCGCCGCCGCCGAAGATGTCTTCGACGTTCACGGCACCGCCGCCCCAGCCTTGGGGAATATGGTTCTCGTTTGCCGTGCCGTACTGGTCGTACAGCTTGCGCTTCTTGTCGTCGGAAAGAACCTCGTACGCCTCGTTGATCTCCTTGAACTTCGCTTCGTCGCCGCCGGCGTCGGGATGGTGCGTTCGTGCCAGCTTGCGGAACGCCTTCTTTATCTCATCGGCCGTCGCCGTGCGTGGAACGCCCAGCGTCTTGTAATAGTCGGGAGTGGCCGACATGCGCTCCACCTTCCTTTCAATGTGAGGAGGCCCACGACATCGCGCCGAAGCCTCGCTGTTACCTGTTCATCATTAAGCAAAAGCGGGCTACCGTATGGTGTCGCCCGCTTACCGTTGCTTTACTTCTTTTCCGCGTCTTCCTGCGGCTTTTCGCGTTTTGGTCCGCCGGTGGTAACGGTCACCATTGCGGGTCTCAAGACCTTTGATCCCATCTTGTAACCCTTTTGGTACACTTCGCTCACCGTTTCGTCGGGGACGCTTGCGTCATCGACCGTGGCAACCGCCTGGGCTTCCAGCGCATCAAACGCCTCGCCCGCCGGATCGATAACCTGCACGCCGTCCTTCGTCAGCACGCCGACGAACTTCGCATGCACCGCCTTCACGCCGTCGAACAGTCCTGTTTCACCGTTCTTGGCTGCGTAGTCGATAGTGCGCTCGAAGTCGTCGATGACGGGGATCAGCCCGGAAACAAGCTTCTCCGTAGCGCGCGCTTTCTCGACTTCGCGCTGCTCGGTCGTGCGGCGACGGTACGTATCCCACTCGGCATGCAAGCGCATGAACTTGTCCTGCCACTCGCGCGCTTCCGCCTGGGCCTGGGCGACCAGCTCGTCGTTGGTCGGCTGGGCTTCCGCAGCAGCCTCGGCGCCTTCGGCCGAAGCCGCTCCAGGGGCGCCGCCCTCGGCCGATCCTTGCGGATCGACCGGGACAGCATCGGCCACGGCGTCGGAAGAGGAGGGGGCGCCGTCGCCCGCGTTGGCATCGCGTCCCTGCTGCTGAGACTCCTCGGCAGCAGCGCGGACGTCTTCAATGGGGATCTGCTTGCCTTCGCCTTGCGCCGCGCGCGCCGGCGAGGGTGTGCTCGGCTGGGCCATGGCGATTACTTCCCTTCCTTCGTGTCGTCGTCTTCGACAACCTCGTAGTCAGCTTCAATGGTGTCGTCGGCAGGAGCCGTCTCAGCGGCAGCCGCACCGGCACCGGCAGCGGCGCCCTCGGTGGAGTACACGACCTCGGCCAGCTTGTACCCGGCCTGCTGCATCTTCTCGGTCGCAGCCTTGATGGCATCCATATCGGAGCCCTCCAGAGCCGTCTTCGCCTCGGCGATGGCCTCTTCGGCAGCAGCCTTCACGTCAGCCGGAGCCTTGTCGCCCACTTCGGCCAGCGTCTGCTCGGTGGCGTTCACCAAAGCGTCGGCGTTGTTGCGGATCTCGACTTCTTCCTTGCGCTTCCTGTCCTCTTCAGCATGCTGCTCGGCATCCTTCACCATGCGCTCGACCTCGTCGTCGTTCAGCGCGGTGGAGCCGGAGATGGTGATCTGCTGCTGCTTGCCGGTGCCCAGGTCCTTGGCCGACACGTTCACGATGCCGTTGGCGTCGATGTCGAACGTAACCTCGATCTGAGGCACGCCGCGACGAGCCGCGGGGATGCCGGTCAGCTGGAACTTGCCCAGCGTCTTGTTGTCGCCCGCCATCTGACGCTCGCCCTGCAGGACGTGGACCTCGACCGACGTCTGGTTGTCCGACGCGGTGGAGTAGATCTCGGTCTTGCGGGTCGGGATGGTGGTGTTGCGGTCGATCATCTTGGTCATCACGCCGCCCATGGTCTCGACGCCCAGCGAAAGCGGGGTCACGTCCAGCAGCAGGATGCCCTCGACGTCGCCAGCCAGCACGCCGCCCTGGACGGCAGCGCCCATGGCCACGACCTCGTCCGGGTTCACGGACATGTTCGGGTCCTTGCCGGTGAGCTTCTTCACGATGTCCTGCACGGCGGGCATACGGGTGGAGCCGCCCACCAGAATGACCTCGTCAAGGTCGCCGGACTTGAGGCCCGCGTCCTTGAGCGCGCGCTCGACAGGGGTGCGAACGCGATCCAGCAGGTCCTTCGTGATGCGCTCGAACTCAGCGCGGGTCAGCGTGTAGTCCAGGTGCTTCGGGCCGGACGCGTCAGCCGTGATGAAGGGCAGGTTGATGTTGGCCTGCGTGGTGGAGGACAGTTCCATCTTCGCCTTCTCGGCGGCTTCCTTCAGACGCTGCAGAGCCATCTTGTCGGCACGCAGGTCAATGCCGTTTTCAGCCTTGAACTTATCAGCCATCCAGTCGATGACGCGCTGGTCCCAGTCGTCGCCGCCCAGGTGGTTGTCGCCTGCGGTAGCCGCAACCTCGAATACGCCGTCGCCCAGCTCGAGAATGGACACGTCGAACGTGCCGCCGCCCAGGTCGAAGACGAGGATCTTCTCGTCCTTGTTGGTCTTGTCAAGGCCGTAGGCCAGCGCAGCGGCCGTCGGCTCGTTGATGATGCGAAGCACTTCGAGGCCCGCGATCTTGCCGGCGTCCTTGGTGGCCTGGCGCTGAGCGTCGTTGAAGTACGCGGGAACCGTGATGACCGCCTGGGTCACCGGGCCGCCCAGCTGCTTCTCGGCGTCGTTCTTGAGCTTCTGCAGAACCATGGCGGAGATTTCCTCCGGCGTGTAGTCCTTGCCGTCGATGTCGACGACCGCGCGACCGTCCTTGCCCTTCTGGACCTTGTAGCTGACGGTCTTCTGCTCTTCGCCCGTCTCGTTAAAGGAACGGCCGATGAAGCGCTTCACGGATGCAACCGTGTTCTCGGGATTGGTGACGGCCTGGTTCTTCGCGGCCTTGCCCACCACGCGCTCGCCGTCCTTACGGAAGCCTTCGACGGACGGCGTGGTGCGGTCGCCCTCGGCGTTAACGAGGATTTCGGGCTCGGAGCCCTCCATCACGGCCATGGCGGAGTTCGTGGTGCCCAAGTCGATGCCTAGAATCTTACCCATTATCATGCTTCCTCTCTGTTGGAGTTTGTAACCAATGTTCACGTGTCAGCAGTTGTTGTATTCGCATGCAATGCGCGCTCGGGAGCGCGCGGTCGTCAGCAAGGACCAAGCAAAAGGTGCTGCCTCGACGCTCAATCCGCTTTCGATGTTTTGGAATATATAATCTAAGTCTTTGGTTGTCAAGTTAGTTACCAATTTGTCACACAAGTTATTTCAACACGCCAACTATAGACACCGCAGCAACTCCTTCAGGGGCAATTCGGCACTTGTTACGCAGCATGCACGCACCTGTTGCAAGGCCGACGCTTCCGACAAGTTCACAAGACCGCGGACCAGCCCGCGAAGCAACGGCGCAGCCCGCGCAAGAATGAAAAGCCGGGCGCGAAGCGGCGGCAGCACCGGCGGCCAGAAGCGCCGGGGCAACCGGATGAAGACCCGCCGATCGAAAGCGTTGCGCGCCTAGCGCCGAACGCAAAAAAGCTCCCGCCTCCTACGAAGGAGACGAGAGCTTCAAATTCGCTCAAGCGAGCAGTCCGAGTGAGGAAGTTACTCTTCGACAACCTCGGGAATGGCGCCCATGGGGCACTCTTCAACGCAATCGCCGCATGCGATGCAGGCGTCCTCGTTCACGACCTCAGCGACGCCGCCAACGACTTCGAGCACTTCCTGCGGGCACGCATCGACGCAGATGCCGCAGCCGATGCACTCATCGGCTTCGATAACCGGGTGAGCCATGATAACACTCCTTCTCGTCTTTAAAGCAACCCAGCGCCAAGGCCGGAGGGCTTCCCCAAAACTTCATGCCCGCAAGATACCATTATTCCCGCCGATTGCAAGAAAAAATGGTGAAATTCTCAGGGTGCGGCGCGAAAAGCGCCGTCGATTTACCATCGACAACCGCGCGGCGCTTTCAAGTCCCGCTTCAACAAGAACGGCTTCGAATATCTAGCAAATTCTGGGCAGTTGTTCCCCCACCAGCATGTCGAGAATGCGCGTGCCGCCGAAAGCCGTGCGCAAGAACACCTTGGAGCCGCGTTCCGGCTGCGCAGCGGAAACCTCTCCGATCATGGCGGCGTCGGCACCGTAGCGGTTCGCACGCATGGCAGCCAACGCGGCTTCGGCCTGATCGGCGGCTACCACGCACACCATTTTGCCCTCGTTCGCCACCTGAAGCACGTCGTAACCCAGCATGTCGCACGCGCCCTGTACGGCAGGCTTTACGGGAACGGCATCCTCTTCGATCGTGATGTCGGTCCCCGACTGCGCCGCAAGCTCGTTCAGCGTAGACGCCAAACCGCCGCGCGTAGGGTCGCGGAAGCAGCGCGTAGAAGGAGCCGCCGCAAGCACGTCGGCGATCAAATGGTTGAGGGGCGCGGCGTCGCTTTCCAGGTCAGCCGAGAACGAAAGAGATTCGCGACAGCTCATGATGGTGATGCCGTGATCGCCCAAGGTTCCCGTGACCAGCACTTTATCGCCAGGCTGGCACCGCGACCCGCCCAGGTCGATGCCTTCGGAAAGCGTGCCCACGCCCGAGGTGTTGATGTACACCCCATCGCCATGACCGCGGTTGACCACCTTCGTGTCACCGGTGACCAGCGCAACGCCCGCTTCGCGAGCGCATTCGGCCATCGATGCACAAATGCGCTTCAAATCCTCGATGGGAAATCCCTCTTCCAGCACGAATCCGCAGCTCAGATAGCGTGGCGTTGCGCCGCTTGTAGCCACATCGTTCACCGTGCCGCACACGGCCAAACGACCGATATCGCCGCCGGGGAAAAAATGCGGAGTAACCACGAAGCTGTCGGTTGAAAACGCCAAGCGCTCGCCCGGAGCAGGGGCGGGCAGCACCGCCGCATCGTCACCGCGCAACAGCTCGTCTCCGGCGTACGCCGCGAAGAAAACTTCGTCTATGATGCGTTTCATCATGGTACCGCCACTGCCGTGGCCCAACATGACCGTCGTGTCCATACTGCTCCCTACATATACTGCCCGGTCGTAGTTACGACCAGACGACCGTTCTGCACGCCCTTCGTGCCCAGAATAAGGTTCGCGATATCCTGCACCAAGCCTGTTTCACCGCGCACCACGATGACCTCCAGGCAATTGTGCGCATCCAGATGGACGTGCATCGAGGAAACGATTTCCTGAAAATACTCGTGCTGGATGGCGTGCAGCTTCTCTTGCAAATCGCTTGCATGGTGATCGAACACGATGGTGATCGTGCCCACCACCTCAACGCCGGGCGTGGAGCATTCGTCTTCCACCAGCGCATCCCGCACCAAGTCGCGCACGACTTCGCTGCGGTTCTTCGCCAGGCCGCGACGCGCTACCAGCTGGTCGAATCGAACAAGCAAATCCTCGGGCATTGCAACCGAGAACCGCATGAGATCATTGCCCATGGATGCTCCGCTTACACCAGGCTGACGGTAACGCCGCCCGCCGACTCGGCGTCGTCCTCAAGGGCGTCCTTGGCCTCGTCGAGCAACGCGCGCACATCGTCGAGCAGCGCCTGCGCCGCATGCAGCTTCTCGCTGACAGTAGCGTAGCCGGCATCGCCCGCCGTATGCCCAAGGGAGTGCGCCCAACGGCGCTCCAGCTTAATATGGTCGTCGATCTGGTCGATCATCTGCTCGAACTGACCCGTGTTGATACCGTTCGTGCACATAGCGAGCCTCCTTTATCGTACGGCAACCGCCCCTTGCAGGAAGCGCGGCGCAAGCTGCCCGTTTCTTGCTATCATGATTGTTATACGGCGAACCAGAATGGACCGCAAGGGACAGTGTGAAAAAATCTGCAAACGGTAACATGTACGAGGTCGCATTGGATGAAGCGTGGGAGCTGTTCGGAGCCCACCTGAGCGGCGCGCGCTCGGGGCTCGTGTGCGTGCTGAGCACGCAACAGCTTGACGAGCGCAGTCGCAATGCGCTGAACAGCTCCGCCGCAGCCCTCGGGTACGGGCGCGATGCCTGCCTGTTCGCAACGTTAGCCCCCGAGGGAACGCCCCTTGACAGCCAAGCGCTGTTTTTGCTGATCGAAGGCGTGGACCCGCTCTGCCTTGTCGCAACCGACGAGGCCGCTCTTAAGGCGCTTTGCGAGACGTACCGATGCAAAGCCGTTCCGGGAAAAGCGAGCCGCGTTTTCGGACGCACCTGCGTGGCGTTCCGGTCGTTTTCCCGCATGCTCGACGACGGCCAAGAAAAACAAGTGGCCTGGGCCCTGCTCAAGAAGCTTCCCAAACGGGGCGACGCAAAAGGGCGGGACCGGTAAAGCCGAGCGAGGCGGAGGGGCTACGTCACCGACCTTGCCCCTCCGCCCTATCTCGTCTTACCGGTCCCGCTTCCCATCGGGAGAGCCGGCCGAAGCCGGCCCTCCTTGCAACGCGAAACGCGTCCTCGAAAATTAAGCCGTCACCACTTCCGCAGCAGCAGCAAGAAGATCGCGCACCTCGTCCACGGTTTCGGCTTCGGCGTAAATGCGCACGAGCGGCTCGGTGCCGGAGGGGCGCATCATCACCCATGCATCGCCTTCCAGGTAAAACTTCACGCCGTCGCGACGATCGACGTCGACGACCTTTTTCCCGCACACGTTTTCGGGTGCGTAGCTCGGCACGATGTTCGCGCGGAAATTCGCCATCTGCTCGTCGGTGATGGTAAGACCCTGGCGCTCGAACTCCAGCTTGCCCACCTTCTGGAACATGTCGTCCACCAGCTGGCCCAGGCTCATGCCGCGCTGCGCCATGGTTTCGCACAGCAGCAACGCCATGAGCAGGCCGTCGCGCTCCATGACGTGGCCGGGAATGCCGATGCCGCCGGACTCCTCGCCGCCCAGCATGACGTCGCCCTTCTCCATCTCGGCGTAAATCCACTTGAAGCCCACGGGCGTGCTGGTCAGCTCCAGGCCCAAGCGCTTGCACTGGCGAGCCAGCATGGCCGACGCCGTGATGGTGGACACAACGCGGCCGGAAAGGCCCTTGTCCTCGGCCAGATGCGACGTAATCAGCGTGATGATGCGGTGCGGGTTCACAAAATTGCCGTGCTCGTCCACCGCGCCGATACGATCGGCATCGCCGTCGTTGATAAAGCCGGCATCGTAGCCCAGTTCGGGAACCTTCGCCAAGCAGCGGTCAACCCAGGGCGGAATGGGCTCGGGGTGCAGCCCGTCGAACGTGGGATCCTCGGCATTGTTGATCTCGCACACCTCAACGCCCAGATCGCGCAGCAGATTCGCCAGGTACAGGCGACCCGCTCCGTACAGCGGGTCCACCACCACGCGCAAGTTGGCGCTGCGGATAGCCTCGACGTCAACGCGCTCTTTCAGCGTAGCCAGGTACGGCGTCATGAGATCCACCGTCTCATACGTTCCGCGAGCTTCAAGAGGCTCGTCGACGAACGCCGCCTCCACGCGATCGGTGAAGTCCTTGCCCGCCGCGCCGCCGTCGGCCATGCGCAACTTGACGCCCAGGTATTCAGCCGGGTTGTGACTGCTGGTGAGCATGATGCCGCCCACCGCGTCGGCGTCCTGCGCCACGGACCAGCACAGCGTGGGCGTGGGGCAGTAATCCTGCGTCAGCTTGACCGCAAAGCCCTGCGTCGCAGCAACCTCGGCCGCCAACTGCGCGTAGGCATGCGCATCCTGACGGCAATCATGACCGACGATCAACGTGCCCGGCGCGTCAGCCGGTCGGCCGGCCGCCACCGCGTCTTCCTTGAACATACGAGCGGCCGCGTCCACGACGCGCACCAGGTTATCGCTCGTGAAGTCTTCGCCGATGATAGCGCGCCATCCATCGGTGCCGAAGTGAATGTCTGCCACGAAACTTCCTTTCCTTATGGGTGCCGAAGCGCAAAGCGCCCGGCCACGTGCAAGGCATACTGCTGTTCATTATAGACAAATCGGCATCGATCGGACCAAGCCAACGCAAAAGAGGCGGATGAGAAGGCGCTGCTGCTTCGAGGAACTGCTTCGCGGCGGCGGGATTTGGCCGGCCAGCCGCCCCGGCCCAAACGCAAGCGCAGACCGCGGGGGAGGCGGTCTGCGCTTGGACGAGTGAAACGAGGAAACCGGAGAAGTTGGTCGTTTCATCACGTAGTACTTTAACGGCAATATTATCCTTTGTCAAGGATAATATGAAATAGAGGGAACATTGTCCGGAAACGCGCCTGGAAACAAACCTCGCTTGAACTGTCGACGTAATCTCCGAAGCCTCACGCCACGAGGATGGGTCCGGCGAAGGAATCATCTGCTATCCTGTGATAATTGATGTCCGCATCGGCGATGGGCGCAGGCGGGATTTCGAAGGCCCACTTACGCTGCGCCGTAGCAGCGGTATTGTACGACTCGCCCTCCGGTACGCCGGCATTGGCGGCTTCCGCATCCTTGTCGGCTTTGCTCGCTGGCGAGCACGCCGCCAACGTAGCCGCGCCTACGGCTCCAACAGCCGTGACCGCCGCTCCCTTCAGAAAGTTCCTGCGATCGAGCTCCATGCTGTCACTCCCTTCCGTGCGAGAATCGCGCCTCCCTCCGGCGCTCCCCTTCCCCGCAACGCTTCACACCCTATCCCGACAGCGCAACGCTCTGCATCCCCCGTTGAGGGGGCACCTGGGAAAACGCGCGATTGGCCCTTTTTCGGGGGATAGTCGCAGCTGCAAGAAAACAAGCAAAACGGGAGCATTGGTTAGGAAAAACGAATCGAGTGTCGCCTTCCTCGCCGATACGAAGAGAAGCCCTCATTTCCTCGGCCGATGCAAAAGCGCCCGGTTGTTCCCATGTTGGTCTTTCCGCGAATGTCGACGCGGATACCATCTCGCATGCTTTTAGCCTCGGGGGCTGGCGCGGAGCACGGCGAGAGCTCTCTTCGCCGTCTCGCAACACTCCCGGAGGCATATTCCTTCAGCGTATGGGTTCTTCCTCACGTACTTCGCCCACTGCGCCAGCATGGCCGCGTCGCCGGCGACATCGTCGAGCACCTCGGCCCAGCGGACGATAGCAGCTTGGCTGCCCCTCTTCTCGCAAGTCGACGCCAGGGCATCCCCCAATGTCTCCATGTCGACATCGTCGCCCTTGGCACCCAGTAGAACGTGGACGTCGTAGAAGTCGCGCGGGCGGGTGTTGGCGACGCCACGGGAGACCACGGTCTCGAGCTTCTCCGCGAGCACGGTCTCGATCGGATATGCCATCAGGCTGATCTCGCCCTCCCCGAACAGCAGCGGATAGCTGTACTCCACTGCATCTGGCGTGATCCTGTCCCCGGTGGTAACGTCGACCGTCAGCGGAACGGACATGGGCGCGTAGTTTGCCCTGAGGTGCACGCGGACGCCCGGATAGTCGTCGGCCTCGCGAACGTCCTCGGTCCTGTCGAACTCGAACTCCCAGTCGTCGTCCGCCTGGACCGCCATGATCTCGCGGAATGCCCTCTCCGCGGACTCGTGGGTGAGGGCGAATCCCCTGACCGTCGTGTCCAGGTCCATGGTGGTCCTGGAGCTGACGCCGACAAGGGACGAGATGAGCACGCCGCCCTTGATGACGACGTTGTCCCTCCACGCCGATCTGGAAAGGCGTTCGAGCAGCCTTTCCAGGAGGTAGTTCTGCATAAGCGCCTGGGCGGGGATGCCCGCCTCCTTGGCCATGCTGTTCACGCGGGCCTTGAGCTGCATCGCGTTTTTCGTCCTCACAGCAGCACCTCCAGGTACGTGCGGATCTTCCTTTCGACACCGAGCCTGCGGGCATACTCGACGAGCTTCGCAACGTCTCGTTCGGGGCTTCTCGCATAAGCCTGCATCGCCGGGGTGACAACTTGCGAGTCCACCGTGCCTTGGCCCCTGACCAGGTCGC
This sequence comes from Paraeggerthella hominis, assembly GCF_021044775.1. NCBI lineage: Bacteria > Bacillati > Actinomycetota > Coriobacteriia > Eggerthellales > Eggerthellaceae > Paraeggerthella > Paraeggerthella hominis. Next base: position 41,414 of record NZ_JAJNOQ010000002.1, read on the forward strand.
AAAGCGTCCTCTCCAGGTCGTAGGCCCTGACAACGTTGCCGTGCTGGGTGGTGAGCTCCGTGAGTCCGAGTTCGAGCACCTCGTCGGCGCAGGTGCGGCAGACTATCCCCGCCTCCCTGGCAGGCGTGGCATTGTAGCCTCTTGGGAATGTCATGGTGAGGAAGAAGGGCGCACGGTCGGTCATGCCGTGCAGGAACAGTGCCGCGTCATCGGAGAAGACGCCGCGAGCGAACCGATACTGAGCGACGAGGTAGGGGTCCTCCCAGGTTTCCGGGAGTGCGTAGAGACCGCGCTCGATCTGCACCAGCTCGCCCTTGCCAACGGCCTCGGCGAGTTTCCTCCTGGGGATACCGGCGGCCGTCGCCTGCGATGCGGACACGTAGCCGTTCTGGCCTTTCGCAATCTCGACTAAGATCATGGCCACCCTCTTTCCAAAATGTACATCTATGCTGAATATTATTGCATATTAAGCTTGATAGTACAATTCAGCACAACAGAACGATACCTCCTACGAAGAAGAACTCCGCAACATCCGGCGCCGTGGCGCAATGCCAACTCGTACCGCCTGCGGCAACGGAAATTTGCAACCAATACAAAAGACAACGAACAGCAAAAAGGGGCCGCCCTATGTTAGACGAAAGCATCAAGGCTCTCCGGAAGGCAAAGGGGCTTTCCCAGGAAGAGCTCGCCGCACAACCGACGCCGACAATTCCGCCGCCAGCACGGCAGCGGCACAACAAGGGCATGTTGCTTTGGCGGGTTCGAGGAAAAACACGCCCGCAAGCTGGTATTATGAACATGCGAGAAAGCAACGCCTCGCACGAAAGACGAACTGAACGGATGCGCACGCGCTCATCCACGGGAGAGGAGACAGCCATGGCGAACAGGAACCTTGCCAAGAGCCACGAGGAAACTTGCGTGCTCGTCACGGGAGGCGCCGGGTTCATCGGTAGCCATACGTGCGTGGAGCTGCTGAATCAAGGATACCGCGTGGTCATCGTCGACGACCTGAGCAATTCGAGCGCCGTCGCGGTCGACCGCGTTCGCAGCATCACCGGACTTGCCGCCGACGACGATCGCTTGGCATTCTACGAAGCAAACATCCTGGACCGCAGCGCCTTAGCCGCCATCTTCGAGGAAAACGAGATAGACGCCATCATCCACTTTGCCGGATTCAAGGCCGTAGGCGAAAGCGTGCAAAAGCCGCTCGAATACTACTGGAACAACTTCGCGGGCACGCTGGCCCTGTGCGAGGTCGCGCGCGACCATGGCGTGAAGAACATCGTATTCTCGTCGAGCGCCACCGTGTACGGCGAGCCGGAGTTCATTCCCATCACCGAAGATTGCCCGAAGCACGACGCGACCAACCCCTACGGCTGGACGAAAAGCATGCTCGAGCAGGTGCTGACCGACCTGTACGTAGGCGACAACGAATGGAACGTCGTGCTGCTTCGCTACTTCAACCCCATCGGTGCGCACGAGAGCGGCCTGATCGGCGAAGACCCGAAGGGCATCCCGAACAACCTGCTGCCGTACGTTGCGCAAGTTGCCGTCGGCAAGCTGGAATGCGTCGGCGTGTTCGGCGACGACTACCCCACGTACGACGGCACGGGCGTGCGCGATTACATCCACGTAGTCGACCTGGCACGCGGGCACGTGGCAGCGCTCGATTGGATGGGCGGCAAAGTGGGCACCGGCAAGGCGAGCACCGCGGGAACGCTGGCCGGAACGCCGGCAGAGGACGGAACGCGCCGCGGCGTGGGCATCTTCAATCTGGGCACCGGCACCGGGTCGAGCGTGCTCGACGTCGTGCACGCATTCGAGCGTGCGTGCGGCAAGAAGCTGCCGTACGAAATCAAGCCGCGCCGTGCAGGCGACGTAGCGGTGAACTACGCAGCTTGCGACAAGGCGCGCGAAGAGCTGGGATGGGTCGCGCAGTACGATCTGGACCGCATGTGCGCCGACAGCTGGCGTTGGCAGTCCACGAATCCCGACGGTTACGCCACCGCATAGCGCACCGCAGCAAAGAAGGGGCCTCGGCCCCTTCTTTTTCTTTTGACATCGACGGAAGCAAGGCTTAACCCCTCCCGCCCTGCACCGCCCTCGCTCATCTACAGGGAGTCTTTGTCTCGCTTTTCTTCGTACATTGCGCTGTCGGCAGCATCGAAAAGCTCTTGGTAGGTTTTGCCGTCCTGCGGGAAAAACGCCGTGCCAACGCTCATTCCCAAGTCGAATCCCATCTCAAGGGAGACCGCCTTCGCTTGTGCGCGCAAAGTGGCCTGAATTTCCCGAGCATCGGAAAGCCCGTCGTCCGACAAAACGAACGCCGCGAACTCGTCCCCGCCCACTCGACCGACAACCCCGCGCCGATCGAAGACCTCGCGAAGCACCCGAGCGATGGTCGCAAGTGCGCGGTCGCCCGCCAAATGACCGTACGAATCATTCACCAGCTTGAAATCGTCCACATCGATCACGAACAGGATGCCGGGATCACCTGCGTTGAGCATAGCCTCTATGCGCTCCTGAACGGCAAGTTTGTTTAGCACGCCGGTCAGCCCGTCAAGCCTCAGCCGATGTTCGAGTCGCTCTTCCTTTTTCCGCTGGTCGTCGACATCGACAATCTTCACGACCGCGCGATACGGCTGCGACCCCTCGTACAAATAGCGGAACGTGAAGCTGAACCAGCGATACTCGTCCGAAATCGACCGAACGCGGCACAGCACCACGCGCGTCTCGCTTGGATGCGGGTTTTCAAGCGCTTCAACTAGAGCGTCGTAGTCATCTTCGCACACGTCGATCAAAGACCGTCCGCGCTCAAGATAGGACTGAGCCGACAGCTCCTCCAACCGAAACACCTCGCGCGCGTTCGGCGTCAGCTCAAGAACGTCGGTCGCGTACGAATATTCAAGCAGCACGGTATCGGAGAACTCGGCGAGCACCGTATAGCGCTCCGCATCGCGACGCGCTCGACGACGAATGCCGCCCACCGCAAAAACCATGATCACGCACGCAGCAACGCCAACGCCAACCAGCGAGGCGCCCGTTGTTACCGTCCCCTCCAGGATATGCTCGGCATGCCGAGCAAGATCGCTCTCTTCGGTAAAGTTGACGATGTTCCAATCGTTGATCCCTAACGGCGCTATCGTCATAAACACGGTCGAGCCGCCATCGGAGCCGATCACGGTGGTTATCACTTCGTTGTCTTTTTGAATGCCCGAGCGCACCTGATCCACGGCCTGCAGCGAGCACCCGCGCTCTTCCAGCAGCTCGAACAGATTGACCCCGGCCAATCCTTCCGTATTTTGGCGCACGGGAATGATGGATCCGTCTTTTTTAACCAGCAGCGAGGATATCAACGTAACCTGGGTGTCCTCCTGGCTTGTTTGCAGCAACGTGGAAGCATCGACCACGCTTCTCAGCACGGCAACCACGCGGTCGTCCTTCACCACCGGCTCTGCAACACTATAATAGTAGCCGTCGTAGCGCTCGGATTTGCGCACCTCGGAAACCACCGACTGGCCTGCTTTCAGCCGAGTAAGAATGTCGATCTGCTCGTCCTTCCAAAGAACGTTGACTTCCAAGCCTGCTTCCAATTCCTCTATGGAAGAGTAAACAACCCGAAACAGCCCCTTCTCGTTCCACGACTGCAAGTACGTCGCGTACATCTCACCCTGAGATTCAAGATCGATGGATTCGGCAAGCGCACGCATAGACGAAAGAACGCCGCGCGTTTCGTGGATGGAAGATTCAACCTCCACTTTCTGAGCAAGCGTATAGTCGCTCATGCTCTCGGTTGTCATCACGACGAATTCGGCATTCAGAAAGCGGGAAAACGAGTTGAAAATGCCGAATATGACCACTCCGACTATCGCTACAGACAAGCCGAGCGCAATAAGAGTACGCGAAAAATACGGCGAATCCCATCCGACGAGTCGCCGCATGACACCCTTATATTTCCACCGCATGTTCACGACACCAACATCTCACGACTGTCCAGAAGGGGCAAGGTTGTAGCGATTATACACCCCATCGGACAAAATGCCCCGCAAACCGCGCACAAGGCACGCTAGGCAGCCAAACCGCCTGCAGAGCCCGAAGCTCCGCCTCCACCAGGAGCGTTCGCATCGCCCGAGCCGGTGCCCGCAGAGCCCCCGGCGCCAACCGCGCCGGAAGAACCCGCGCCGCCCGTGCCTCCCCCCGATCCGGTGCCGGAGCCCGTCGCGCCCGTGCCTCCCGCAGCCGGCGCTTGATTGCTCGTCGAGCCTGAGGAGGACCCTCCGTAATATAGGGAGTTATCCACGTATCCCGAACTACCGCCCGAATTGGACGTGCTCGACGAAACGGAGGGGCCGCCAGCAGACGTAATTCCACTGGGGTCGCCGCCTTCGTCGACAACCTTCATCATCTCTTTAGTCTTTTCTGCGTCGTTGATAACGTAAGACACCTCGTTGATGTACTGGGTGTACGAAGGCAGCATGGCCGAGTATATGGTCAGTTCGCCATCATCGCGGAACTGCTGCGCCAGCGAAATGATGTCGTTCACGGACAAGTCGGTGGTCACGCTTTGTGCAGCGCTTTGAATAACGCCCGGAAGCTCCGTAACGGGCAAAGCGAGCACCTTGTTGACGATCGCCATGATCAGCTTGCGCTGGTTGGCCGTACGCGTGAAGTCGCCGTCGACGTACGCGCGGCTGCGCGCGAACACGAGCGCCTGGTTGCCGTCAAGATGCTGCTCGCCCTCTTCGATGATGACGCGCGGCCATTCCGGATGCGCGGACGTTCCGTCGGCGTCGGGGTCGTCAACCCGCTCGTCCACCACGATGTCCACGCCGCCCACGGCATCGACCAGGCCTTTCAGCTCTTCGAAGTTGACCTCGGCATAGTGGGAAATATCCACGTTCAAAAGCTTGCTGGCCTCTTTGATGGCACCGGCCGCGCCGCTGTAGTTGTACGCGGCATTGAACTTGTTCGTGCCGTATCCGTCGATTTCGATTTTCGTGTCACGAGGAATGGACACCATGGTCGCCTGGTTTTTGGCGGGATCGACGCGCACAACGATGTTGGTATCGGAACGCGCGCCGGCAGAGGGGTCGTCGTCAAGACGGTCGGAGCCGATAAGCATCATGTAGAACGGCTCGGTAAACGCCGGATTGGAGACCGGCTTCAGCGCATCGCTGATGGCGCTCAGCTCGGATTCGGACTTGGTGCCCTGGTTGAGCTGCCTGTTGACGCCGTCCATCCAGAAAGCAAACGCCGTTCCTCCGCCCACAACAGCCACCAGCAACGCCGCGAGCACGCCAACCGCAATCTTCTTGCCACGATTCGACTTGCGAGAAGATGCGGTCGAATAAGACGCGTTGTTGCGGGAGTACTGGCTTACCGCAGTTTGTCGGCCGTAGGCACCGTTCGCGCCCGATCCTTGGCTGCCCGGCGTGTAAGCCGATCGATAGCCGGCGTACGAAGAGGGCTCGCCCGCACCGCCCTGGGAAAACGAGCTCGCTTGAGCCCGAGAAGCAATCCGCCCCGATTGCGCAGCCTTCGCCGAACGAACGGCGCGCGCCGATTGGGGAGCGCGAGACGAACGGGCCGCGGGACGGCTGGTGCGAGAGTTTTTTGGCGCCATATATTCTCCTCAACGACCCTTCGCGCGAACGGAGCGCGGTACAGAACGAGCCATGCACCGTCTCCCCGTCGGCGAAAGGCATCGGCTGCCAGGGCCTCAGTCTTCAAAACCTACCCGAACCCCCCGATGCCCAAACGATTCGCAAACCGTCCATATACCGGCATCCGCAGATTCGACGCGTATGACATATATTGTAGCATCGATCGATTACAACCATAAAATAGGCATGCGCTGGGTACAAAGCGCACATTTTCCGAATTAGTGCAGAAACGTATTCTGGCGGTTACGCCGTTTCCCTTGGCTGGCAGTAGCCTGTTCTTCATGCATTCAGGCTTGGGACATAATAACCCTTCTCACCAGGAGTTTGACGAAGGAAGGCTCTCGTATGTTCTGGCCGAAAACGTCAAGCGCCTGCGCCTTGAAGCCAAGATAAACAAGCACACGTTCTCCCTCATGCTGGGCATAGGACGCCCGTTTCTCAACAAGATAGAAAGCGGGCTTGCCGATCCTCGGCTCTCCGTCATTGTGAAGATAGCCGACGCGCTTGAAACAACCCCCGAAGAACTGCTCACCACGCAAAAGCCAGCCGACAGGAAAAAGCGTTCGCCCATCGGTCTGCGCAGCGACGCGGACCACGCGCGCCTTCGCTAAGCGCCAAGCAAGGCGCCCGGGGGAGGAATCCGGGCGCCCGCTTGCTACTCTTGCCGCAAAGCTTCGATAGGCCGCAGCTTCGAAGCCCGGTACGCGGGGAAAATACCGAAAACCAGGCCGATAAACGTGCTTGCGCCGAACGCAATGCCCACAATGGACGGGGAAACCACGCAGGCCATGCCGACGAACTCGGCCAACTTGCAGAAGCCCACGCCGAACGCGATGCCGAGCGTACCGCCCAACAAGCTTATGAGCAGGGCTTCCACCAAGAATTGGAACATGATGTCGCCGCAGCGAGCGCCAAGGGCCTTCTTGATGCCCACCTCGCGGATGCGCTCCGCAACCGAAACCAGCATGACGTTCATAACGCCGATGCCCGCAACCAGCAGCGATATGCTGGCAACCCCGGCAAGAAGGACCGTCATGGTCTTGTTGATGGAGCCGCCCGCGTTCAGCATTTCGTCTTGGGTGTTCACGACGAAATTGAACGGCGAGATGTTCTTGTCGACCCTCAGATAGCTCGACACCGCCTGCTTTACCTGCTGAACGCTGTTTTCGTCCGTTGCGCGAACATACACCGAATCGATCTTGCCGTCGGCGCCCAAAGCGTACGCGGCGGGAATCGGGACAATCACCACGCTTCCCGTGCTGAGGCCCATGGACGCGCCCTGCTCTTTGAGAACGCCCACCACGGTGAACTCGTTGCCGCCGATCTTGACCGTACGGCCCACCACGTCGGTGGTGCCGAACAGATCGCGAGCAACCGAACCGCCCAGCACGGTAACGTTCGACTTGTTGGCGCGATCCACCGAGGAAAGATTGCGGCCCGCGGCCAGTTCCAGGTTCCGGGCAGCCAGATACTGCTCGTCAGACCCCTCCACCGTCGCGCGGCTCGAATGCTTCGCGCCAACGCTCACCGAAGCGTTCACGTTTTTCGCAGGAGCCACCTTCGCAACGTTCGAAAGCTCGGATATGGACGACAGGTCGCTGTAATCAAGGGACGCCTCGAACAAAAGCGCCGAGATGACATCGCCTCCGAGCGCCTTCATCCGCTCGGAAACCTGGCGGTTCGAGCCGTCGCTCATGCCCACGAGGACGATCACCGAGGAAATGCCGATGATCAGCCCAAGCATGGTGAGCGCCGTGCGAAGCCTGTTGCGCGCAACGTTGCCCAACGCCTCTTTCGCTATCTGCACCCATTTCATACGGCTTTCACCTCCTCGTACAGCACGCCGTCGGCTATGGTCACAGTGCGGTTCGCCTCCAGGGCAAGCTCGGGGTTGTGCGTGATCAGCACCACGGTTTGCCCTTGAGCGTTCAGTTCCTTGAGCATGTCCATGATCTCGACGCTCGTGCGCGAATCAAGCGCGCCAGTAGGCTCGTCCGCCAACAAGATTTCGGGCGTGCCCGCAAGAGCGCGCGCAATGGCGACGCGCTGCTGCTGGCCGCCGGACAGCTGGGTTGGCCGATGCTTTTCGCGCCCGGCAAGCCCAACCTTCTCCAGCATGCAATTCGCCAAACGGTCGGCCTCCGCCACGCGCATGCCCCGGTACAGCAACGGCAGACGCACGTTCTCTCGCGCGTTCATGTTCCCCAGCAAGTTGAAGTGCTGGAATACGAAGCCGATCTTTCGGTTCCTCACGCCGGCAAGCCGATCGTCCGACATGCGGGAAACGTCTTCGCCGTCAAGCAAGTACGTGCCCGAATCAGGCGAATCCAGAAGCCCGATCATATTCATGAGCGTGGACTTGCCCGAACCCGACGGCCCCACGATGGCAACGAACTCCCCGCGCTTCACCTGGAAACTCACGTTGTCGAGCGCACGCACCTCGTCGTCTCCCATGCGGTAGGTTTTTGTAAGATGGGTCATGGAAATCATGAGAGCGCCTAACCCGCAGCCGGAAGCATCATTGCGCCGGCGCCTTCTTCACCGGGCATTTCACCGCCGCCCGCTCCCGCTTCGTTCAGGACGACCGCGTCCCCTTCGTTAAGGCCGCTCTTGATCTCGACAATTTTGCCGTCCGACAAGCCGGTCTCAACCTCGACAGGCTCCATCATGCCGCCCTCGCGCTGCACGAGCACCGTGGTCTTTCCGCCGCCCGCATCCACGATAGCGCTCACCGGCGCCGTCAGGACATCGGCAGCTTCGCCCACGTTGATGCGCACGTTCGCCGTCATGCCAATCAGAATGCTGCCGTCGTTGGGGATCTCGATGGTCACTTTGTACTTCGATCCGGTGGAGTTGTACGTGCCCACCTGGTTGATGTTCACTACCTTGCCCTCGAACGTCTTACCTTCGTTGGAGCCGAGCACAACCTGGGCAGCCTGCCCCTCGGAAAGGGTGGAAAGATCGCTTTCGTGGACGTCGAACTCAACATGCATGGCGTTGACGCGCGCCACTTCGATGTAATGCTCCTCGGTTACTTCTTCCTTGGCCTTCGGAAGGCTCTTGGACAGAACAACCAAGTCGTACGGAGCCACCAACGGATCCCCGTACGTGAAGTTCGCCAGCACGGTGCCCGCCGGAATCACCTTGTTCAGCGGCACCTCGGAGTCTTTGAAGTAGCGCCATTTGGGCATTTTCAGCTTCTCGACCTGAGCGGCCTTCACTTCGCCCGTGCCCTTCACCTGCTTCACCACCGTGCCCTTGGCAACCGTGCCGGTGGGCATCATTTCGCCTTCGGGGACGGCAGCGGAATTGGTCTGCTGGTACAGCAGATACCCAAGGCCGCCCAGCGCGGCGCACAGCACCACCACCACGACCACTTTGACGACGTTCCTTACCATGCTATCTCCTATCGTTGTTCATCATGCAGGCCCACGCCCGCCAAGCCCGTGGTTACGCCTCGTCGGTCGTGAAAGCGTTTTGATCGCCGCCTCCAAGCGAGGCGGAACCAACGGGGACCGCCGTCATCGACGTGTCCTTGTTCATGGTTTTCGCCAGCAGCAGGCCGCCGGTTACCAGAATCGCCACCGAAAGCATGACGACAAGAATCTTGTATGCGTTGCTAGTCTTGGAATCGTTCATGGGAATGCCTTTCTTTCGCATCCGTCAACTTCACGCTGCGCATACTATCGAAAGGCCCCTTAAAAAACCCTTAAAAAGCGTGCTCTCATCTGTGGAGATATCTCCACCTCCCGCTTCAGGATCGTTTAAGGATGCGATGATAGAATGGGCGCAACTGAAGGTGGGTGAACCATGAAGATTCTTATCGTCGAAGACGATCGCAACCTATCGAACGCCATCAAGCGATGCCTTTCCTCGACCTACGACGTGGATCAGGCATTCGACGGGGCGGAAGGCTACTTCTTTGCTAAAGAAGGCATTTACGACCTGGTCGTGCTTGACCTCATGCTCCCCGAAATGGACGGCTACTCAGTTTTGGAAAAGCTGCGCAAGAACGAGGTGTTCACGCCGGTGCTCATCCTTACTGCCAAGGGGACCATTGCCGACAAGGCGCGCGGATTCAGGACGGGAGCTGACGACTACCTGGTGAAACCGTTCGACAAAGACGAGCTGCTGCTGCGCATCGAGGCCATTCTTCGACGAACCATGGGACTGTACGGATCGGCTGACCTCAGTTTCAAGCAGCTGATCATTTCGCCGACGAACCGAACCGCATCAATCGAAGGCTGCCCTATCGAGTTGAAGGGCAAGCAGTTCGACGCCCTTGAGTACCTGGTCAGTCGCCAGGGGCAGCTCATATCGAAGTCGCAGCTGTTCGACAAGGTATGGGGCTTTCTTTCCGACACATCGTCAAACGTTGTGGAAGTATACGTGAGCGCCATCCGCAAGCAGCTCAAGCCTTTCGGATACGATGCGTACCTGAAAACCATTCGAGGCGTAGGCTACTTGTTAACGGACGAGGACGACCATGCGTGAGAGCGCGCGCATGAAGCGGGTGTCCATTCGCTACGCAGCCCTGTTCTTTGTTGTGTTCGGGTTGATATTCGCCGCGCTAGGCGCATTCGTGTACCAAACGGTCAACGCCAACATCTTCAGAGCCGTCGACCAGCAAATACTCATGGTCGGCGTTGGAGAAGACCAATCTTTGGCAACGGGCACCGAAGTGAAAACCGACGCGAACGACGAAAGCCCGGCGCAAGAAGAGGCCGAGGTTCCGCCGGCGCAAGGCGAAGTTGCCAGCGAGACGCCCCAAAGCCAGATAGTCGAAGAAAGCCTGGAAGAGAATCCTCAGACCGTCCTACTTGCGCGCGCAAGCGACGGAACCGTGATGGATACGTTCGGCATCTACTCCACGTATCCCAATTTCTTCGAGACCCTGCCGTTCGATCCCAGCGTTTTGGACACGGCGTACCTCATGGAGAAAAACGGGCATCATTATCGCGCGGCGAACTATCGCGTGGAGCCCGCCGCGGACGGGATTGCGTACCTGCAAACCATCGTAAACGTGGATTCGGAGATAGCCATCCTGGAGCAATTCAGGTTTACCTTGATCGTCGGCTTATCGATAGCGCTTCTGGTTTGCGCGGGCGCCAGCTACGCGCTGTCGCGCAAAACGCTGCGGCCCATAGCCGATGCATGGGAAAAGCAAACGGAGTTCGTTCAGAACGCCTCGCACGAGCTGCGCACGCCCCTCACCGTCATACGTACGACGCAGGAGCTTTTGCTGGAAGAGCCTCACGCTAGGATCATCGACAAGTTCGAAGACATCAGCATCACCATCGAAGAGGCGGGAAGGCTGTCCCGGCTGACCAAAGACCTCTTGGCGCTGACCACCGCAGACGCGGAGGACAATGCAGCCGACATGACCGAGCTTGACCTTGGCGCTCTGGCAAGCGGCGTCGCGGCGGCCTATGAGGATCTGGCGCTGGCTGAGGGAAAAACGCTAACCGTGCGCACATCGGACAACGTCTTGGCGCAAGGCGATCGAGACAAGCTGCAGCAGCTTCTGGCCATCCTGTTGGACAACGCGCTCAAATACACCGAGGGAGGCGATGCGATTCGAGTATCAGTCGAAGAACGCGGAGCGTCGGCTCTGCTGCTGGTTTCGGACAACGGCGTGGGAGTGAGCAGCGAGGATCTAAGTCGGGTATTCGATCGATTCTATCGCGCCGACAAGGCGCGCTCTCGAGAAACGGGCGGGAACGGACTGGGGCTTTCCATTGCGAAAAGCATCATGGACGCGCATGGGGGCGCCATCAAGATGACGCGCAATCCCTCTGGAGGGGTCACGGTAACGGCATCGTTCAAGAAGGCTACGGCCAGATAGCGGGAACTTGCTTGCAGGCGTGGGCGCGGTGGTGCGCGTGCGCGCGGGCGCGGCGGTGCGGCTCGCGTGGGCGCGGGCGTGGTAGCACGCGTGGGCGCGGCGGGGCGGCTCGCGCTCGCCCTGAAACAAAACAGGCCACCGGTTGAAAACCGATGACCTGCAGCATCCAATGGTGCCCCCGGCGCGATTCGAACGCGCGGCACCCGCTTTAGGAGAGCGGTGCTCTGTCCCCTGAGCTACGGAGGCGCGGTGGCTATTGTAACATTAAACGAAGTTGAGCAAGTCTCGCGCATCCTCGATCACGATATCCGCGCCCGCTTCTTGAAGATGCGCCGCATCATGATACCCCCATGCAACGCCCATGGCGAACGTGCCGGCATTGCGCGACACCTTGATGTCACCCGGGGAATCCCCCACGTAGATAGTGCGGTCGGGCGTCGAGCCCAGTTCGGAAATGGTTCGGAGCAGGCCCGTGGGATCGGGCTTGCGAGGGATCTGGTCGCACTCTCCGTACATCACCTTGAACAGATCGGGCATGTGCTGATCGATCACGTCATGGACGCCTTGATCGAACTTGTTCGACAAAACGCCCAGACGAACACCGCGATGCTTGAGCTCGGCCAGGGTTTCGATCATGTGCGGATACGGGCTGGTAAGCTTGTTGCCAATCTGAGGGTACAAATCCTTCCAACGCTGCATGACGGCCTCGGCTTGCTCGGGCGACGTGCTGGCGGGAACAGCTTGGTACATAAGCGCACGTGCCCCATTACCAACAAAGCTATGGATCTCGTCGGTCGTACGCGGGGGAAAGCCGAATTCCCCGAGTGCGGCGTTCGTTAAAACCACCAAATCAGGGAGCGTGTCGAGCAGGGTGCCGTCCAAGTCGAACACCAGCGTGTCGAAGCGAGCCATGGCAACCTCCTATCATAAGAAAAAATCCAAGCCGAGGCTTGGATCGTAAGTCTATGGAGCGGGTGACGGGACTCGAACCCGCGAATGAAAGCTTGGGAAGCTTTTGCCTTACCACTTGGCCACACCCGCAATGTAGGGAATTATAACCTTATATTCCCCATTCGTCTGAAAATATCAGAGAATATTCCATCGATAGGCCACATGACGCCTGTCGCAAGGCGCGCGCCTGGCTTCAACCCAGGTCGCGCGGGTTCTACAAGACGGCTGCGCGCGGCGTGCAGGGCGGACGTCGACAGTCTGCGCCGTCGCGCAGCGCCGACTTGCCACGCCTTCCTGCCAAAACGAGCGAGTTTTGCGGCGATTTTCCGCCCCTGAGGGAACAGCTTCTGGGATGCGTTTTACATCGCCCCAGGTCACGCAGCAGCCAGTAGCCTTTATCCTGGTTTGAGGACCAGCAAAACTCGTTCGTTTTGACAGGATGAGCGGAACCGATGCATATCGGAGGCTCAGAAAGCTCGCCCGGCGCTCGCAAGGCGCACGCCCGGCGCGCACTCGGCGCACGGCAAGGCGCGCACGCCCGACTCCTCCTCAAAACCCCCGGTTGCCGCTCACTTCATCCTAACTCGAGGACCGCCCTTGAAAACACAGGCGCGAATCGGGGCCTATGGCAAAAAATCGGGCGCCGAAAGCAGGACGCGAAACAGCGCGTTGGCGAAATGCCTGGTCGCGCGTTCGAAGGCAGCCATTATGTGGCTTCGCATACGGCGCAAATTGCCATAGGCACCGATTCGCGCCCAAAGCATTGGAACCGCGACCCTCGTGCATGGATGTTCGCACACGATAAGCTACTTGCAATATTCTTTTGTTAGCCTAGTATAACTTACAAAAGACGCACCCGCCCGTCCCTAAAATTATTCCCTAGGCAAAGCAACCCGCAACACTGCAACACCCCCCCCCAAGAATCAAAAAGCGCCCTGGAGAAAGAAAGCCGCCTATGAAACTAAGTCACCTCATACTGAAAGTCGAGCAGCTGGATCAAGCTGTTCGAGAATACCGAAAAGAAGGGTTCGCGGTCGAGTACGGAAGAACGAAAAGCCCGATCAATGCCCTCATCTACTTTTCCACAGGACCTTATATCGAGCTGCTGGATGGCTCAAGGATGCCCGACGCCGCAAAAGTCCTCATGCGGCTTCTGGGCAAAGGCGCCCTTGTCGATCGGTTCGAACGCCTTGACTCTTGCGCCCCGGGGTATCGCGAACTCGCCTTGGAAAGCTACGGGAGCAACCTTGCCGAAGAAAGGGCGGTTCTGCGGAAACACGGAATCAGAAGCTGCGAAGCTCCCGCCCATCGAGTGAACGCACATGGCAGAGACCTGCGATTCCGAATCGCATCTCCAACAGCCCTCGACGTCCCTTTCCTCATGACTTACTTCTCTACCGATCCAAAGCCCAAGAACTTCGTCCACCCAAACGGTATCGAGCAAATCAACCGGGTCGTCTACGGCACAAACCCCGTTCGATTCCCGTTGATACGGGAATTGTGCGACGACGAGCGCCTTGAGCTTGCATCAGGCGGCAACATCGAGGTCAGCTTCAAGAAACGCGCCTGAACCAGCAAGCAGGAGTCGGTCCCACAGCTATTCGGCACGCGACGCCCCGCCCCTCCGACGGTCGGCGGCGCAATGCCCGCCCTTCCGCGCGGATCGTCGCGCCATCCTGTCAAAACGAACGAGTTTTGCGGCGATTTCCCGTCTTTGGGAGAACCATTCCTCGAACGCGTTTTACATCGCCCCAGGTCACGCAGCCGCCAGTAGCTTTTATCCTGGTTCGAGGACCAGCAAAACTCGTTCGTTTTGACAGGATCGTCTCATCCTTGCCATGCGCCTCAACCCGAAAGCCAAGCGCACGCGCCATCACGAGACTTCTTCGCCATCCGCTTGGCCGAGCACCGTGTCAAGCAACTCGAAAAACCGATGAGCTTCGTCGGCAGTATCAAAACGCAGCGCTTCGGCGTACAGAACGTGCGCAACCGCCGTCAACGCCGCCGGAGTGTACTCCTCATGAGCAACCGACCCCATAAGCACGCGCGCCCGGCCCCTCCACGGCTCCACCCCTAAACTTCCAATGGAAGGGCATTCCGTCTTCTGAGCCAAAAGCGTCAGCAGATCCTGAGCAGATCCAGCCGCCCGAGAGCGCGCATGTAACTCCACGCCAACCGCATGCGAAAGCTCTTCCAAATCGCAAACGACACCCTTCCCCACCTGCTCATCGCACGGCAAAGCCTTCGGCTTGCTCGCACTGCACGACCTTCGTCTAAAGATATCGAACATGCGCATCGAAGCTCCTTTGCCGCCCCTTCGCAACCTTCACCCGTCGGAGGAAGGCTCGTGCGCCGCGAAATCCAAGTTCCAGCGCGTGTGAAATGATACCGCCCGAAACGCCCAGCTGAACCATGCATGGACAAACGATCAATATGCCCAACCATGTGCCCATCAAGGCTTCAGGGCGCGCGGTGAACGAGGCGTGCGAACGGGTGCTTCGCACGAACTCGCGCAATTCGAAACGCGGCGCATAATCGAGCGGAATACCCAGCTTGAGGCACGTCAAAAGTCAAGCAACTAGTTTGCATACTAATTTATCAGTTCAATTAATGATTCGATTCGGTATGTAAACCTTTGGAGCCCTGCGAAACGGTTTCGATAGAAAAATAGTAACATTTTTATCATATCCGTTACGACGCCTTGGAGAGGGTGTATCGATCCATGACGCTGTGCCTACGACTGAACAACTGGGTCATTGCCACTACCGCCGCGCACAAAGCGCTCGCCAAGACCATTGGACTTGCAGGCGGCATATCAGTAAACCAGTACCGAATCCTTGCGCGGCTGCAGGCATTCGAGCGATTCGACCAAATGCGAAGCCTTGCCAAAACGCTCAGCCTGCATCCATCGACCGTTACCATGACCATCAAAGAGCTTGAAGCGATGAACCTGGTCAAAACCCAGTGGGATAAAGACGACCGACGCAACACCGTTGTCCTGTGCACCGAACGCTCCGTCCAGCTCATCAAAGACATCGACCGAGAAATTGTGGACCAGGTCAGACAGATTTGGGAGCTTTACACCACCGACGAACTTCTGCTGACATACTACGATTCCTTGAAAACAGCCGCGAACAACCGCGTGATCAGCAAATACGGGCTAACCCTTGACAACGTGGAACGCTCGTACGCCGAATGCGTGTTCGTCAATCACGCAACAGAATGCCGCGCCCTGAAAAAGAACGGGGTGTCCCTGAACAGCTTCAAGATCCTCGCCTGCCTTACCGACGCGCCCATCGGGCTGTCCCCTATCGTGATTGCAGGCAAGGTGTTCCTACGACCGCCCGAGGTTTCGGAAGCGTTGAAGAAACTCGAGAAGCAGGGATACGTTGAGCGGCAGCGGTCAGCCTCGGACCAGCGCTACACGTACGCGCGCATCACCGAGCAGGCGCTTTACGACCTTGACACCTTCATCGTCCCCGATTTGCTTGGAGCTCTCATCGCCATCATTCCCGAAGAGAGTCGAAGCAAGGCCCACCAATACTTCGACATAGCCGAAAAGATCGTCGCAGCCATGCACAAAACGAAGGAGCCGCCGTTCTAGACCTGCGGCTCCCGTAGCACGTCAATAAGAAGGCGCGATGCGACGGCCGGCAACCGTCGCATCGCGCCGCAAAAGCCCTACGCTGCGCTTTTGCGCACCTTCAGCAAGATTGCAACAATGCCAACAGCAAGCAGGATATGGCCGATGCCGGCGATTCCCGCCAACGCCGCATCGGGCGCGCTTGCCAGCGTTACGCCAAGCACCTGCGTGATCCCCCGAATCAAAAAGCCCAAGCACGCAATGTTCAGGCCAATGTTGTACACAACAACAAAGGGCATGGTTTTGCCCTGGGCCGAAAACGAGAACGACTTCTCAAGCAGCGCGAGCAGCAGGAAGAAGACCATGCCCAGCACGAAATAGTGGGTATGGATAAACGAAAGGCTCGTAAACCCGTCAAATCCCAAAATCTTGGTGAATTCCCGATAGAACACGCCCATCGCCAACGCGATCGCCGCATAAACCAACGCAAAAGTAGTGTATTTCTTGACCATGCTCGCCTCTTTCCGATTCCAACAAAGCGTTGCGTCGCTCGTCTTTCGACTGCGATCTTCCCAAAGCCCCGACGAAGCCGTTTGCAGCCTCGCGCAGAGCCCCCTCTTACATGAACATCGTTCATATTAAATGATATTATAGAGGTAGCACAAGCGCAAGAAAAGAACCGTAACGCTCACATATCAAGCAAATACACTGGTCAAACGCATCTTGCACAAGAACGCCTACTGATACTCGCGACGAGCTCCGCCTTTGAGCACCAGCTTCACACACGTCCCCGCCCCCAACTCGCTTTCCACGTCCATGTGCGTGCCGGGGCCAAAGTAGCCGCAAATGCGATCGTGCACGTTCTTCACGGCAATCCCCAGGCCCGTCGACGATTCAGGATGCAGAATGTTTTGACGAGACTCCTCCGTCATGCCAACGCCGTCGTCCATCACGCGCACGATCACGTCCTGGCCTATCACCTCGCCCGTAATGGTTATCGTCAGCTTGCCCTCCGACGGCATGGCGTGGCGAACCGCGTTTTCCACCAGCGGCTGCATCAAAAACGGGGGGACCATCATGTCGTCGATGCGCGAGTCGATCTCCTCCACCATGGCAACGCGATCAGCCCCGAAGCGCGCCACCTCGAACGTGAAGTACCGCCGCGTCTGCTCCATTTCGCGACCGAACATGATCAGGTCGGCAGAATCCTCCAGCGTGCGCCGGTAGAACACGGCGAACTCGCGCAGCAGCTTGCGCGCGGTTTCCGGATCCGTACGGATCAGAGAAGCAATGGTATTGATGGTGTTGAACAAGAAGTGGGGATTGATCTGGCTTTGCAGCATTTTCAACTCCATGCTGGTAGCCAGGTTCGTCTGCTCTTCAAGCGCAGCGGCGGCCATCTGCGTAGACAAAAGCTGCCCGAAGCCCTCCGCGATAGACTTCTGCGTTTCGCTGATATGGCTGGCGCGACGATAGTAGAACTTGAGCGTGCCCTCCACGTTGCGGCCCACCGTGAGCGGCACGATGATGGCAGCCTTGATGGTTGAGCTGTCGTGCGGAAAACCGATGTCCTCGGGCGTGAACAAAACGCGCATTTCGCCGTCGGCGATCGTAGCATGCGTGGCGTGCGTGCGGATGATGCTGCCCGACGGATTCTCGGACTCTTCGTACCCCGAATACGCCAAAATCCTGTCTTTGTCGGTAATGGCCACGGCAATAGCGGCCGTCGAAGGAAGAAGCAGTCCGCATATTTTTTCTGCCGCCGTGCGGTCAAGGCCCTCGTTCATGCAGGCCAGCGTACGGCTTGCCAGCTTGAGCATGGCGTCAGATTGCCGGGCGCGCACCGAATCAGGGTCCATGAGCAGCCTGATGACCACCACGATGGACAGCGTAAATACGATGCCCGCGCAAAAGAGCGCGATGATGTTGTTGTTCGGCGCGATCAGGTTCCAAATAAGCACCAGGCCCGAAAGGACCGTGATCGTGAACATGAACATCTCAAGGGTGAAGAAACGGGGCAACGACGCCCGCTCTTGCGACTCTTTCCTCATGGTGCCTCCCGCACAACGCGACATCTGCACACCGCGCTCGAAATTGCTTCTACAGACCGCGCGCGAGTGTCGTCACCGGGCGCGTCAGCTCAGTATACCGAATTCGTTCAGCACCAACAGGGCAGCCGCCAGCAGAAGGAAGCATCCGAAGATGAAGCGGAGCATGCGTTCGGGCACCACGCGAACAAGACGAGCGCCTACAACAGCACCGGGAATGGACCCGATGGCTATGGCGATTCCCGCCGCATAGTTGATGTTTCCCAGCAACGCCTGCTCGATAACGCCCGGAACGGCCAAGATCATGACCGCAATGAGCGAAGTGCCGGAAGCCTGGCGCATCGAAATGCCCACCAACGACAACATCATGGGCACCATGATGAAACCGCCGCCCACGCCCACGTATCCCGATGCCACGCCCGCGACCAGGCCGATTGCCGCTCCCACTAGCAGCTGCTTGCGCGTCAGCTTGCTCGACGGCGAAGGACCGGCAGGGCCGCCGGACGCGGTCGCGGTCGTGGTCGTGGTCGTGGTCGCGAAATCGACGGATTTATCAGGCGCCGTTTCGACCCGGATGGCAGCCGCCTGCAACGATTCCGCAGCAACGGGCGACGCCTTCTTCATCTTGAACGCTTTGGACAGCATCTTGAACGCAGACCACCCGATGATGAGCGCGGCAGCCAACATGATCATCCAAGCGGGAGATATCTGGGCAAGCCACACGCCCAACGGCGACGTGATCGCGCCGCCAAGGCCCGCGGCAATGCCCAGCGACGGGATGCAGGTTTTATGCCGAATATGGGAAACCGCGCCCGAAACGGATGTGGGAATGATGGTGAACAGGGACGTAGCCGTAGACATGACGGGGCTCATATCGAACGCCAACCGAAAAATGGGAACCATGACCGTGCCGCCGCCGATGCCGAGCAGCCCTGACAAAATGCCGATTCCCACGCCGACGAGCGCCGGCAGAACATAGAGCATGAAGATATCCATGAACGCTGAGCTTTCCTTTCGCTTGGCGCCCAAGCACGCGCAGCGTCAAGTGTAGCCGAAGTGCAGATGCCTTTCGCCAAATACGGTACTGCTTTTTACAAAGGTAAGCGTTTGGTTTCCGTTTCCGGCCCCGAACGCAAGGCGGCCGGCGTTTCGCCGGCCAACCAGGTGATGCTCATCAAGCGCGTTATTCCGCGATGTTCAGGCGAATTTCGCTGGTCACGCCCGGGTCGATAGCCTGTGCGGGAGCGGGTACGGGACGCATGGGCGAAGACCCGGCAGCGCTGGCGTTCAGCTGGCGCTGCGCAGACGATTGCAGCAGCGCGGTGCGCAGGATCTGGTCGTTTTCCATGCGCGCCATAAGCTCCGGCCACACGAACTGGAACTCGAAGTACTTCGCGCAATTGCGCTGAGCGTACGTGGTGGCTTCGCCGGTCGCGGCACGGGCGGCCTTGCGATACGCGCGCTTGTCGGGCCGAGCAAGGCTGCGCAGAAACGCCGTCAGGCGAATGCGATTCGTGATGCCCGGCTCCAGGAAGGGACCCGGATACGGCTCAAGCGACGAAGGCTTCACCTGCAGCAGGTCGATCTGCGTGCGGCTGTACTCCATCTTGCGATACTCGTAAAGCCAACGGAAGATGTCCTGACGAAAACGCGTGCCCTCGCTTTCGGTCTCAGGGGGAAGGTGACGCAAACTCCACTGGTTGTCGAACCAGATGTCCGACCCGTACATGCGCAGGTTCAGCATGTAATCCAGGTCTTCGCCGCGCGCGATCCACGGATCGAACGACAAGCGGCGAAACGCCTCTTTATGCAGCGCCAGGCACCCGCCGCACACATGGTTCGAGCGCGACAAGCGAGGACCGCGCATGGCTTTGGTAATCCACTTGTTGAACGCCTTGCCCTGCTGCCAGAAATGGTTGTACCACTTGTCCTGGCTCTTGGACAGGTACGACCCTTCGGAATTGAAGTAGAAACCGGTTTTGGCCAAAATGGGAATGCCCTTTTTCGTAAGCTTGCCCAGGCCGTACATGGCTTTTTGGAGGAAGTCGGCGTCGTCGACCACTTCGTCATCGTCTAGGAACACAACCGAATCGTAGCCGAGCACGTTGGCCATCACCAAGCCGAGGTTGCGCATAGCACCGTAACCCGCAAGCCCAATTTCCTTTTGCAGCTTGCCCAAGCCCAACTGCTCCATGCGCTGCTGGATAAGCGCCAGCTCAGGCGCGCCGATGACCACGATGTTAAGGGACGAGAAGCGCGAAGCCGTGGCCTGCACTTTTTCGGCAGCTTGGTTTTCGATGGACGGCTCGCTAACAACCAGCAAGACGATCTGCCCAAGACCGCGCACCTTTTGAAGCGAAGCAAGCAGGCGAGGCAGCTCGCCAGGCGCCGAAACCGGCGTCGCGTGATCGTACGTGGTAAGCACGCTGCCGCCGTCTTTTCGGCGGCGGGCTGATATGAAAACTGGAACGACGATAACGGGATTCATGCACGTCCTTCATTCGACCGACACTTTGCAGATTCGCACGCGCACCTCCAAAAGCGTCCGAGGGCACGTTCGTTGCGAGTCTAACCTCCCTATTGTAGCTATTTTCAACCAACCCGCTGTCCAATTCATCGAAACAGTGAAGCGCCTGGTGAGCACCTATAGAACATACAGAAAGGGCGCCGATAGTCCGACGCCCCCGTGAACTGAAACAGAGTATGCGATGCGAAGATCCGCGCCCGGTACGCCGCAAGCTCGCCGGAGTGCGAACTCGCCAGATGCGCTTACGCGTCGGGCTGCTTCACCACGCCAAAGCGCTTGAGCGCCGTCAACAGAGGAAGACCCAGCACATACATGACCAGCGCCTCGCCCAAACCGGTCGCCACCACGCCGAACAGGTACATGGGAAGATACATGCCATCAAGCGCAATGCTAGTGAACGGAATGGTGTAGTAACCCAAACCCTGCAGGATCAAGGGCAGGTACGCCGGCACGATGAGCGCGTTCGCTATCACCGGGCCAAGCAGCGCCAGCTTCGGCTTTTCGCGCATCTTCCAACACCAGAGCGCCCCTACAAACGTGGCCAAACTGCCGAACACCACGTCAAGCATGCCAAGCGCGCCCGTACCGTTGACGGCCAGCGCAATCAGGTTCGCAATGATGCAGCCGACGGTCAAACCGGGAACGGCCGCAGGCGTGAGCACCGCCAGCACGCACACCGCTTCCGAGATGCGAAACTGCACCGGGCCCCAAGCTAAGCCTTGCAGCAGCATGAGGGTCACCAGCGTCGCCGCAGCATACACGGCTGCGATCATGCCCGCTTGGGCGACATACGTCGTCTTCTTGTTCATGGATATCTCCTTGTCTCCGCACGGCAAGCGCCGCGGGCTTTGGGCAACTATAGGTCGCAAGTGCAGGGCCCAACGATGCAAATGCGAGACCTTCCGATGCGGGCGTGAAATCCGCAGCGCAAAGCCAGAAGGCAGTATAGCAGAGAAGCGGGCCTTGAGCGCGCCGCGCGACACGGCGCACAGCAAAGCCGAGGGCGCCAGGGGCGAGGGCGCTGTTCGCTTGGCGCTCGTTCGCACGCGGGCGTCTGCGCCGTCGTTCTGCGCGCAAGGACGCAGGAGGTTGAACGCGCAGGGGGCCGATGGCCGAACGCGCGGCTCGGTGCCTTTCCCGCGATTTTTTTGGACACGAAATCGCGGGACTGCGCTCCTTGCGCGGCTTGTCGGGTGCGGTCGTTTTGTGCGCCCGCATCAACGAACCAGCTCACCGAGACGCAGCGGATTCGACGGCTGTCGAGAGTCCTCGTCCAGCAGCGCAGACCGGGGATTTTGCGCCACGAACGGATCGAACGATCCCACCAACAGATCTTCGCCCTGCCGCCAGACCATCGGGCTGGGAGCGCAACGCGCGCAGCCCAGCCGCAACTCGTCGGGTAGAATACGACAGAAAGAACATCGCGCGTCCGCGCCCGAAGAGAAAGCCGGAACTGCATGAAAACCTTGCAAGCGATACAGCAGCGCAGAAGCGTGCGCGCCTTCACAGACGAGCCGGTGGAAACCAGCGTGCTTGAAGAACTGGTGGAAGCGGGAGCTTGGGCGCCGTCGGGCAGCAACGTGCAGGCATGGAAATTCGGCATCGTGACCGATCCGCAGCTGGTACGCAAAATCGACCTGTTCTCGCCGGGCATGAGCGGCAACCCGCCTGCGCTCATCGTCGCGTGCTCCGACCGCGCGTACGCGCAAAGGCGGGGTGGCGCGAAAGGCGCAGACGAGTTCGCAACGCTTGACTGCGCGTACGCCTCGCAGAACATCATGCTGGCGGCAGCCGATCGGGGGCTGGGCACCTGCGCTATCAAGTCCTACAACGACACGGCGCTGCGACGCATCCTCAACCTGCCCGACAACATAGTCATCGAGCTGGTAATCGCGATAGGCCATCCAGCACACAAGCCGAAAGCGCCCGCGCGCAAGCCCCTGGCCGAGATCGCCTTCTACAACACCTGGAATTAGGAGCACAGCATGAACACGAACAACGCAATGGAATTGCTAGTGTACATGGTAACGTCGGCTGCGGGATTGCAGGGAGAGCCGGAAGCTTACGGACCCTTGCGTTTGATCGAGGCGTCCAAGCGCCTTGCCCTCATGCTGGCCGAAGAGGACGCCGATCGTGCAGCAGCCTTGCAAGAGCTGGCCGAGCTCATCGACGCCCGGAAAAACGATTGCATGACCGACGAAGATTCGTTCTACGCCATGCTCAATGACGCAGCCGCCAAACTAGTGGAATGCGTGTAGCGAGAACTCGCCGTGCAGCCGGATGCGTGTAAGGAGAACTCGCCGCGCAGCCGGATGCGCGGCGGACGGCAAGCAGGCGATTCCTCGGTGACGTGCCGGCGCGCTGCCCGCTTGTTGCCGCCGCTTCCCGCCGCCATAGGGGAAACATGCGCACGAAAAACCGCCCTGCGTGGCAGTTTCTTGCGGTTTGAGGTCGTCATGTTGAGCGCTCTCTTCGCCATGGCGCTGCCCGCGTTTAGTTTTGCCTGGTCACAGCTCTGGAGTGTCGTATCGCGCTTTCGAGGGCGCTCGTCCGGCCAAGCCAAACGACCCCTAAACGTGAAAACCTGCCAGCGAAGGCGATTTTTCGTGCGCGGCTGCGCCAGCGGCGGGCCGCCGGCGCATCCGGCCCAGGCGCGCGCCCCGTCGACGGCTCGCCACCGCAGCCGACCCAGGCACAATCCGCCGGCCCAACCCGGTCGCGCTGCCGCTATGCGGCTTTTCGATCGATCATCGCACGCCGAACGCGCAAAAGGGCATAAGTGGCAAACAGCACCGAGTACACCGCCACGCTGACCTGCGCGGCCACGCCTCCATGCAAAGCAGGCGGCAGCAGCATGAGCATCAGATGCAGATATACCAAACCGAAAAACGGGTACGCCAGCATCTGCACGCGCTTCCACGTGTCTTTCTTCATGCGCTTCTTGACCACGTTGAACGACGTAACCCCTAAGACCAGCAAAAGGGCGAACAGCACCAAAGCAACCACGAACGAGATCATCACGGCGCCCTTGTTCACACCGCCCAATCGAGGCAGGTACGAGACAAGGTACACGGCCATGTGCCCCAACGACAGAATCCAGGCGATAATGGACAGCTCCGCGCGAATGGGACGAAGCCAACGGCCTGCTCGAGAATCGCGCGAGAACACGCCGATGAACATCACCACGGCGAACAAAGCCAAGGCCAGCATGCATTTTTGAACGAGCAGGAACAAAGCGCTCCACACTGCACGCGGCATTGGGAAAAACTCCGCCGCAATGAACAGCACGCTCACCGCCACGGCCAAAATATAGAAAGCCACCGGTGCCTTCTTTATGGGATTGCGCAACGCAAACGCCGCCGCAACGGCGCAAATAAAGACCAGCAGGAAATCCATACGTTCCCCTATTCTTCGTCAGGCAAGGACGTCAAGACGGCGGAAGCGTACAAGGCGAGCGCGGCGTACGGCCCGTCGGTCAAGTCGCAGGTTTGCTCCATGAATCGGGGGAGCCAGGCAAGCGCGTGGCTTCGAAGAAACGCTTGAGTTTGCTCGTTTAGACTGGTCAGCGTTTCTTTATTCTCGGTGCGAACAGCCTCGGCCTGCTGAGCGAACAGGTACGAAAGAAACTCGAACTCCTCCTGAACGCTGTCGCACGGCTCTTTGCGCCCGTTCTTCGCCATCACTCCGGCTTCGCGCATGCAGCGCTCGACGTCAAGCGTGACGGGCGTGCGGAACAACGAGGGAACACCCGGAGCGCCCATGGAAACATGCAGGAAAGCACTTTCGTAAGGGAAAATCGGCGTGTGCCCGCCCGGCGCAAGGTACAAGCGCGAGTACGTTTTCCTCATCTCCGACAAAACGTCCGCAACGGACGATTCCGCCCATGCCCGCAGCCCCGTTGCCAAATCATCAGCAACGGAAGCCGACATACCCATGTCCAACAGGCAAGACCGAGCATCGTCGGCCAGAGCACCTTCGACGAGCGCAGTTGCAAACACGTCGTCAGGATATGAAAACGCGCGCGAAAGAAGCTCACACGCGTCGGCCCTCCCCACGGCCCTTTTCAAAGCGTCGTATTGCTCCATGCTTCCTCCCCCTTTTTGAAAAGGGGCGGCGGTTGCTGCAAAAACCGCCGCCCCGCGTAAAGCTATTGCAGGTAGTACACGCTCGGCTCAGTGCCGGCATCTTCCTGCAAGAGCAGGACTTCGCGGCCCTCGATAGCCTTGGACACCGCGGACTCGGGGTCGTCCAGATCGCCCCAGTAGCGCGCACGGCCCGGGCACAGCTGCATGCAAGCGGGCACCTCGTCACGGTCGATGAGGTTCTTGCAGAACGTGCACTTCTCCACCGTACCGGCCTTATGAGGCGGCGCGTCATACTCGCCTACCACCACGTCAAGGTAGTACTCGGGACTCTTGATGAGCGTGCGCACGCCCTCGTACGGGCACGCCTTGATGCACGACTCGCACCCGATGCACAGCTCGCTGTCCACCGATACGATGCCGGTCTCCTCATCCTTGACGGTAGCGCCCGTCGGGCACACGTCGAGGCACGCAGGCTTCTTGCAGTGTTGGCACTGCATAGGGAAAAAGGACAGCACCGGGTCATCGTGCGTCCCGCCAGCACAGTCATTGGAAACGGCACCGGTCGCAACTGCCAGACCAAGCGTATCAAGACTCTTATCCGACTTGGTGTACACAATGTTGTAGTTAACATCCTTTGGCATATTGTTCGCGATCTTACACGCAGCGGCACACGCTTGGCAGCCGAAGCAACGATTCAGGTCGATCGCCATTCCGTAACGGGTCATTCCTCACCACTCCCTTACAGTTTCTCGATCATGACCGCAACATCATTGAAAGCCTGGTTTGCAATCATGGAGTTGTAGTCCTTCGAAGACAGGTTTGCAAAATGACCATCGATGAAATCGTCTTTCTGCCAGCTGCGTCCCGACGAGATCATCTTGCGCGGCAAACCAGCGCTGATAGCCGCCTTCATGACCACATACCCGTTATCGTTGGATAAGCGTACGGTATCGCCCTCTGCAATGCCCAGCTCAGCCGCGTCATCGGGGTTGATACGCACCACCGGCTCGCGCTCGAACTCGCGCACGTAGCCGCATTCCCACCATTGCGTATGGGTATGAGTGCGCATGTGCTCGGACAGCAAGCTAAACGGATACGTCTTCCGATACTCGCGGTCCTCGCCAACGTAGACGGGAGTCTCCCAATGCAAACCGCGCTCTTTCGAGATGTCGAAATCGGTCGTAGCAACGTTGTTGGGAACGGCAACCTCCTGGTACAGCTGAATGCGCCCAGTTTCCGTAGGCAGCGGATCGGCGGAGCCCAGCTTGTCGCCTTCCGGATAGATGCGAACAGCGCCCTTCGCCTTGATGTTCTCAAGCGTGCAGTCCAAAGACTTCCAATACTCGGAATCCAGAATGGTCTCGGCATACTCGTCTTCCGTGCACCAGAACTCGCCCAAACCAAGGCGATCCAGAATATCGCCAAAGATTTGGAAGTCAGGCTTCGATTCGCCCTGCGGCTCGACGCACTTTTCCTGCCACAAAAGATACGGGTGAGAAGAGAACAAGAAGCCGATGTCCTGCTGCTCGAACCAATGAGCGGCGGGCAGCACGATATCCGCGTACTTGCACGTTTCGGTCATGCACATGTCGGCCACCACGACGAACTCGAGAGCATCGATCCAGCGTGACGTATAATCGTTGCTGCACATGGTCACAAGCGGGTTCGAGCAATGGATGTACGCGCTTTTCACCACGTAGTCCTCGCCCTTGAACTTGCCCGTAGTGAACACCTCTTCGAACACCGTCGTATCCAGATGTCCCGAAATGCCCGGAGCCGCCTCTCCTGCGGAATTAACCGGATAGCAGGCACCTTTGATGTTGGAGAACAGCATCTGAGGCAGGTATTCCTCGCTCTGGCCGATCGCAGCACCAGGCTTGCCAGCATTGCCAGTCAGCAATCCGACCAAATATACCGGCCAACCAGTGTAGTGTGCGTTGCGATAATGGTTCAAGCCTTGCATGATTTCGGTCGTCACCGGACCGTCCTCGTGATACACGCGTGCCAGCTCTTGAATGTCCTCTACGGAAACGCCGCACACAGCAGATGCCGCTTCGGGCGTCCAAGCGGAAATGTAACTCATAGCATTCTCGTACACCGTTTGAACCACAATGCCCTCGATGGGAGCCACGTTCTTGAGCGCCGGCTTCTGAGCCTCGCTGAACGCAACGGCCTTGCTCGCAGCTTCGTCCCATACGGCAGGCGGGCTGATAACCTTCGGCTTGCCCGTAAGCGGGTCAACGTCGCCCTCGGTCGGCTCAACGCCCAGATCGCTCATGCGTAGGTACATGCCATCTTCCTTGATGAGCAGGCCACAGTTGGTCTTGCTGCGCAGCGTATCCTCATCCACCCAACCGTTCCCGATCAGCACGTTCAAAACACCTAACGCGAGCGCACCGTCCGTACCGGGCTTGACGGGTATCCACCAATCGGCCTTGGCCGTGTTCGGGTTGTACACCGGATCGATCACGATAAGGCGCGTCCCGTTTTCCTTTGCCTCCATCATGAAGTGCAGGGTATGAGGGAGCGAAATAGCAGGGTTGTTGCCCCAAAGAATCTGCGTTTTTGCATTCTTACGATCAGTAAGCTCATTGCCCAGATCAGCTCCACCATGAGCACGCGACGCGCCGTATCCCGTTCCTACGTCAACATCTAGGCCGGCGTCGGTGCATCCAAGAATGTTCTCGAACCGCACAACCGCACCTGCCGCGTTGCAACTACCGCTATACAAAGCATAGTTTCCCGATCCGTAAAAAAACATGATGGACTTCGGGCCGAATTGCTCGCGATAGCTCTTCCACTTCTCAGCTATGGTATCGAGCGCCTCGTCCCAGCTAATGCGCTCAAAATCGTTCGAACCACGCTCTCCCACGCGTTTCATGGGATACAGCACGCGCTCCGAACTGTACATACGACCCACGTGCGTCAAGCCACGAGGACAGATGCGGTTGTACTCCGTGTTCGGCATATCGCGCGCCGACGTACGCACCACTTGCCCGTCGCGCACGTGCACATTCAAAAAGCAGCCGCCGCCGCAGTTACCACGGCAGACACCCGGGTAAAGCTGCGTCTCGGGGGCTTCCTGCTTCTTGTCCGTTTCCTCCAGATTCTTGGCCTGCGGGCTGCAGCCAACCAGCGCGCCCGTTGCAGTGAGCGCCGCCGCGCCCTTGATGAAGCTTCTGCGGGTGAAACCATGCGTTGCATTTTCAGCCATGCTTGCTCCTCTCGTTCTCTCCCCACGACCTCTCGGCCGCACCGTTCTTGTGCTGCGAACAGCAGGGAGGGAGGCCGTCCGCAGCACAAGATGGAAAGTCTCGCTTCCCCCGACTTTCCCTTGCTATGCACTCTACGGATCATTGAAAATTATTGCGATAAACCGAAAATAAGTTTTGCGTTAAGAAGATATTAACCGGATATTAATGACTAGATTAATAAGATTAAATGGTGCATCGAGGATGCGAAAAGGTGCCGGACAATCTCGCCAAGCAAGAAAATCCGCCTAAGACCTGGCCAGATCGTACTCATAGCCAGCGGGGCGGTAGACTTCGCAGAACTGCTGAGGGGTCATAGCGGCAACGGGAGATCCGACAAAGTCCCGCACGTTTCGAGTCACAATGAGATCGACTCCATGTCGAAAAGCAGCCCAGGCGACCATTGCATCTTCAAAATCGCCCAGAGGATCGACCAACGCGTGACGAAGGTCAACCTCCGTCACATCAAGGACGCTTACGACGTCAACTAAATTCTGGAGCGCCGAAATGGCTCCCGGCTTTGAAGCGTATTTACGAGCAGAAAGAACGTACTGAACCGTGGGCGCCATCGACGCGGTCATGAATGGCTCGAACCGCTTCAGCAACATCACGTCCAACGCCTGGAACGAATAAAGCACGTCTTCGGTCGCTCCTAAAATGTCAACTATGACATTAACGTCAAGAAGCACTTTCATGAGCGCAACCCCGGTCCGTGCTTTTCTACCAGGTAGTCGCGATATTCCTGCCGTGCGTCAACTCCACGAGGCAAGTCGACCACCCCCACCAGCGAACGAAGCTTCTCGCGGCGCTTGGACACTTCGTCGCATGCACCCGCATCGCCACGCATCCACTCAGGCACACGTTGCTCTCGCTCCAAATACTCATAGAGGCATCGAACGGCTTGCGTCGTCGACACCCCTTCGCGCGCCAAAACTTGACCTCCGCGACGCTTCAGGTCTTCCGGCAACCGCGCATTAATCGTTCCCGCAACAGCCATTTTCGCCTCCTTTGCTCTGCACGATCTTAACAAATTGCATTATGTAATGCAATTTGTTAAGACATAATGCCTTGCTTGATGCAGGAAACAAGCGGAGTAACGAATCTTTGGCTTCCCGCGAGCCCTTAACCCTCCACTCGATCAGCCATCTTGTAACCCACGCGCTGAACCGTTAGCAGGTACCGTGGCTCGGAAGGGTTCTCTTCGATCTTCTCGCGAATCTTGCGCACGAACACCGTTATGTTGTTGGTCGGTTTGCAGTTGGCATCGGACTCGCCCCAGATGTACTCCTGAATTTGGCTGCGCGTGAACACCTTGCCCGGGTGCGCCGCCAAAAACGCCACGATCTCGAACTCCTTCGTGGTCAGTTGCACCGGCTTTCCCTTGATGCGCACCTGGTACTCTCCAAAATGCACTTCAAGATCGCCAATCTGAGCAACCCCCTCCCGATTTCTCGAGCGCGCAAAATCTATCGTGTCCTTATGACGGCGGATGTTCGCCTCGATGCGCAGCAGCAACTCCATGGCATCGAACGGCTTGGTCACATAATCGTCCCCACCCGACCGAAAGCCGATGCTCTTGTCGACAATATCGCATTTCGCAGAAAGGAAAATGACCGGAATGCGGCGGCCTTCTTCGCGGATGCGCGCACACAAATCGAACCCGTTCGTTCCCGGCAGCATCACGTCGAGCAACAGTAGGTCGGGCTTTTCATGCAGAAGCATCTCCATGCCCGATTCGGCGTCTTTCGCGCCACAAAATGCGTACCCGTTCGACGTTAGAAGCTGCTCGATCGCCTGTCGCAAATTATCCTCATCGTCGATGAGCATCACCTTATACATCGTCTTCCCCCACTATCAGCCTCTTCGGCACCGTAATAACGAAAGCGCTGCCCTTCCCCACTTCGCTCTCCACCGAAATGGCGAACCCTTGCACGTCAGCGTATTCGCGCACAAGGGCAAGGCCCAGGCCGCTGCCATTGTACTTTCGCGTCGACGTGCTATCCACCTGGAAGAATCGCTCGAAAATGCGCTCCTGGTCCTCGGGCGCAATGCCTATGCCGGTATCGACCATCGACAGCGTTACCACCTGACGATTCTCGTCGTATGCCACCCTCAACTCCACTGACCCGCCGTCGGGCGTGAACTTGATGGCGTTGCTGGCCAGGTTTTCAAGCATACGCAACGTCTTCTCGTAATCGCCGTTCACCAGGGGCACGTCCGAAGCAACCCTCGTGCGGAACGAAACCTCGTACTTGCGCGCGAGCGGAGCCATGGTGCCCTTGACCGACGCCGCCACGTCGCCCAAATCCATCGGCTCGCATGTAGACTTGATGCTGCCCGCGTCGGATCGTGCGATGTCCAGCATGTTGTTGATCATGTTGAGCAAGATCTGGCTGTTCTTCTCGATTTCCTCCCAAGACCGCCGATCGCTTTCACGCCCCGGATCGCACGTTTCGCGCGAAATCTGCGCGAACGTAATGATAGACGTCAACGGAGTGCGCAGCTCGTGGTTCACCATGGACAAAAGATCGGACTTGAAACGAGTCTCCTGCTCAAGGCTTTCGTTCAGCTTTTCCAACTTGTCGCGCTGATGCTCGAGCAGCGCATTGGCTTCCTGCAAATCAATCGTGCGAGCCTCAACCTGCGACTCCAAGTGCTCGTACATATCGCGCAGATCGCCCGCCATGTCGTTGAACCCGCCAACAAGCTGCTGCACCTCTTTCGCCGCATGCCCGCCGCCCAGTTCTGCATCCATACGGCCGCGCTTCAGCTTTCCGAACGCCGCATGCAACCCCCCTATCGGGCGCAGCACGAAGAAGGTTGTCACCACGTAGATCACCGCGCCAATGAACACGGTGATCCCCAGGAAGAACACGACGTCGCGAATCACGTTGTCGCGCAGCGTTTGCTGTTGCTGATCGATGGGAATGACAATGCTGATAGCGCCCCCAACGGAATCGAGCGTCCATCCTTCTTTTTCCTTGCCGGTAACGTCAAGCTCGCCCGCCGGTTCGCCGTGACAGGACAGACAGCTGTTATCAACCTCAAGTGCTTGCAGGTACCGGAAACGCTCTTCCCCCTGATACTCGGCAATGCCGTAATGTTCTTTCACCGACGAGTTGGCGTTGAAGCGTTCGAGCGCTTCCGCCTCGAATTCATCGGGTATGTCCTGCTCGCTGCGCGGGTTGAAATTGGTGTAGCGAATAGCGTAGTCGCTGCCGGCCGAGAATAAGCGCCCGACGCTCTTTCCAACCAATGAGCAGTGCAAACCCTTGAATTCGTACGTCCCGTCAGAAGTGTTGTTGATCACGCTTTGCGAGTTGTCCATAAACTGCCACACGGCGTCCATTTCGCGAGCAAACGTGCGGGCCTCTTCCAGCAAAGCCGCCTCGGTCTGGCGCTGCTGCGAGTAGAAATCGAACACGGCAAACGCAAGAAACGACACGCCGAACACCGCCGTCAACGCAGCTAGATAAATAGTTTTCAGACTGAAAGAGTGCTTCCCCATGCGCGTCCCCGCCCCCGTATTCGCAACGCCCCCTCGCATTGCGATGTAAACCCTAGCACAAGACTAAGAGCCACGTAAAGCAGTGCGCATCGGGCGCATGGCCGAAAACGGAAGCAGGGGAACGTGCGAACGGCCCTCGCGCGATTCGCGGCGGCACCGCAATCGAACAGCCCCGTACGTTCGTCGACATCAGCGATAAGCAGGCGATTCCTCGGTGACGTGCCGGCGCGCTGCCCGCTTGCCGCCGCTTGCCGCCGCCGCAGGGGAAGCATGCGCACGAAAAACCGCCTTCGCTGGCAGGTTTTGACGGTTTGAGGTCGTCATGTTGAGCGCTCTCTTCGCCATGGCGCTGCCCGCGTTTAGTTTTGCCTGGTCACAGCTTTGGAGTGTCGCATCGCGCTTTCGAGGGCGCTCGTCCGGCCAAGCAAAACGACCCCTAAACGTGAAAACCTGCCAGCGAAGGCGGTTTTTCGTGCGCGGATGCGCCAGCGGCGGGCCGCCGGTGCAGCCGGCCCAGGCGCGACCCCCCGTCGGCGGCTCGTCGGCGCATCCGACCCTCACGTGCAACCCCTCCAGCGGCCACCGGCGCAGTCAACCCGCAGACGCGGCACTCGACGCTACCGCTTCCTGCGCGCGCGTCCCTTTCCGCCCTTGCGATCGGATGCCTTCTCGCCGCGCATGCGACGAGCCTCCTCGCGACGTTCGCGCAGGTCAGCGGTTTCCTGCTTGAGCACTCGATAGGACGCGAACCGCTCCTTGCTGATCTCGCCAGCCTCCACCGCAGCACGCACGGCGCACCCAGGCTCGTCAACATGGCGGCAATCGCGGAATCGGCAGCCCTCGGCAATCTCTTCCACGTCCGAGAACGCGGCGCCGATGCCCGCATCGGCCTCCCACAAGCCCAGGCCGCGCACGCCGGGCATGTCCACCATGAACCCGCCGCCGGGAATGGGGACCATCTCGCGACTCACCGTGGTATGACGGCCCTTCCCGTCGTCGCGCACGGGCGTCGTTTCTTGAATATCGCTTCCCACCAGCATGTTCACCAGACTCGACTTCCCCACGCCGCTCTTTCCCAGCAGCACGGCAGTCGTATTTCGGGGCACCAGATCACGCACGGCCTCCACACTGACGGGATCGTTTTCGGAAACCACCAGCGTCTGCACGTCGGGACCCACCAGCGCGCGCACGCGATCGCGCACCTCGGCCACATGCGCTTCGTCCTCGGCAAGATCCGCCTTAGTCAGCACAACGGTCACCAAGGCACCCGTTTCGTAAGCCAGCACCAGCTCGCGCTCAAGCCGACGAGCGTTCACGTCGGCAAGGGGCTGCGCCACGAACACGCGGTCGAAGTTCGCGGCAAGCACCTGCGGAAGCGCCCGTTCGGTCGGATCTTTGCGCACGAACGCGCGCGTGCGCGGAAGAATACTGGCTATGATGCCCTTGTCATGCCCCTCCGGCACGTCCACTTCAACGAAATCGCCGATCACGGCGCGCACTTCCTCGCCCTTGACCAGCGCCGTTGCATGTTCGCATCGCACAAGCGTCCCATCGTCGCATCGCACAAGCGGATATCCACGATCAAGCTTGACTACCTGGGCCCTTTGCAAGCGTCCTCCTCTGCTCCAATCGGCACAACCGCACCCTCACCATCAAAAAAGCGCTAGCGCTGGCGCTCCCTCAACCAATAGAATACGCCCGTCATGGCAAGGCCGATGGCCACGGCCACGATACCGGGGACGAACGTTCCGAACACGAACGGATCCTGCTTTCGCTCGCCGGGCTCGATAACGGTCACAACTTCGGCATGCAAGTCCGACAGACCCTCGTGCTCCGGGCACACCAGGTGAAACGTTCCTCGCACCTGCACGATGGAGCCTTTTCTGTCGTACGCGCCGAACGTGTCTATTTTCGCCGCCGCCTCGCTCGACATGTACACCGTAATGGTTGCCGAATCGCCCGGCGACGAAAGCGTGATCCAGCGATGCCTTCCATCCAAGCCCTCTTTGATGCTATCGCCAATGGCCTCGCCCGTTACTTGCACGGTTTGGTTATCGTAATACGCGTCGGCCTCGCTCAAGTCGGCAATGGACGTATCGTAGATGAACGAGCTATCGGGAAGCTGCTGCGGATTCACCGCATTCCCGCCTTCGGCCTCTTCGGCATACGCCGTTGCAGCGGCACCGCTCGACGCAAAGCTCCCGATCAGAATGCACGCCATCAAGACCGCCGCCATCGTCCACCACGTTCTTTTCCTGTTGCACCACGGCACGTTCACGACCGATGCACCAACCTTCGGGGATCAAGCGACACGACAATTTCAACGATAAGCGCCAGAAGCGTCACGAACTCAAGACGGCCGGCCCACATTTGAAGGATGTAGAACAGCTCGAGGGTGACCGGCATACCCGGAGCCGCAAGCCCCGAAGAAATGCCGCCGTTGCTGGCCATAGCCACCGATTCGAAAATAGCCTGCGTCGCGTCGTAACCATGGGCAATGCCCACCAGCGAGCCAATCGCATACGTGACCACGTACAGCACGAACACCGTCATAGCCTCTTTCACCACTTCGGGCGAGAGAATGCGGCGACCAACGTGATTGTAGTCAACCACCACGCGCGCGGAGTCGGGCGCAAGTGCTTCCTTGATAGTTGCCACCAACGATTTCATGATAACGCCCATGCGGCTGAACTTGAAACCGCCCGAAGTGGACCCGCCGCTGCCTCCGACGGCCATCAGAATGGCCACCACCAAAAACGCGCCCGACGAAAGGGCCGTGGTCAGCTGATTTGTAGTGACGTTCTGAAATCCCGTAGTCGAGAAGGCCGAGATCACCGTGAACAAGCCGCGCCGCAGCATGGCCGGCAGGTTGGAAAACTCGGCGCTCGCGCTCAACGAAGCTGCAAAAACACAGGTCATGACCGCAATCCACAAAACCATCGTGCGAATTTCCAAGTCTTTGAAGAACACTTCGACATGGCCCTTCCACACCTCGGAATGAAGCACGAAGTTGATGGATCCCAGCAGCATAAGCAGCATGAGCACCAGCTCGATGGGCAGGGAATGATAGTACATAACGCTTTGGCTCATGGGCGCGAATCCGCCGGTCATAAAGCCGGAAATCGACAGCCACAGCGACTGCAAAAGCGCGCGCGACGGCTCCATCCCTATGAACAGGCACATGCCCGTCAAGATAACCGTTGCAATGAGGATGATGCCGACGGCGATCTTCGCAATGAACTGCGTGGTTTGGACCACGTTGGGAACCACGTGCTCGCTTCGGCCCTCGGACATATACAGGCTGGCACCCGCGCGCTTGCCGAACAGGCCGAACGACAACGCCACAACGATGAGTCCCAAGCCTCCGATCAGGTGCATCATGAAGCGCCACATGTTGTCGGCGTTCGACAGGTGATCCAGATCGGTGATGATGCTTGCGCCGGTGGTGGTAATGCCCGACACGCCGTCGAACAACGCGTCAAGGTACGTTT
The DNA here is from genome assembly GCF_021044775.1 of Paraeggerthella hominis. Lineage (NCBI taxonomy): Bacteria > Bacillati > Actinomycetota > Coriobacteriia > Eggerthellales > Eggerthellaceae > Paraeggerthella > Paraeggerthella hominis. The sequence goes on from NZ_JAJNOQ010000002.1 coordinate 76,366, forward strand.
CGTAGTGGCCCGACAGGTGGAGGGGAATCGTGGCAACCATAGCCAGCACGATCCAAGCCAGACCGGTGACAACAAGGGCTTGCTGGCGGTTGAGCCGTCCGGGCTCTATGCGCAAAAAGCGCAGGCCAGACCCTATGATAAGAGAAACGCCAATGGTCAGCAGATAGTTGGCCGCAGGAATCCATTCCTGAAACGCAAGAGCCGTCGCAAACGGCACCAGCAGCGCCAAGGACGAGAACAGCACGAGCACGCCCAGGTAGTGGCCGATGACCCGGACATCGTATAAGGTGAACCGCTGCCACATGGTGCGCTCTAACCTCGCTTTATTCCGCAGACGCGCGGTGTTATCTCGAAGCCGATCAATCCAGCACGACCCTTACGACAATGATAAGCGTCCACAGCGCAAGCAAAAAGCAAAGCAACGCCAACATCACAACGCCGAACCCCAGGGCTGGCGTCTCGATAGCTTGGCGGATGTCCTGTTTTCTTTTGCGCATGCAGGTATTCTAGTACAAATATGCGCAACACGACACGCCAGCTCGGCAACAGCGCACAACCCAGAAAAGACGCCGAAGCGCCAGCTTTGCATATTCGCAGCCCGTTCGCAAGGGCGTTCAGCAAAGAAATCGACACCTAATCGTTAAACTTTTCACCTGCGGGGCTTGCGCAAGGGGTGTCAAGGTATAATTTCCGAATCTTTTAATCGCCCGCACAAATTTACAACCATTCGTGCGGACATGGGGTTTCCCGTCGCAAAAGCGCGCGGGACGGAAAGGAACAGTAATGGCAACGGAAGAAGACATCGACTACTCGTTGTCGCGCGTTCCTGACGAAGCGAAACAGCCGTTTTGGCGGATTCTCTTCATCAGGATCGGCGCGATCTGCTGCGTGTCGCAGCTCATGTTGGGAGCCGCACTCGGCTTCGGCTTGACCTTTTGGGACGCGTTCCTGGCAACCATGCTGGGATCGGTGCTGCTGCAGGTAGTCAGCTGGGCGCTTGGCACCGCCGCTGCCCACGAGGGCTTGTCCACCAGCTTGCTTTCGCGCTGGGCGGGCTTCGGCAAGGGCGGCTCTGCCCTGTTCGGCGGCGTTGTGGCCATCTCGATGGTCGGCTGGTTCGGCGTGCAGAACTCCGTGTTCGGCGAAGGCATGGCCAGCATCGTCACGCTGACCGACTTCCTGGGCGGCATGGAGTACCCGATTTGGGCCATCGTCACCGGCCTGGGCATCACGCTCCTGGTCGTGTTCGGCATCAAGGCCATCGCGAACTTCGCGGCTATATTCGTGCCCTTGTTCGTGATCGTGGTCATTGTGGCCGCAGCCATCATCCTGCAGAACCACTCGCTCACCGAGCTTCTGACCACCGCGCCTCCGGGACCGGCCCTTACCCTGGGCGCCGCCACCACCATGGTTGCGGGCGGCTTCATTGCAGGCGCCATCTGCACCCCCGACTACGCGCGCTTCCTGAAGAACGGCAACCAGGTGTTCTGGATGACGCTCATCGGCACGTTCGTGGGCGAACTGGGCATGAACCTTCTGGCCGTTCTGCTGGCGCACGCCATGGGAACCGAGAACGTCGTCGACATCATGATGGGCACCTCGGGCATCATCGGCGTCATCATCGTTGTGGCCTCTACGGTCAAGCTCAACGACATCAACCTGTACTCGTCCAGCTTGGGCCTGGCCACCATGCTGAACGCCCTGTTCAACAAGAAGCTCAGCCGCAACGCGCTGGTATGGATGCTGGGCATCGTGGGCACCGCGCTGTCGGTTATCGGCATCATCAACTACTTCACCGACTTCCTGGTGCTGCTGGGCGTGGCTATTCCGCCCGTCGCCGGCATCATGGTCATCGACTACTTCGTGCTGCGCCGCAGCCGCAAGACGCTCGACGAGTCGCGCGCCAAGGGCCAGCTGCCCGCGAAGGTCGAGAACTGGAACCCCATCGCAATCGTGTGCTGGATCGCCGGCTTCGCCGTGGGCGAAGTCACCAGCATCATGGCAATCGGCATTCCGGGCCTGAACTCGCTTGTTCTGGCCGGTGTGCTGTACTGGGCCATCATGAAGGCTTACGCCAGCATCAAGAAGCAGGACGTGATCACGTTCGCGGAAACGGATCAGGTCCTGTAAGCGAAGAGCATAGCTCCTTGCAGGTGAAAGCCCCGCTCGCGCGCACTGCGCCGGCGGGGCTTTTCGTTTGTGCGCAAATCAGCCTGCTTGCGCGAGTCAGCCTGGAAGCACATTGTCGCCCGAAACGTACGTTTTTCGGGCTGAAAACGTACGTTTCGGGCGACAATGCAGGCGGCGCTAGCTCTCGGCGCAATGGGAAACGCCGACGATAGCGGCAGGCCCAGCGAAAGCGCAGTTCAACCAGACTTCCCCTTACGGCAGCAGCACCAAATCGTACAAGTCGGGACGGCGATCGCGCAGATAAGGGCTGCGCTCGCGGAAGCCGTCGATCTCGTTCAGATCGATATCCGCGTACAGCACGCCTTCGGCAGGATCCTCCAGCTGCGCCACCACATGGCCGCGCGGGTTGCACACCAGCGAACGACCGGGCATCGACAAGCCGTCCTCTTCGCCGAAGCGGTTCACAGCCGCCAAGAACACCGTGTTCTCCAATGCGCGGGCAGGGGCGTTCACGTCCCACACGTCCATGTCCTCGGCGCACCACGCACTGGGGCACACCACCAGGTCGGCGCCTTGCAAGGTCAACATGCGCGCCACCTCCGGGTAGCCCATGTCGTAGCAGATCATCACGCCGACGCGCCCGAAATCAGTCTCGAACACCGGGCAGTCGCAGCCGGAGCGGAAGTAGAAGCGCTCCAAAGCCCACAGGTGCTGCTTGTCGTACGTACCCATGAGGTTGCCGCCGCGGTCAATGAACACGGAGCTGTTGTACACCACGCCGGTCAAATCGTACGTCAGCGCAAGACCGGCAACCACGTAGCAATTCGCAGCGCGAGCAGCTTCGCACAAAGCCGTAACCGTAGGGCCTTCCACCGGTTCGGCGAGTTCGACAATGCGAGGTCCCACGATGTTCAGCTGGTACCCCGTAGAGAACAACTCGGGGAAAATCACCAGGTCGGCGCCTTGTGCCCCAGCCTCGGCTATCATGCGGCAAGCTTTTTCGGTATTGGCGGCCGGATCGCACAGGGCGCTTTCAAACTGGACGAGCGCCAAACGCGCCGTGCGCTTCGCTTCGGTCATGAACAACTCCTTTATTGGGTGCAGATTTCGTCTTGACGGCATTATCTCATGACGAACGCAGAACGCCAAAGAACAAGCAGCCGAATGTCGGGAAGATGGACGCAGCAGGGCGAAAGCCGCAGCAAACGCGCCGCGTTATCAGCAAAAAGCTCGGAACAGACCGTCAAACGCGCGTTGGACGGCCGTACGAATTCGCGAATTCCAACACCTTGTCGAGCGACGCCATAAGATCCTCGATCTCGTCCACGCCAATCGTGTTGCAGAATTCCGTGATAAGCGCGTGCATCTCGTACTGGCACCCTTCTGCCAGCTCCCATCCACGCTCCGTCAGCTCGATCGACACGGTTCTCGCATCATCGCGCAGCCGTTCCCGCTTCACGTACCCTTTGTCTTCAAGCGGCTTGAGCGCTTGCGACAGCGAACTGGCGGGCATGCGGAGCAATCGGGCGAGCGACCCGGGACGGATCGTCTCGCCTTTCTTCTGATGGCCTGACAAAACCATCAGGACATCGGCTTCGAGTTGCGAAAGGCCCATGCGCGCCATGTACGGCTGCGAACACGTCCGGTTGACCTCTTTCACCAACCGGAAAAGTTCGGTCACGATCGCTATTTCTTGAAGGGAAGCCTTCATCGGGGCCTTTCGCTTGCTCGAATCCACATACTCTGTCTAGGATAGCGGAATCCTAGCCGAAGCGGTACTCCACGCCCATGGTGGGCTGGGGGTTCTCCCACTTCTTCACGATGGTCGAGCCGCAGGCTATGCGGCAGGTGCCGCACTCCAGGCAGCCGGCGTAGTCGAACGACTTCGCGCCCGACTCGTCGACCTTGTAGAGGGCCGCCGGGCACACGCGCACCAGCTTGAGGAACTCCTCGTCGTCAGGGTCGTCCACCAGCTCGATGTGGGCGTTCTCCTCGTCCACCTCGTACTTGTCCAACGCCAGGAACTCGTCGACGTTGACCGTGATCTCGCATACCTTGCTCACAGCGCCTTCACCGCCTTTCGCACCTCGCCTGCGAGCTTGAACAGCCCGCGCTTCTTCACGATGGGCATCATGCGCTTCACGAGCGGCTTCTGCGGCGCGCCGTCCACGCTGAACATGGCGTTGAAGATCTCCCTCACCATGGCGGGGTACTCGCCGAACATGCGGTCCCAGCCCTCCATGACGTGGGGCCACTTGCGGAAGGTCTCGAGGTCCTTGACGACGAACGAGTCCTCCATGGCCTGCTTGTACGAAGCCAGGCCCGCCGCGCTCGTGTCGCCCGCGTCCAGCGCCTTGACGGCCGCCTGCCCCGCCATCTGGCCCGACGCCACGGCGAAGTCCATGCCGCGCACCTGGTAGCCCATGTTCATGCACAGGCCCGCCGTCTCGCCGGCCACCAGGCAGCCGTCGAAGACGTACTTCGGGATCATGTTGTAGCCGCCCTCGGGCACCATGTGGCCGGAGTGCTCGACCAGCTTCGCGCCGCGGATGATGGGCGCCACGGCCGGGTGGCTCTTGAAGTCCTCGAGCATCTGGTACACCGGGTACGGGTTCGACGCGTCGGCCGCCGTGGAGACGGTGGCCACGAGGCCGAGCGAGATCGAGTCCTTGTTGGTGTACAGGAAGCCGCCGCCCACGTTTCCGTGCGTGCAGTCGCCCACGAACAGCATCGCCGCGCCCTCGCCCTCCGGGCACAGGAAGCGGTCCTCGATCTGGGAGGCCGGCAGCTCGAGCACCTGCTTGATGCCCACGGCCATCTGCGAGGCCTTGGGGCGCGGGTTGCCCAGGCAGCGCTCGGCGAGCACGGTGTTGCAGCCCTCGGCCAGGACGACCACCTCGGCGGTGATCTCGTCCTCGCCCGCGCGCACGCCGCAGACCTTGCCGGAGCCGTCCTTCAAGAGCTCCTCCACGGCGATGCCGCAGATGTACTCGGCGCCCGCGTCCTCGGCCTTGGAGGCCAGCCACTGGTCGAACGGCCCGCGCAGGACGCTGTAGGAGTCCTTGCCCTCCTCGGCCAGCTCCGGGCTGGCGAAGTCCACCGCCAGCTGCGCCGCGGGGTCCATGAACGCCATGCGCTCGTGGGTGATCTTGCGCTCGAGGGGCGCCTCCTGCTCGAAGTCCGGGAACACCTTCTTGAGCGAATGCGAGTAGATCCGCCCGCCCGTCATGTTCTTGGCGCCGGCGAAGCTGCCGCGCTCGACCACGAGGACCGACTTGCCGGCGCGCGCCAGCTCGTAGGCCGCCACGGCCCCAGCGCAGCCGGACCCGACGACGATCGCGTCGAAATCAGCCATGTCCTATCCTTTCTCGTATCGGGGTGAAGGGGCCGCTTCCCGCAGCCCCTTTCGCGCCGGCTCCCTACAGGGCTGCCGCCAGCGCGGGGAGGACCGTTTTGAGGTCGCCCACGATGCCGTAATCGCACTGCTTGAAGATGGGAGCGTTCTTGTCCTTGTTGATGGCGAACATGGTTCCGGCGCGGTTCACGCCCACCATGTGCTGCATCTGACCAGAAATGCCCACGCCCACGTACACCTTCGGCGCCAGCATCACGCCGGACACGCCGATGTAGGCTTCCTTCGGCATCCAGTCTACGCCCTCGGCCAAGGGGCGCGAGCATCCGCACTCGCCCCCGATCTTGGCGGCCAGGGCGCGCATGAGCTCGAGGTCGGCCTCCTCGGCGAAGCCGCGGCCGCCGGCCACGACCACGTCGGCGGCAGGCAGGTCAACGTCGCTGGCGGGCAGGTCCTTCTCGCCCGTGACGCGCAGGGCGCGCTCGGGGGCCTCAAACGCTGCCTCCTCGACGGCGTCGGTGCCCGTGGCGGCGGACTCGTCGAACACGCCCGCGCCCACCGTGTAGACGGCCAGGCTGCCGGCCGGCTTGCTCTTGCGCTGGCCCACGCCGCCGAAGTACATGGTGGTGGCCAGGCCGTCGGCGAACTCGATGACGTCGGTGACGGCGGCGGTCCCGGCGTGCGCGGCCAAGCGGCCCGCGAGCACCTTGCAGCGGCGCGTGGGCTCGACCAGCGCCACGGACGGGGCCTCGGCGTCGGCGATCGCGTTCACGGTCGCGTACGCGTCGTCGATCGCGGAGCCGGCGGGGACGTCGACGTGGACGACCTTGTCGGCGACGCCGGTCGTCGGCTCGACGCCGGGGGCTATCAGGACGACCTCGTCGGCCATCGTGCGGGCGCCCGCGCACAGGGCGCGCGCGGCGAGCGGGGTTTCGGCTATAACGAGTGCTTTCATTGCTGCACCAACCTTTCCTACAGGGCCGCTTTGAGGGCGGCTGCGAACTTTTCGATGTCGCCGTCGACGGAGGCGTCGAGGATCTCGAGCTTGCGCTCGGCCTGCTGGGGGGCCTTCGTCTCGACGATCTCGACGACGGCCGGGGCGGCCTCGGAGGCGGCTTCGACCGTGGAGGGCTTCTTGCCGGCGGCCAGGATGTCCTTCATGCCCGGGATGCGCGGCAGCGCGACGTCGGGGACGACGGACACGACGGCGGGCAGGTCGACCTGGACGGTCTGGACCTGGGACTCGAGCATGCGGTCGCACGTCGCGACGCCGCCCTCGACGGAGATGGCGCACACCGCCGTGACGACCGGCAGGCCCAGCGCGTCGGCCAGCTGCACGTCGACCTGCTGCGCGTAGTTGTCGGCGGAGCCGTCGCCGCACACGACCAGGTCGAACCCGCCCTGCGCGCCGACCAGCTTCGCGAGCATGGCGGCGGTGGCGTGCGCGTCCAGGTCGGCGCAGGCGTCGTCGGCGACCATGGCCAGCTCGTCGACGCCGCGGGCCAGGATGCCCTTCTTCAGCTTCGAGTCGTCGGCCTTCGCGTCGGCGACCGACACGGCGACGACCTTCGAGCCGTCGTGCGCGGCGGCCAGCTGGGCCGCGGCCTCCAGCGCGTTCAGGTCGTAGGTGGAGACGATGCGATGGGCCTTGGAGTCGTCCAGGCTCCTATCGGCAGCGACGACGATGTCCTGATCGTCGGCCAGAACTTTGATGGGAACGATGATGTTCATGGTATGACTATCCTTTCTAACTTATCGTCAGCATGCCGCGCGTGCGACATGGACGCTTCGACCAAACGGTTGGGTACCGCACAAAGCGGCTAGGCGATACGCAGCGGTTGGACCAAGCGTCCATGTCCGCAGGCGATACCGTGGCCGGCCGGGAAGGTCGGCCACGGTGCGCAGCGTTGCTGTTACTGCTGATGCTTGGCAGCGGCTTCCTCGAACTGCTTCTCGAAGAAGATCTTCTTGGCCAGGACCAGGTGATACTCGCCGGTCTGGAGAACGTCGCCGTTCTGGTCGATCATCGACATCTGGATGATGATGACGCCGCGCTCGGGCTTGTTGTCGTCCTTCGCAACAATCTCGGACGTGGTGTAGACGGTGTCGCCCACGGCCGGCATCTTCAGGAACTTCCAGTTCTTCGTGCCCTTGGTGGCAAGAATGGAGTTGTTCATCTTGGCCATCATGGGATCGGAGGGGTTGATGGAGGGCGTGAACGTGTAGATCAGCATGTGCTGAGCCAGCACGGTGTCATGGCCATGGGCCTTGCAGTACTCGAGGTCCATGTAAATGGGAGCCCACTCGCCGGAGATGCCGGCGAAGTTCAGGATGTCAGCCTCGGTGATGGTGCGACCCGTGGTAGCCGGCGTCTTGTGGTTCAGGGGCACGTCCTCGAAGAACCAGGTGTCCTTGAACTTGGCGTCGAAAGCTGCCTGCAGTTGCTCGTTCATAATGAGATCCTCCTCAAATGGTTGCTTGTGTTAGTTCTTCTTGGCGATGGAGTAGTAGCGCACGTTGTCGAGGCAGGTCGTGCCTTCCTGGTTGATGCCCAGGATGGAGATCTCGATGGTGCCCGTGCCGTCGCCGTTGTCCTCTTTGCCCACGATCTCGCACTCCAGGTGAATCGTGTCGTTGAAGAACACCGGGTTGAAGAACTTCACATGCTTGAAGCCCGTCAGATCGCCCAGAGTCTCGGCCGTAGCCGTCCAGAACTCCGTGCGCTTGAGCATGCCGCCCACCAGCGTCAGCGTGAGCGCGCCGTGAGCAACGTTCTTGCCGTACATGCCGGTCTTAGCAAACTCCTTGTCCAAGTGGACCAGGTTGTAGTCGCCCGTGATCTGCGCGAAGTTCACCACTTCAGCGTTGGTGATGGTGCGGCCACCGGGAGACTGGAACTTGTAACCAACCTCAACGTCCTCGAAGTACATCGGTGCTTGCAGCATTCTGACTCCTCCTTAATAGGTAGTGCTTCTTTGTATCGAATGCCCGCCGTCGGCGGCGGCGGGGTAATACCGTTGTTCGCGCTTATGCGCAAGGCTCATGCTCGGACAGCCCTTGCAGGCGCTGCTCAATGAGCTCTTTTCTTCTAATCTTGCCGAAATCGGTGCGGGGCATGCACTCGATGATCTCGAACGTCTTCGGGCACTTGTACCCGCTGATCTTCGTACGAAGAAACGCGCTCAAGTCATCGAACGATATCGACGATGCATCCATTCCCGCTTCAAGCTCCAGGATGGCATGCACGCGCCGACCCCACTCCTCATCGGGAATGCCGATCACCACGGCATCTTGAATGCCCAGGTAATCGAACAGGGCGTTCTCCACCTCAGCCGTGTACACGTTCTTCCCGCCGGTGACGATCATGTCCACCCGGCGGTCGGATATGTACAGATAGCCGTCGGCATCAAGCCAGCCCATGTCCCCCACGCTGCAGTAGCCCTCGTCATCGGCCGCTATGGACGGCGCCCCCACGTAATGCGTTATCAGGCCAGGAACCGGCTTGCCAAAGATCTCGCCAACCTGTCCAGCCGGCAGGACCTCGCCCTCCTCGCTCCTGATCTGGAACGCGCACCCCACGGGTCGTCCCACGCTGCCGCGATGCTCAAGCCACTCGTCGCCTCGAATGACGGCGGAACCCACCATCTCGGTTGCCGCGTACATTTCGTACACGCGATCCGCGCCCAAACGATCGATCCAGCCAAGCTTCACGCGGTCCGGGCAAGGCCCGCCGCTGTGGAACACCGCCTTCAAGCTGCTCAGGTTGCGCGTCGTAAATGACGGCTCGGCCATCATGCGCTCCATCATGGTGGGCACCAAACCAATGCAATCGATCTGGTGCTTCTCAATCAGCTCAAGCGCACGTGCAGCGTTGAACCGCTCCATCAAGTACACGGTCTGCCCGAAGAACAAGCCAATGTAGGTGGTGTTGTTGTACAGGTTGTGGAACAACGCGCCCGGCACCAGCTGTCGACCCCATGCAATCTGGCCGGTCATAGCCGTCCAGCTTTCCAGGTCGGCACCGCAGTACGCGGGTTTGATCCCCTGCACCACCAGCTTCGGCTTCCCGGACGACCCGCCCGTTGCCACCGCGCGCATCGGCGTGCAGGCGAAGAAGGGCAGGTTTTCGGAACCCTCCGGGAAGTCTCCGGCCATCCATTCACGCACGTCCTCTCGCGTAGCCGCACCGTGAGATCCTTCGAAATCCCAGTCCGACACAAGAAGACGGCAGTCGATCAAACCAAGCAGATCGCGCTTTTCAGAAGCGGTTCCCTTGGGGGGCATGAACACACAGCAGGCTCCCAGCTGCCAAGCCGCGATGGTGACCACCGCATGCTCGAGGCAGTTAGGCAAGGCAACAGCTACGAAGTCTCCTTCGGCCACGCCCTGGGCATGCAGGTGGCTGGCCACCTTCTCCACCGCCTCGAACAACTCTTTGCGCGACATGCTGCGCTCGGATCCGTTGTTGGCGACTTCGACCAGCGCCGTCTCATCTCCCCATGCTTCAGCAAGCCTTCTAAGCTGCTGGGCAAGATCGATGGACTTCTGCGGAATGCCTTCATGCCGTGAGCTCATAAACGTCAACCCCCCCTTCGAACCGTACCCTCCTGCAATGCGACTATCAGACTAGCGGTACTGCTTGAGAATTTGCGGAGCGGTGTTGAACACCATAACCTGATCGGAACCGCCCGCGATGCGGCAGCTGCGGATGTCAACGTAGTAGCGACCCACGCGATGGTCGCCCACCACGCCGATGCCAGCCAGGATCTGCACGGCGTCGTCGACCACTTCGCAAGTGGTCTTGGAGCAGTAGTACTTCGCCATGCCGGCCAGGATGCGCACGTCTTCGCCGTTGTCGGCCTTCCAGCACAGCTTGTACAGCATGTTCATCATGTTCTCGATCTTGCAGGCCATGTTCATGACCATTTCCTGCACCAGCTGGTAACGACCGATCTGCTGACCGAACTGCTCGCGCTGGTTAGCGTAGGCGCAAGCGTCCTCGAACGCGTTCACAGCCGTAGCGATAACGCCGGACACGTTGGCGATGCGCTCGCGGGTGAAGTTGTGCATGGTCTGCATGAAGCCGTTGTGCTCCTGGCCCAAGATGGCGGAGCGAGGCAGGCGCACGTCGTTCAAGAACACTTCGCAGATGCTGGTGGGAGCATCCTCGTGGCCCATCTTCGGAAGCTTGTTGATGGTCACGCCCGGAGTGTCGCGGTCGACCAGGAACATCGTAGCGCCGCGGTGCACGTTGTCCACGGTGGGGTCCTTGGCGATAACGATGATGGCCGGAGCCTCCATGCCGCACGTGGTGTAGTGCTTGCCGCCGTTGATGACCGCGGTGTCGCCGTCCCACGTGTAGGACGTCTGCATGCCGGCAACGTCGGAACCCGTCGAAGGCTCGGAGATGCCCAGAGCCAAGGGGGCGCCGCCCTCGATGTAGGGCTTGACGTACTTCTCGATCTGCTCGGGCGTTCCGAAGGCGCACACATCGAACATCGTGGGCATGCCCATGGAGTAGAACGCGGACAGCGGGCCGCCGTAGCGAGCGATGGTGAAGTTGGCCAGAGCAACCGTCATCAGGTCGACATCGGTGCCGCCAACCTCCTCGGGCAGACCAAGACCCGTAAAGCCAGCCTCAGCCATGGCCTTCCAGGCGTCCCAGGGGAACTCAGCGTTGCGGTAGCACTCGCGCTCCTTCTCGGGCGGGAACTCGCGCTCGAGAAGCTCCTTGATGCTCTCAAGAAGCAGTTCCTGCTCCTCGGTCTTGGAAAAATCGATCATTGGTGGTGCCTCCTTGGGCGTGTTGTTGCTCCGTGCGGGGGCGCGGGGAGCGCACCCCCGCACGGATCGGAAACGGTATTTCTTCGAACCGGCGTGCAGCCGCCGATCGTTCTTGCTTTGCTGCTATTCAGCGGCCTTCTTCTTGGCGGCAGCGGCGGCAGCCATCATCTTCTCCATGTTGTACTGGTCTTTGTTCCACTGGTCCTCTTCGGTCACGATGCCGCGCTCGCGCAGGTCGTCGATCTTGGCGTCGTCGAAGCCGTACTCCTTGAGGACTTCGCGGGTGAACTCGCCCGGATAGCCGCTGGCCACGAACTCAGCCTCGCCCGAAGAGAAGATGGCGGGAGCCTTGACGATGCCGATGTGCTTGCCGGAGGGATAGTCGATGCCCTGGAAGAAGCCGGCGTCCCAAGCCTGCTGGTCGTCCTGCAGGTCGGAGAAGTGCTGGCACAGGTCGAACGGGATGTCGGTGGTCATGAGCTTCTCGATAGCCTCGTCGCGCGTCACGCCGGCAAGAACCTCGGTGATGATCGGGGTGATCTCGGCGGAAGCGGCAAGCGCGGTCTGGTAGTCAGGCCACTTGGCGATGTAGCCCTCGTCCATGCCGAACGCATGCACGAACTCCGGCCAGAAGTTGTGCCACTGCAGGCCCATGAGCGCGATGGCCTTCTCGTCGGAGCACATGTACGGACGAGCCAGCGGCAGCACCGAGTTCGGATCCGTGGGATACTCGTCGCCGTAGGCAGCGGTCACGATGGGCACGCCCACGCTCCACATGCCGGCATGCATGAGCGCCACGTTGACGTCCTGGCCCTTGCCCGTGCGCTGCTGCTCGACGTACGCAGCCAGCACGGCCATCGCCAGGTAGGTGCCCGTGGGGATGTCGCCGAAACCGAAGTACGGGATCATGGGGTTGTCGCCCTTGATGGGGCAGTCCAGGTCGTAGCCAGCGCGCGCCGCGTACGAAGCAGCGTCGAAGCCGCCGCGCGGAGCCCACTCGCCCTTGGTGCCGTAGCCCGAGGTGGAACCGCAGATGATCTTCGGGTTGATGGCCGACAGGCTCTCGTAGTCAAGACCGAGCTTCTTGGAGTCCTTCGGGCGCAGGTGCGACAGGAACACGTCGCAGTCCTTCAGCATTTCCTTCAGGATGGCCAGACCCTCGGGGTTGCGGGTGTCCAGCGTGATGCAGCGCTTGCTGGCGTTGATGGAGTCCCAACCAGCCTGGTCGCCGTTGTAAATATGACGTGCAAGACCGATACCGCGGTTGCTGTCGCCAGTGGGCGGCTCAACCTTGATGACGTCGGCACCCCACTCGCCCAGGATGCGGCCGCCCATGGGAGCTGCCATGAACGCGGCGATCTCGATAACCTTCATGCCTTCCAGTAGTTTCAGAGCCATGATGCTTCCTCCTCTTTCTCAGGATGGATGTTTCGGCGATACCCCGACCGTTCGGGGTCGTCATGCACGGAGCAATGCCCCGCAGAAACCAAAGGGTGGTGGCGCGCTTCGGATGTGCGGTGCCGGATCGCGCGCCCGGATCCAGCACCGCAGGGGCGATGCGGTTACGCCTTCGGCATCCACATGGCCTGGACCTTCTTGCCGGTCTTGAAAGCCATGATCATGGAGATGGCGCAGACAACGATGAAGCCAAGGATCATGATGAGGGCCGGAGTGAAGCTGCCCGTGGCGTCGTAGATGAAGCCGTACGCCGGGATCAGGATCATGGAGCCGATGCCCGTGGCCATCATGACGATGCCGTAGATGGAGCCGAACTCTTTCTGACCGAACAGCGTGCCCAGAACCAGCGGGCCGATAACGCCCAGGGTGGCGGACAGGCAGCCGTAGAAGAACAGCGAGCCGAAGAACATGTACAGGTTCGTGCGGAAGAAGATCAAGCCGACCAGCGCGATGATGCCGCAGGCGCACGCAACCATCGTAGCCTTCAGGGGGCCCAGCTTGTCGGAGATCGTACCGAACACGATAGCAGCGATAGCCGTGCCGATCATGTACGCCGTCATGGCGAAGCCGCTGGTCACGGTGTCGAAGCCGGCCTCAATGGCAAGCGTGGGAACGATGGAGGCGAACGCCAGCGTGCCGGTGAGCAGCACCATGAAGATGAAGAAGAACCAGAACGTCGGGGTCTTCAGGGCTTCCTTCGAGGTCAAACCAGGCAGATTCTTGGCGGCAGCAGCAGCGGCGGCCGGGTCGGCAGCCTGAGCCTTCGCATCCTCTTCGGTAGCGCCCAGGGGCAGCGTGTTCTTCTGCTCGGGAGTGCGGAACAAGAACAGCGCAGCCGGGATGACAACCACCAGGGCAAGCACGCCCAGCACGATGTAGCCCATGCGCCAACCGGACGAAGCGATGATGGAGGAAACGACCGGCGAAAGGACGGCGGAGCAGATGGCAACGAAGCTCATCATGATGCCCATGGCCAGGCCGTTCTTGTCCTTGAACCAACGGTTGATCATCATCGGGCCCACCAGCTGGGTCACGAACACCGAGCCGAACGCCATGAGCGCGGCCAGCGCATAGAAGCCCCACACGGCGTCGACCAGGGACAATGCAGCGAAGCAGCCCGCTTGCACGATAACGCCCACGATGGTGACGATGCGGATGTCGAACTTGTCGAGCAAACGACCCGCGAACGGGCTCCAGAACATGGTGACGAGAGCGGAAATGGACGACATCATCGCCACTTCGCCCACGCCGATATGCATATCAGCGCTGATGGGCTGGAAGAACAGGCCCATGCCGCTGTTGATGCCGCCACGGCACAGACCCATCATCAGCAAAACGCCGACGAGGACGAACCATGCGAAGTGAATCCCCTTTTTCTTGGCTGTATTGGTAGCCATCGATTACCTCCTGTTGTGCGGACGCGTCCCCCTCCGGGTTCGTGTCCAACAATTGCTTCCAACGTTGTAGTACGTTTTCCACTCTGCGAATAAAGCTGCACGTCGATGCGGTTTCGAAGGATCGCTCGATGCGAAGCTTGATGCGCAGACGACACCGTGACATGCCCCATGCACGGTGGCCGGCCTTCCAGGAGCGTATGGCTGAGGTCCCTGACTATGAGTAGGATGGTCAAAACACGCGAAGTGACCTGCCAGTCGCCGAAAACGGCGGCATCTGAACAAGTTTCGTCTATACTTTGCGGTATCGATTCCTATGGCTTGGATCGGTCAGGGGGGTAAGCCGGTTCGTCTCCGGGAAGGTGTGGCGCTGCTACGCCATGCCTTCAACCCCTTTCTCTAGGCAGTCCGAATACAACATGGCCGGGGCCCTGCAAGGGCGCACGCGACCAAGGCATGCCTTCTCAAGCTATAAAAATGAAGAGTTTCGTTGCGGATGCTTCGCCGTAGTTAGCGGACGAGCAAGAAACGCGATGGGTTTGCAGAAGCGGAGCGAACAAAGCGGTTTCCTTCGGAAGCGTGAAACGCGAGAAGAACGCTTTGAACTGGCGGGGGCAACCTTTACGGTTCCAGGCCCATTTGCTCATGAGCATGCCCATCTTGGCTTGCCGTAAGCGATGGTTACGCTTGATATGCGACTTGACATCAAGAACAAACATATCAGTCCCCTAGAACGTTGCCCAGAGTCGAGGCCCGTTGCCTCGATCGATGGGTCATATAGTATCTTCCGACACATAATACGTCAACGCAGAATTTTATGTTCTTAAAAATATGTAGTAACTAAAGTATCGGCAGAATGCAGGGTGCGGGAACGGGCGATAAACGCAGGGACGGGGCCGATGCGCCCTTTGACCCGGCTCCGATTCTCCCTGCTTGCGCCGCTTCGTCGAGGTTCTGTCAAAACGAACGAGTTTTGCTGGTCCTCAAATCAGGATAAATACAGCAAGCAGCGTTCTGACCAGGCATGATGAAAAACACCCCTTGGCAACCTGCCCGCGAGAGGCGGAAAATCGCCGCAAAACTCGTCCGTTTTGACAGAATTGAAAAGCCCTGCGGCCAGATTGCCTCTGGCGTGAGACCGGCAAGGCCGACGAGGTTGGCCGGGCTGCCGTTTCAGACGGGCGCCTTAACCGGCGCCGCAGTGCAAGCGTCGATAAACGCAGGGGCGGGGCCGATGCGTCACCGGTCCCGCCCCTGCGCTTGAGAAGGCTCCGCGCACAGGCGGCGGAGTCTTCTTCGATATGAAAAGAGCCTACAGCATCAAGTCGCCGACAGCCTTCACGCGGATGCACAGCGCATCGCCCAGGTACGCCATGGGAACGTCCTCCACGTCGACCACTTCCACGGTGCTAGGGTTGGCGCCCGCTTCGATGGCTTCGTCGCATGCGCGCTGCTTCGATTCGGCAATCGCCTGGTCACGCGGCGTTTCGGACAACGAGAACACCTTGGCTATCTGGCCGGACACCTGCGCGATGGCCGAGCCCACGGCATTCGCCACGCCGAAGTTCTCCGGGCGCAGCACCTGGCCCGCACCCTCAAGCTCTTCGGGCGAAAGAATGGAGCCGCCGCCCACCAGGATGACGGTCACGTCGCCGGCAGAGGTCTTCATGGCGTCCACGGCGTCTTCGATGATGCGCTTGATCTCCACGTACGCCGCATCCACCAACGCAGCATCCAAGTGCGCCACCTTCGCAGGGTCGCCCACGCCATCAGCCAGCCCCTTGGCCACCACGATGTCGGTAGCGGTCAGCGTCTGCCCGCCGAAGCACAGCGCCTCGCGCGTCACCTTGTAGCCCACGCTGTCGGGGCCCACGGTCACGCGGCCGTCGTCCAGCTGCCGCACCAGCGAGCCGCCGCCCAGGCCCACGGACACCAGGTCGGGCATGCGGAAGTTCGTGCGCACGTCGCCAATCTCCACGGCCACCATGCTTTCGCGGGGGAAGCCATGTGCCAGCACGCCCACATCGGTGGTGGTACCGCCGATGTCCACCACTACGGCGTCCCTCTCCTGCGTCAGGAAGGATGCGCCGCGAATGGAGTTCGTAGGACCGCAGGCAATCGTGAAGATGGGATAGCGCTTGGCGTAGTCCACGGACATGAGCGTGCCGTCGTTCTGCCCCAGGTACACCGCCACGTCGGCCAAGCCCTCGGAAGCCAGCGCGGCCTCGAAGCTGTCGGCCGTCGTGCGCGCCACGTCGTAGAGCGCGGCGTTCAGGATGGATGCGTTCTCGCGCTCCAAGAAGCCGAGCGATCCGATTTCGGAAGACAGCGTAACGGGGAATTCCTCGCCCAGCTCCTCGCGCAGCACCGCCGCGGCGCGCTTCTCGTGCGCGTCGGAAACGGGAGAGAACACGCTGGTCACCGCAACGGACTCGAAGCCTTCTTCGCGGACGACGCGCGCAACCTCGCGAATCTCGTCCTCGTTGAGGGGGCTGATCTCGCGACCGTCGAACTCGTTGCCGCCGTGCACCAAGAAGTCGCGCACGCGCATGGCGCTCTTCAGCTCGTCGGGCCAGTCGGCCATGCAGCTGATGGCCGTGGTGGCCGGCGCACCCACGCGCAAAGCGGCAACCTTGTTGAGGCGCTTGCGCTCGACGATGGCGTTCGTGCAATGCGTGGTGCCCAGCATGGCGAAGCCGATGTTCTGAGCGGCCTCCATGCCAACCTGCGAGATCACTTCGTGCATGGCCGCAACGATGCCGCTCATGACGTCTTCGGTGGTGGGACTTTTGGTGGCGGCGACCAGCTTCAGGTCGCCGTCGATGATAACCGCGTCGGTGTTCGTGCCGCCGACGTCGATGCCCAAGCGCCACGTGCGCAACTGACCTGCCATTATGCCTGCACCCCCTGGATTTTCGTCGCCTGAGCCGCCGCTACGCGCTCCTCAAGCGGCACGTAGTCGATGTCGTAGCCGAACGCGCGCGGGCCCACTACGGCCAGGCCTTCGGGCGTGCGCCACTGCGGAGCGCACGGCATGCCCACCACAACCACGCGAGCGCCGTACTTGAGGCCTTCCGTGGTAACGGGCGCACCGGACTCCATGTCCAGCGACATGATAAGGTCGGGCGACGTGGTGACCGGCTGGCCGTCGCGCAACGCAATAAGGTTCTCGTTTTGGAACTCGATGATCAGCTGGCTGCCCTTGTCCTCGTCCAGGCCGTCCACGATGGCGCGCCCGCGCACGAACATGCCGTCGGTCTTGCGCTCCACATCCACCACTTTGCCGCGGAACAGGCGGAAGCCCTTGGTCACGCGCAACACGGCGTCAATGGGATCAGCGTGCTGCTCGCGCGCTTCGCGCATGGTGCGGCCGATTTCCTCGCACAGCGTGGGGGTGTCGGGAATGCAGAAGTCTTTGAGCTGCTTGCCCGTGCACGGGTACGAGGCCAAGATGGTGTAGCCGCCCATAACCGACGTGGCCTGGCGCGCGATGCGCTCGAGCCAGCGATCGTCGATGCCGCGCACCGTAACGGTGTTGCCCTTCTCGTCAGCGAGCACCGCCGGCTGGCCTTTCACGCCGTTGATGCCCAGCGTGGTCATTTGCAGTTCGGGAAACGCGCGCCCCATGAGGTCGCAGTCCACCACGGGAATCTGACGCGTCGCGCCCAGGATGAACGGGATGGTCGAGTTCACGCCGCCCGCTTCGACGGCGTAGATGGCGTAGGGCTCTTGCCCCAGCTCGTTGACCAGCTCGTCGTAGGTGGCCATGGGCTCGGCGCCGCTGCAAATCTTCTCCACCATGATGGTGGGCGCGCCCATCATCTGCGAAACGCACACCACTGCGTCATCGGGAACCTCGTCAGGCGAGATAAGCTCCACCTCGCCGTACTTCTTGATAGCTTCGATGGCCATAAGCTTGCCAACATAGGGGTCGCCGCCCCCGCCAGCGCCAAGGACGGTTGCGCCAAGCGCCATGTCCTCGATCTCTTTGATGCCGATCTTCCTTCTCATGGTGCGTGAGCCCTTTCTCCGCGTAGCGTTGACATGACCAGTCTGTCATTCGGATTGTAATAGAGCAAGCCGGCAACGAACGCGTCGAACTTGCAAAGTGCCCAACAAAGCACCCGAACAAGCTGCGTTTTGCGCTTCATGCTAGGGTTTCGCGCACGGCGATGGCCTCCCCGGTTTGGCCCGGGTTTGCTTTTGTGCTTCCATTTTCGGCCAGCTCCTTGCAAGTTGCCCGCATTGCTTCCATACTTGCTGCATGCAACTTCGAGTACACCGTTCTTGCGCAGCCCACAAGCGCGATACCGCCAGCTCAAAGGGAATCGAGGGCTCGTCACGGCTGCTGTGCGGCATCGTGCCCACACACCAACAACCAGACCTAACAGGGCCCCGGCGACGACCGCGCCGGACGGCGGCCGCAGGAAACAGTACCGATTGACGCGCAGCCAACGCCAATCGGTATGCACCACAGTTTGCCAGACCAAGAAAACAAGGAGACGCCATGATCCTGAAGCAGCTGATAGAGCTCTACGACATACTGGACTCGCCTGCCGCAAGCGGGCAAGCCGCCGTCGAGTACCTGCGCAGCATCGATCCCGCTTGCGATGCGGAAACCTACGTGCTGGAAGGCCCCAAAGGCGCAACCGACATGGTACGCGTGCGCATTCCGGGCTCGCAGGGACGCGCCGCGGGCGGCGACGCCCCCACCATCGGACTGCTGGGCCGCCTGGGCGGGCTGGGCGCGCGACCGGAGCGCATCGGCTTCGTGTCGGACGGCGACGGCGCGCTGACGGCGCTGGCCTGCGCGGCGAAGCTGCTGTCCATGCATGCGCGCGGCGACGTGCTGCCCGGCGACGTGTTCGTATCGACCCACGTGTGCCCGCATGCTCCCACGTTCCCGCACGAGCCGGTGGCGTTCATGGGCTCGCCCGTGGCAACCGCCGACGTCAACCGCGAGGAAGTGGGCGGCGCCGACGCGCTGGACGCCGTGCTGGTGGTGGACACCACGAAGGGCAACCGCATCATGAACGATCGCGGGTTCATGATCTCCCCCACCGTCAAGCAGGGTTGCATCCTGCGCGTAAGCGAAGATCTGGTGTCGCTTGTCGAGATAGCAACCGGACGACGCGCCCGCACGTTCCCGCTGACCATGGCCGACATCACGCCGTACGGCAACGGGCTGTACCACCTGAACTCCATCCTGCAGCCGTGCACGGCAACCGATGCGCCCGTCGTAGGCGTTGCCATCACCACCGAAACGGCGGTGCCCGGTTGCGCGACCGGGGCCACGCACCTGACCGATCTGGACGAAGCGGGTTCGTTCATGATCGAGGCGGCCAAGGCCTTCGGCGCGGGCAAATGCTCCTTCTACGACGCCGACGAGTACGCCCGGTTCGTAGAACGCTACGGATCGATGGCGCACCTGCAGGGAATGGGCGCGCTGCCTGCCGTAGACCCGCAGGCGTAAACTCGCTGCAGCTAAAACGGATGCCCGCGAACGACAGCGCTTTCGAGCAAAGTCGCTTCGCGGGCATCGCCGCTTGCAAGCATCTTCGCCCGAAACGTACGCTTTCAGGCGTCAAACCGTACGTTTCGGGCGAAGATGCGAACGAACAGAGACGCATCAACTCGAAAGGCTGCTTATGAACCTGCAAGAACGCGCACAAACCATACTTTCGACGAACCTCGCGCTGGGCGAGGACGAAACGCTGCTGGTGGTGACCGACGACCCCACGCGCGAGGTGGGGCAGCTGTTCTACGACGCCGCCCGCGCGCTCGACCGCCGCGCGCTGCTCATGGTGATGCCCGAAGGACGCGTGACCGGCGAAGAGCCACCCGCTGCCGTGGCCGCGGCAATGAAGACGGCGGACGTGGCGCTATGCCCCACCGCGAAGTCGATCACCCACACCACGGCGCGCATCGAAGCAGCTGCCGCAGGAACGCGCGTGGTAACCATGCCCGGCGTCACCATGGACATGCTGCGCGACGGAGCCGCATGCGCCGACTACGCTGAAGTGGAGCGTCGGACGATGGCGCTGACCAAACGGTTGACGCATGCGAAAACGGCGCGCATCGAGAAGGACGGACACGTTCTGACCATGGACCTGAACGGGCGCAACGGCGTAGCCAGCCCCGGCGTGTACCGCACGCCGGGCGCAAGCGGCAACTTCCCCTCCGGCGAGGCGTACATCGCGCCGCTCGAAAGTGGCGCGAACGGCAGCGTGGTTATCGACGGGTCGATGGTGGGCATCGGCACGCTGGCCGAACCGCTGGTGGTGACCCTGGAGAACGGGCGGTTGGTACAGGCGGAAGGCGGCGACGCAAACGGCGCCTACGCCGAGCAACTGAGCATCCTGTTCGCGCGCCCGGAGAACGGCACCATCGCCGAGCTGGGCATTGGCACGAACGAGCGCGCCAAACTCTGCGGCATCATTCTGGAGGATGAAAAGCTGTACGGCACCGTGCACGTCGCATTCGGCACGAACGCATCGTTTGGCGGCGTGACCAAGGCAGACTGCCATTACGACGGCATCGTGCTTCGCCCGACTCTGTATCTGGACGACGAGTGCGTCATCCGCGACGGCGAATTCTGCGAAATCATCTGATTCTTGCGATGCCCGTCGGGCGCGGTTTCGGGACAATGCGGCAAACCGGAGACATCCGTCTGGCGAAAGGAACCGTACATGCTCGTTGAATTCAAGGGGATGGCCCCTGACGTAAGCCAAGCCTCCTACATCGCGCCGAACGCTGCGATCTGCGGAGACGTGACGCTCGGCGAAGGAAGCTCGGTGTGGTTCGGTGCGGCGATTCGCGGCGAAGTTGCCCCTATCCGCATCGGGAAGAACAGCAACGTGCAGGACAATGCCACGTTGCACAGCGACCACGACTGCCCCATCGTGCTGGGAGAACGCGTTTCGGTGGGACACAATGCCGTGGTTCACGGCGCCGTCATCGAAAACGACGTGACCGTGGGCATGCACGCAACGGTGCTGAACGGCGCCGTTATCGGGGCGGGATCGATGATCGCAGCCGGCGCGCTTGTGAAAGAACGTCAGGTTATCCCACCGTGCTCTTTGGTAGTGGGCGTTCCCGGCAAAGTGGTGCGCACGCTCGATGCCGAGGCGGTGGCGCGCAACGTAGCCCACTCGCAAGAGGCGTACATCGCAGATGCGCAGGAATACGCGCGCTCGCGCGTGGTGGAATAAACCGCTGCAGTCCCGTTTGGCCGCGCAGCCGAACGGGACAAGCGACCAGGGTCGAGGAGCAGTCGGTCGAGGAGCGAGAGGCCGATCCTTCGCCCTCGCCCTCCCGCTCCTCGACCGACTGCAGCACCGTGCGACGGCGCTAGCTCAACCAGTGAACGCGAGACTCCTCGTAACGGTCGGCCCCCTTCGCTGCGGGCGGTGCCGCAGGATGCCCCAGCGCAACAAGGGCAAACGGCTGAATGCCCTCCGGTGCGTCCACGATGTCCGCAACAGCCTTCATGGGCTCTTCATCAGGCGCAATACCCATCCATACCGCTCCTAAATCCATGTCGGCCACAGCAAGCAGCAAATTCTCAACCGCGGCGCCCATGTCCTGCACAGCCAGGTTAGGGAAGCGCAAGCCTTCGGTGCGCATGCAGGCAACAATGACGCACGGCGCCGCGTCAGCCGGCTTCGCATACTTTGTGACCTGGGACAACCGAGAACGATGCTCGGCATCTCGCACCACGAAAAACTCCCAAGGCTGCTGGTTTCCGCCCGAGGGAGCGGCCATGGCAGCACGCAGGGCCGCCCGCACCTGATCGTCGGTCACCGCTTCGTCCGTAAATGCGCGAACGCTCGCTCGCTTGTAAATCGCTTCAACCATAAGAGCCTCCCTTTCCAGGAATCGCTGATCGTTTCTGCTTCATACCCGCAGTATACTTACTCGCAGCGTTTTGGAGAACACGCGCTTCTCACGAACAGGGGGCACCATGGCCTATCCAATGACCCGTCGATCGTTCTGCGCTCTATCCGCCGTCGCACTTGCAACGCTGGGAATTCCCGGACGCGCGCTCGCCGACGAGATCGAAGCCGCCGCGGCACCCGGCCCCATCGTCATCGTCCATACGAACGACGTGCATTGCGCCGTGGACGAGAATCTGGGCTACGCGAAGCTGGCCGACTACGTGAAAACCGCACGCTCGACCTACGGAGGCGACAACGTCACGCTGGTCGACGCGGGCGATGCCGTGCAGGGCAAGGCCATGGGCACGCTCTCGAAGGGCGAGTACCTGATCGACATCATGAAACAGTGTCGCTACGATATGGCCATCCCCGGCAATCACGAGTTCGACTACGGAATGGACCAGGTCAACGTGCTGGTTTCGCGCGCAAAGGACGCATCGGACCCGCAGGCCAGGCCAATCCAGTACCTGTCGTGCAACTTCACCGACCTGCGCACCGGCAACCTCATGCTCGACCCGTATGCCATGCGCACGTACGAAACGTCCGCCGGGCAGAAGCGCGTGGCGTTCGTGGGCATCTGCACGCCCGAGTCGCTGACGAAATCTTCGCCTGCGCATTTCCAGGACCAAAGCGGCGCGTACGTCTACGGGTTTTGCGAAGACGACTCGGGCTCCAAGCTGTACGCAGCCGTGCAGAACGCCGTCGATGCAGCGCGCGAGGCCGGCGCGGACTACGTGGTTGCCATGGGGCACCTGGGACGCTCCGGCGTGACCCCGCGTTGGAGCAGCAGCAGCGTGGTGGCGAACACCTCCGGTATCGACGTGATGATCGACGGGCACTCTCACGAAGAGTACGTGGACACGCTGCTCAACAAGGGCGGCGTTCCAGTGCTGGTCACGCAAACGGGAACCCAGCTTGAAAGCATCGGGCGAGTCATCATCGATCCCGCCGCCAACAGGATTGCAGCAAGCGCGGGCGCCTGCGCAGGCGAGCTGATAACGGCGTGGGACGGCATCGACGCAGCAACGGCGGCGGTCGTCAACAACAAGAAAGCCCAGATAGAAGCGATAACGGGGCAGAAGGTAGGCTATTCGGACGTACGGCTTATCGCAACCGAAAGCGACAACTACACCTGGGCCGTTCGTCAGCGCGAGACGAACCTAGGCGATTTCGTGGCGGACGCGTACCTGGCCCTCGCCTGGCATGGCGGCATAATGGCCGAGGTGGCGCTTGTCAACGGCGGCGGCATCCGCGCGAACATCGAACCGGGAACGATCACGTACGGAGACGTTATCGACGTGCAGCCCTACAGCAACCAGCTCTGCTACATAGAAACCAAGGGCCAGAACATTCTGGATGCACTTGAAATGGGCGCGAGCAAGCTACCCGAAGGAAGCGGCGGATTCATGCAGACGTCTGGCGTAACCTACGCCGTGCGCACCGACGTGCCCTCGTCCATCGAGATTGACGACAAGGGAAGCTTCGTGCGCGTGGCCGGAGAATACCGCGTGCGAGACGTGCTGGTGGACGGACGGCCGCTCGATACGGAAAGAACGTACAAGATGGTGTCGCACACCTATATGATCATGGAGGGCGGCGACGGCATGACCATGTTCAAGGCAGACGATCCCGTGCTGCTCGACGTGGACAACGCCGCGTTGATCGAGTACCTGAAGTACGACTTGAAAGGCGTCATCGGCAGCGAATACGCAAGCGAAGGCGGTCAGGGGCGCATTGCCATCAAGAACGGTCCCGATCCTGCGCCCGAGCCAGAGCCCCAGCCCCAGCCCGAACCGGCGCCAGCGCCGGCGCCGACGGCCAAGCCCGATCCCAAGCCGCTCGCACGCACTGGCGACTCTGCCGAAGCCGTGGTCATTGGAGCCGCCGTGACGGCCGTTGCAGCAGGCGCCGTCGCCGTGAGCGCACGGGACAAGCTGGACGCACATCAGGAGCTGTAACGAGCGCGCCCTCGTTAACGCAGCACGCCGCACGGGCCGCCGCAGCGTCCCTGATTCGCACGTTCACGAGCCCCGAATGCGAACTGCCCCGCCGATTCGGCGGGGCAGTTTCAACGTGCAGGTTGCATGCGAGCTTCCTTGACCTGTCGTCCTGGCCCGCGCAGTGCGTCGCGTGGGCCATAGCGTCAGCATGTTTCGGCGGTCGTCAACCGCCGAAACAAGTTAGGCCATCAGCTTCGTTACTGCGTTTGCGTAAGCCACGGGATCGTCGATGGGCATGCCCTCCACGATCAGCGCCTGGTTGTACAGAATGTCGGCGTAGAGCTTCACCTTATCGGCATCGCCGCCCGCCTGCGCTTCTTTCAGCACCTCGAACACGGGGTGCTTCGCGTTGATCTCCAGCACGCGCTCGGATTTCGGGCCTTCGGCCCCATCGGGCATCTGAGCCATGATGCGCTCCATCTCAAGCGACACCGGACCCGCCGCCGTAATGCACGCGGGCGCATCACTCAAGCGCGACGACACGCTCACCTTCGTCACGGCATCGCCCAGAGCATCCTTCATGGCCGCGAACAGGGTCTCGTTCTCCTTGGCGGTTTCTTCGGCTTCCTTCTTCTCTTCCTCGGAGGCCAGATCCAAATCGCCCGAAGCCACGTTCTTGAGCTCCTTGGGGCCGGTGCCCTCGATGGGCTTGTCGTCGGCGTCAAGCTCGGGCTCGGGACCGTACGCCATCATCGACTGGAAGCAGAACTCGTCCACGTCGCGCGTGCACAGCAGCACGTCGTAGCCCTTCTCGAGCACCGTCTTCACGATGGGCATCTTGCCCAAGCGCTCGATGCTCTCGCCCGCAGCGTAGTAGATAGCCTTCTGATCAGCCGGTGCGGCTTCCAGGTACTCGTCAAGCGTGACCAGTTTCTGCTGCTTGGCGGAGTAGAACAGCAGCAGCTCGGCCAGCTCGTCCTTCAACATGCCGTAGCTCGTGTAAATGCCGAATTCCAAGCCGCGACCGAAATCCTCGAAGAACTTCTCGTACGCCTCGCGGTCGTTGTCGCGCATCTTCTTGAGCTCGGAGGTGATCTTCTTCTCGATCTTCTTGGCAATGGCGCGCAGCTGGCTGTTGTGCTGCAACGTCTCGCGCGAAATGTTGAGCGTCAGGTCCTGGCTGTCCACCACGCCGCGCACGAAGTTGTAATGGTCGGGCAAAAGCTCCTCGCACTTCTCCATGATGAGCACGTTGGAGCTGTACAGGGCCAGGCCCTTCTTGAAGTCCTTGCTGTACAGGTCGTACGGAGCGCGGCCCGGAATGAACAGCAGCGCGTCGTAGCTGAGCGCGCCCTCGGCATGAATGCTGAACGTACGCGCCGGGTCGGAGAAGTCGTGGAAGTCGGTCTTGTAGAACTCGTTGTACTCCTCGTCGGTAACTTCGGAGGCGCGGCGCTTCCAAATGGGAATCATCGAGTTGATGGTTTCGACCTCGGTGTAATCCTCGTACTCGGGCGTGTAGTCGTCACCCGCATCCTCGGGCTTCGGCTTCTCGCGCGTCTTGGAAACTTCCATCTGCACGGGGTAGCGCACGTAATTGCTGTAGCGCTTGATCAGGTTCTTCAAGCCGTACTCGGACAGGAACGTATCGTAGTTGTCGTCGTCGGTGTTGTCCTTGAGCGTAAGGATGACGTCGGTGCCGTGCCCGTCGCGCTGCGCCTCGGAAATGCTGTAGCCCTCAACGCCGTCGCTTTCCCAAGCCCACGCTTCGTCGCTGCCGTACGCTTTCGAAACCACGCGCACGCTCTTGGCCACCATGAAAGCGGAGTAGAAACCCACGCCGAACTGGCCGATGATGTCCACATCCTCGCCCTGCACCTCGGCATTATCGGCCTTGAAGGCCATGCTGTCGGAATGAGCGATAGTGCCCAGATTGAGATCCAGGTCGTCCTTGGTCATGCCCAAGCCGCTGTCGCTGACGGTAACGGTGCGCGCATCCTTGTCGAACGACACCTGAATGCGCAGCTCGTCCTTGCTCAGCTGGATATCTTTGTCGGTAAGGCTTTTGAAGTACAGCTTATCCACCGCGTCGGACGCATTCGAGATAAGCTCGCGAAGGAATATCTCGCGGTTCGTGTAAATGGAGTTAATCATGAGGTCGAGCAGTTTCTTGCTCTCTGTCTTGAACTTGCGCATGGTCGGCATCGCTCCCTTTCGTTTCGTCGTCTGTCATGCAAAGGGCCAAGCTGCCAACCGTCTTCGCGCATGGAAGCATCCTGATTTAGCAGTCTCAGCCTTCGAGTGCTAAATCAGGATTGTAAACCGACCTCGAAAGATGTCAAGCGCATCGCACAATACTCCGCAGTTGCTCCTCGATCATTCGGCAAGTTCGCAACGGATGCTTTTCATATCGGGCGAATACCCCGCACATGAGCGCTTTCCGTTCATCTTGGCCGAGAACAGCGCCTCATCGGCCTTCCGATACAGCTCGTCGAACGAAGCGCCCTCCTGCGGCGCCAAAACATACCCCGCCGAAGCCGAGAACAAGAAGGTGCGGCCATCCGTCACGCGACGAACCTCCATCGCGCGCAAAGCCCGGTCAAGGGCGTTCTCGAGCGACGCAACGTCAACGTCCTCGCACCACACCAAGAACTCATCGCCGCCCATGCGGCACACGATGTTATCGGGGAACACGGCTTGCAACGATTTGGCCATGTGCGTGATGACTTCGTCTCCGTAAGCGTGGCCGAACACGTCGTTGGCCAGCTTGAAGGAATCCAAATCCAGCATGACCAGCGCGCACGGCAGCTCGTTCAACGACCCTTCGCGCACAGCACGCAGACGACCCTCTATCTTGGGAATGGCGGACTGCCGATTGCGCAGCCCCGTCAGCGCATCCGTTTCCGCCATCTTAGCCAACTGCCCGCTCTGCTCCTTCAGCTGCCGCAGCGCCTCGACGTTCGCCTTGCTGCGCAAGGACTCGTTTCGACGGTCGGTCACGTCAAGGTAGTACCCCACAGCGCGAATGGGCCGACCTCGGTCGTCGCGCACGGTCTCGCACGCGGTCTCCAGCCAGATGGTGGTTTCGTCGTCAAGCT
Organism: Paraeggerthella hominis; assembly: GCF_021044775.1. Lineage (NCBI taxonomy): Bacteria > Bacillati > Actinomycetota > Coriobacteriia > Eggerthellales > Eggerthellaceae > Paraeggerthella > Paraeggerthella hominis. Next base: position 103,459 of record NZ_JAJNOQ010000002.1, read on the forward strand.
CGAACGGCGCCTCGAACGACAAGCGGGCATGATCCCGCGCAGCGTAAACGCGACGGAAAAAATTGGTGAACACCTGCCGATATCCAGGAGGAACATAACGAAACGGAAGGTCTTCAAGGTCGAACCCTTCAACTATCATCAGATTCTCCTCTATGCGACCGACATGGCCCAACACCCGATCGACCACCTCGCTTCGAGAAAGCACCAGTCGATTGTTCTCCATATCCCAATCCCAAATTTTCACGCCAGCCTGGCTCAAAACGCCCTCGAGCTTTCGTTGGGCAAGCCAAAGCTCTTGCTGGCGGTCTTTGATTTCGGTCACATCGGTGCACAAGCACAAGGCCGTATGCTTCGCCGGCAGCATCTCGACCCGGCGCGCTTCAATGTGCATCCAAACGTCTTCCTGCCCTGAGAATCGGGCTTTCGTAACGACAACAGCCTCTTCCCCGCATTCGATTTTATCAGCAATCAGGTCGACAAGGCGACGCTCGCCTTCCTCGGACCGAGCATACAGATGATCCAAGACAACTTTCTCGTACTGCTCGCAGGAAAGACCGTGCTTCCCCGACACCCCGCACGCCACCACGTGTGCGCGCACGCGTTCGCGGTCGGACCACGACAGCAGCACGATGTCGTTGGGCGTATGCTCCATCAAAATGCGCATCATGTTGCGAAGCTCAACCGTTTCGGTCACGTCGACCACAACGCCCTGCAAAAACGACGTTCCCTCGTACTCCAAAAAGCGGCTTTGATCAACCACCCAACGATACCCGCTTTTTGCTCGCATGCGATACTCCAAGGGGAACGGCTGCGCATCGCCCTCCTTCAAGGAGGCCACCCCCTTCAGAACGCGCTCGCGATCTTCGGGGTGGATCATATTCATGTACTTGTCATCGAACAGCTCCTTGATCTCTTCGTGCGTATAGCCGAACATCTCAAGAAAGCGATCGCTTATATACAAGAAGTCATGCGTGGGGCCGTCGAGGCAGCGATGGTATCCTCCGGGCATGTCTTCGTTCAAAAACGCCAGCTCGTCGTTGCGGCTCAGCAAAAATCGGTTGCGCTCCGCAAGATGCTGCTGAACCATCATCACTTCGGTGATGTCCGTGCACGCGCTGACAATGGCCATCCGCCCGTCCTCGGCCTCCACGACGCGCCCCTTGTCGATGGTCCAGAACCACGTTCCGTCCTTTTTGGTCATGCGATACGTTGTGGTGTACTCAAGGCCCACGTAGTATTCGGGGCCGATGTCGGCCACAACCGAGTCGAAATCGTCGGGATGGATGGTGTTGCCAACCTGCCAGTCAATGGATTCCGCCAGCTCTTCGTAGGAATCGTACCCCAGAAGGTCCACCATGGCCGCATTGGCGAAATACAGAGGGAAGCCCGGCTCGCAGTACCCGCCGATCAAGCCGCCCGGCGACATTTGAGCGGAAATGGACAAGGCGGTCTTGCGATTTTCTTCGGTCAGGTTCATCAGCGAGAAATCCGGCGAATTCGCGCCCGCCACCGCAGAAAGCGCGCGACGCGAGGTTTCCAGCTGGCGCGCCTGCTGCTGCTCTTGAGTCACGTCCCTCAAAGACCCCAGGTAAAGCGCATGTCCGTCGCGCTCGCGCAAAAAAACTAGGCGCATTTGCAAATGAACGGTCTTTTCGCCGGCGCGCATGCGCCGCACCACGGCGGTAGCACCGTTCGGAACGCTTTGGCGAGCGCTTTCGAACGCCGCCACAATTTCGTCCCAATCGGCCTCGTACGCCTGACGTGCGAAGCTATACCGCTGTTCGTGCAGGTCAACGGGGTCAATGCCCGTAAGCTGGCAATAGTGCTCGTTGGCGCTCAGCAATTCCACTTCGCCATCATGGAAGTCGTACAGCACCAAGGCGCCCATGATGTCGTCGAACATGGTTTTGCTCAGCATTTTGCTCTCAATCAAATCTCGAATGCTGAACTGGTCGATCGAATCGGCCTGCATACCGCGGAAATCGACGTTTCTCCGAGCAGCGATAAGCGGCTCGAACTCCTCTTTCGACATGGGACGGTAGAAGAAGTACCCCTGTCCGTACAAGCATCCCATCTGCGCAAGCAACGCGCGTTGAGACTCGGTTTCGACCCCTTCCGCAATGACCTGCATATCCAGGAGCCTTGCCATGCCGATGATCGATTCCAGAATGCCGCGCCCCTTGCGGCTGCGCGCGTCCACAGCCGCAAGCAACTTCATGTCCAGTTTCAGAACATCGACGCTTACGTCTTTCAGCATGTTGAGCGACGAGTACCCGCTGCCAAAATCGTCCATGTGCACCGAAAGACCCAGATCGTGCAACCCATCGACGATAACCGCCATCAGATCGCAGTCTTCAACGTAGGCGCTTTCGGTAATTTCAACCGCTAGCAAGCGAGGGTCGATGCCGTATTTGCGGATCAGCTCCTCGAACGTGGCAAGAACGTCCAACGCGTACAAATCCCGGCGCGACACATTGACGGAAATGGGAACGGGCGCGTGGCCCCTTTTCATCCATTCGCGAAGAGAGCAGCATACTTCTTCCCAAATGTGCAGGTCAAGAGTGGTAATTAGCCCATTTCGCTCCAACATGGGAATAAATCGATCAGGAGGAATCAGCCCCCGCTCGGGATGATCCCAGCGCACGAGCGCCTCAAGGCCCACGATCTTTCCCGTAGTGATGTTGCACTTCGGCTGCGCGTAGAACGTAATCTCCCCGTTCGACAAGGCACGCTGAACCTCCAGCAAAAGGGAGTGATCGTCCTCGATCTCTCGCAGCATGCCCTCGTCGTACCATCGCGAGCGCTGCGCGTAGTCGCCTTTGACCGAAGCCAGCGCCAGCAACGCTCGATCGTACATCGTGCTTACGGGAAGCGACCGATCGTCAACAAGATACAAGCCGAAGGCCGGCAAAAACCCCATGCCCCGCCCATGCCGTAGCGTGCTTTGCGAAATACGGCCTTGCAAACCCTCGATCGCCTTGGGCGAACAGGGAATCAGCATGCAGAAATCGTCGCCGCGCAAGTATCCCGCCACGCCGTTTTGCTGCACCGACGCCTCCCTGAGCAACCTTCCCACTTCTTCGAGAAATCGGTCCCCGGCCTCTTCTCCATGCCATTCGTTGAACAGCTTGAAGTGCTCGATGTCGATGGCCATCAGGCAGTACGAGCGATTCGGGTGGGCGGCAAGGGCGTCGGCGACGGCGCGGAAAAATGCTGCGCGCGTGTACAAGCCGGTCAAAGAATCGATCGGCGGAGAATCGGGCACCCCTAAATCAGGCTTGTCGGTTTTGCGGCTCAAGAATATATGGCAATCGCCCGCACCGGGCCATTCGATATCGCTGACTTCCGTTTCCACCCAGCTTTGAAGCACCTGATTGTACAGAAGGCCCTTGTTGCTGTGATCGAGCAGCAACGGGCAATCGTGGCACGGCGCCGATTCGCCGCGCAAAGCGTGATAGCAGCACATTCCCCATTGCAAGCCAGGAAAAGACTCCGCAGCCTTATCGTTGAAATAGACGATGCGATAGTCGCCGTCGATTACATAGGCACTGGTTTCGACCTCTCCGAACGCTGCCCCCATGGGCGCACCACCTTTATCCAAGGAACGGGTGCCGGCCTTTGTCGGCTCCTGGTCTTTGCCTTCACGTGAGAATTATTGTACGACATATTCACACATAATAACAAAGCAGCCGAGAACCTTTGCCGCTACCGCACCGGCGCGGCCTGCAAAACCGTGTCCATGGCGTAGCGCAACACGTCAGAACGGTTGACGGTTCCCACCACAAGGCCCTCGCTTACCACCGGGACCTTCTTCAGTCGGCGCGACGCCAGCAACGAACATGCCTCTTCGAGCGTGGCGTCGGCATCAAGCGCGATCAGCTTCTCCGTGGCTATCGTGCGCGCCGGCAGCAGCATGAGCTCGCGCAAGCGTTCGTCGATGCCCTGGTCGTTGGCTGCCTTCATAAGCGAGTACGCGCCCGTGACCACCGGATGACGGTCGGCAAGATAGCGCATGACGTCGCCGTCGGACACGAAGCCCACCGGATGCCCCGCCGCATCCACAAGAGGCAAGCCGCTCACCTTAAGATCCACGAACGCGCGCATGACCTGGCTTACCGTCGAATCGGCAGGCATCGTGTACGGATCGGGTTCCATCAGCAGGGCCAAGCACGGCACGGAATGCCCGATGCGCTCGGCAGTTCGCTTTCGCGCGGCGCGGGCGTACAGAAACGACAGCACGAACCCGGCTGCGGCCACCCCGCTTGCCACCAACATGGCCAGCGAAAACCCTTCGGCCGCAGCCTGGGACGCGCTCGCTCCCTGAGCGACGGCCGCAATCTGTCCCGTCGACATGATGCCAATGTAAAGGGACGGGCCAACGCATGCCGCAATTTGAACAACCGTGGTCATAAGAGCCACGCCAAACGGATTTTGCTGCGGCGGCAGCGTGCGCAAGCCCGCTGTTTGAGAAGGCGAGAACACGAAGCCAACCGCCACGTACATGAGCAGCGCGGCCGCGAACACAACGGGAATAGACAGCGTAGGCCCGGCCAGCGCCAAGGCGATGAACCCGAGGGCGATGGCACCGAAGCCTAACGGCAACAGGGGCCATTCGCCGCGCTTGTCCATAATGCGTCCGCCAAGCAGCGTCGTGCCCGCATTCGCCAGCACGGGAACCAGAATGACCAACCCCGCGGAAAGAGCAGTCATGCCGGCGGCGCCCTCGAAATACAGCGGAAGCAGCACGCTCATGGAGAACATGCTGATCATCGAGACGGTTGCCAGCAACAACGCGGGCCAGAAGGCTCGGTTTCTCAGCGGCTCAAGATCGATGAGCGGATGGCTGCAACGCAGCTGACGCACGACAAACGCCACCGACAGAAGAGCCGAAGTCGCCAGAGAGCCAAGCGCCAAAGGCACGTCGATGGTCAATTGCACCAACCCAAGCGAAAGCGCGGTTAGCAGCACGGCCGCAAGGACGACGGAAAGAACGTCAAGGTGAGCTTCGCTGGTTTCCAGGTTCTTCACGAAGCGAAGCCCTAGGCCGAACAGGATTGCCATCGCAACCATGGGAACCACGAAAATGCTGTGCCAACCGAACGTCGTCACCAAAGCCCCGCACACCACCGGAGCCAAGGCAGGTCCGAACGTGATAGTGCAGCCGCCAATGGACAGGTAGGTGCCCAGCTTGTTCTTGGGCGTGACGGCCACGATCGTGTTCATCATAAGAGGGATGAATATGCCCGTGCCTACCGCTTGCACCAAGCGCGCTGCGAACAGCATCTCGAACCCGTTCGCAACAAGCCCCATCGCAGAACCGGCGAAGCTCAAAGCCGATGCAGCGAAAAACAGCGTGCGCAAGTGGAAGCGTCGGTACAGAAACGCCATGCACATGACCACCACGGTGGCAACGATCATGTATCCCGTCACCAACCACTGGGCCGTCACGGAATCCACCCCGTAATCGGCCATGATGGATACGAGAGCCATGTTTACAAGGTTTTCATTGAACCCCGCAAGAAATGCTGCTCCGTATAAAACCAGCAGCAATAGAACAAGAGGTTTCCCTTGCATGAAGGAATATCCTTTCACTTTTTTGTTGTGAGGCGCGCCGCGAGCCGGACGCGTGCGCCGGGCAGCTCTATTCGCTGCGCGCTTCGTCGTCCTTTCGGCACACGCAAAGCCACTTGTTTCCCGTAGCTCCGGCGTATGCGCAACCGACGCAAGCGGGTTTCCGGCACGTCTCGAGCGAGCGAGGAGCGCTGCCGAACGCGTCATCGACAAGGGGGTTCGAAGCGTGGCCTTCGAGCGAGCCGCCATCGCATGCCGCCATCGCATGCAAGACCATAAGGGCAAACTGCGCCATGCCGCGCTTTGTCGGGTGGGTTCCCTCAAGAGCTTCGTAATCGCGGCCCAAAGCGCGAACGTCGGCAACGCAGCATCCGTTCGATTCGGCGGCCAGGCGAATAGCGTCGTTATAGCGATCGAAATGAACGCCCCGCAACCGGTACGCGAACGTCGAATGGACAGAGCCCTCGATGCGACCGGGGCACAGCGTGCAGCACCACACTTTGGCCTGCGGATACGCAGCGCGCATACGAGCGAGCATCGCACTATACGCCTGGCCGAACCGCTCGGCCGCATCGGCAGAAGCCAGGCCCGCCTCGGCTTCCGGAATGGCGGACAGATCAAGCGTTGCTGGCAGGGCGTTTCCGCGGCCCGCAGCTTGGGCGGCCGGGCCGCCCCACCCGTAATCGTTGATGCCTATGAACACAAGGATCTCATCGGGCGCAACGCCGTCTTTCGCCAGCGCCGCAATGCGCTCAGCACTGTTTGCCGCAGGAAAACCCGCGCCCTCCACCATGCTTCCAGAGAACGAACCGTTGCTCAACAGCTCGCCGCCGCATTGCTCGATAACCTGCGCCCACCAGGTGTCCTCCACAAGGCGAACGCCGGTTGCGTCGCGACGCTCGTTCTCGTAGAACACGTCGAATCCTTCGGGGTTGCACCCCTCGAACGTGCTGATGGAGTCGCCCAGTACCGAAAACCGCTTCATATCACCCGCCATCTTTCCATGATCTCGTCTGGCGACCATGATACCGCAAGGCTCTTCGCCAAGCGCGAAAGGCAGGCGAACGAACCTGCAGCACATATATGCTGCAAGCCGAAAGCCACAAGCCGGTGCGAGCCGGATTGCCGTCGGGCCGCCGCGAGATCGAGTTGCGGGATCGGGTCGCGGCGCGCGCTGGCTGCGGGATCGGGTCGCGAGGTCGGGTCGCAGCGTGCGCTGGCTGCGGGATCGGGTCGCGGCGACGCGCGGGCGAACGCGCAGCCGGGAAGCGCAGCAACGGGCGCCGAGCGAACGGCCTCAACGGGCGCCCGGACGAGCCCCGGACGCGTGGCACGCAGCCGGGGAGCGGGAGCGCGGCCCCAACAGGCGCCCGAACGCGCGGCCTCTCCAAACGCGCCCCAACGCACGGCTTTCCAGGCCGCGTCCCAACGTGCGACCCCAGCACGCGGCCTCTCCAGACGCGCCCAGGCCGGCTGCCTTTCGCTTTCGCGCGCACGCGCATCGCTCGGCGCCTTCTCCCAGCAAGCTTGCGCACGAAAAACCTCCATCGCTGGCAGGTTTTCACGGTTTGAGGTCGTTGAACCCCGCCGGACGGGCTCTCGCAAAAGAGCAGTGCAATAGCCTAAGGCCATGACCAGGCAAAATAAAAAGCAAGCCTCATGACAGAAAGAACGACGCGCCGCCCGACAACCCCTAAACGTCAAAACCTGCCAGCTATGGCGGTTTTTCGTGCGCACACCCCTTCGCGAGCGAACGCGAGACTCCGCAAGCGGAGCGCCGCCTTCATCGACGGCAACCTCGCAGCCGAATTGCAGGCGCGTCGCTACAGCGCCACGCCCAACCGAGCGAACGCCTCGTCAGAAAGCGTTGCGCCCTCAACCGAGCATACGCCAGACGCCACCTTGTTCGCAAGCTCAAGCGATTCCTTCCACGAACGGCCCGCAGCGCGCGCAGCCGCAAGCGCGCCCAGATGAGCATCGCCCGCTCCCACGGTATCGACCACGCGAACCGCCTCCGTTGCAACGTTGGCAAAACAAGCGTCCGGCCCTTCAAGCACAAAGGAGCCGGCAGCACCCGCCGTGATGACTACGGCGTTTTCGCAAGCTGCAGCCAGAACGCGAGCCGCATCTTCAAGCGTCGAGCAGCCGGTGTACGCAAGGGCCTCCTGATCGTTCAGGTGCCAGATGGGGCGAAGCGCGTTGATGCGCGCGTGCTTCTCCGGCCCCACGCCCAAAATGCGCGGACCGGGCGCATAGAAGAACTGGATTTCGGGATGCTCTTCAAAGAACTCGATGATAGCGTTGCCGCCGGAACCCTCTATCTCGTATCCGCTGGCAAGACCGCATGAAACATGCGCAGCGTCGATGACGTCGAACCACGACCGCTCGAAGTAGCGCTCGACGCCCGGCGAAGTGATCATCGTGCGCTGTCCATCAGGCTCGACCAAGCACGTGCAAGATCCGTTGTCGCGGCCTTTCACGCGCAACGGCGCCTGCAAGCCGCGCTGCGCAAGCGCACCTTCTACAAACCCTGCGTAGATACCCTCGCCCACGGGCGCAAACAAGGTGCAGTCGGCCCCCAACTGGCGCGCAGCGTTCGCAGAGTTGAACGCGCAGCCTCCCACGACGGCGCGCGACGACTCGACCACCACGCCTTCGCCCGAGGCCGGCAGCGCCGGTACGCAGCACACCACGTCCACCATAATGGCCCCCACCGCCAGAACCGCATTGCGAGCTTTCGAAGCCCCCATCGCTCCCCCTTCGCGTAGATCCGCCTTGATCAGCATAGTATACCGACACCCGCGCGAGCCGCTGCGCAGGCAAACGCAAAGCGCCGTCGCGCGCCAAGCGAACGCACCAACCCGAACGGCAAAGCGGGCGACCCGAAGGCCGCCCGCTCAACAATCAATCGCCTGTGCGCTACACTTCCAGATGCCTGAACGCCTCCGGAACCTCCTTGTAGCCCTTCGATTTCACCGCGCCGATAATCAGGCCGATGACCATCCAGGAAATGCCCACCGCATAAGTCTGCAAATCAAACCCGGTGAACACGTACACCAGAATGAATATGCCAAGCCAAGGGCAAATCAGGTACTTCACCACGTCGCCGAACGAAGAGCGCTTCTTTTCCTTCACGAAGAAGAACAAGAACACGGCAAAGTTCAACAGCACGAACGACGACAGCGCGCCGAAGTTCACGAATGCCACCAGCGTGGTCATATCCAAGAACATGGGCAGAATCAAGGACACAACGCCCAATGCAATAGACGCAATGTAGGGCGTCTGGAACTTCGGGTGAACCTTGCCGAAGATGCGCGGGATCACGCCGTCGCGGCCCATGGAGTACAGCAGGCGAGAAGAAGCAAGCTGCGCGTTCATGATGTTGGCGATACCAACAGCCACGATATTCACAACGAGCAGCAGCTTGTACAGAACGGGACCGCCCGCCATAAGCGCTGCGTTAAAGAATCCCATTTCGGGATCAACCTGCGAAACGTCGGGCTGAATGAGCGCGGCGACGTAGGTCTGCGCCACGAACACGACCACCATGATGCACAAAGCGATGAGGATGCCCTTGCCGATGGTCTTTTCGGGCTTCACGGTTTCCTCGGCCAACGTGGACATGCCGTCGAAGCCAAGGAACGACAGGCATGCAATGGAAACCGCCGTCGCTATAAAGTGCGCATCAACCTTACCCGGCTGATAGATGGGGTCGATCGTCAGCTGACCAGCACCGCCGCCGCCCAAAACGAAGCTCGTGCCAATAGCGATGAACGCGATAACGGCCAGGATCTCAACAACGAAAATAACCCAGTCCACGCCCTTCGTCATCTGAATGCCGCGAATGTTCACGAACGTGTTGAACACCACAAACACAACAACCCACAGATACCACGGGCTTCCCGGAACAAGCGCAACGCCCCAGTTCGCCACCATAACCAGCAGCAACGACGGAACGAACACGTAGTCCAACAAAATGAGCCAACCAGCCATGAAGCCTACGTGGGGATTGATGCCGCGCTGCACATACGAATACACCGATCCCGCAATGGGAAAGCGCTTCGACATGCGCATGTAGCTCATGGCCGTAAAGCTGATAGCCACGAAGCCTACGATGTACACGAGCGGCGTCATGCCGCCGCTGGCGATTTGGATTTCGCCGTAGATGGACTGCGGAGCAATGATAACCATGAACAACACGCCGTACAAAACGACGTCGCGCAAAGTCATGCCCCTTCGCAGTTCTTGCTTGTAGCCGAACTGCTCGATGCTCTCTCCGGACGCTTTCGCCGGAGAATCGGTTTGAGCCGACATAGTCGGTCCCCCTTACTAACGTGCAGCCGAAGCCGCCTCTTCCTTCGCCGCTCCGCTGCACTAAAGCGCTGCAACCCAGCGCGCTTGCGCAGCAAAGCGCATCCTCGAATTATCGCGCTACCTTGTCATCGAATCCACAACTTTTTTGTAAACGGACGCTTACATAATTAGAGCCGGGAATTCACCCGGCTCCAACAGCGCCCTTCCCGGTAAAACTCGCTTACGGCTGGGGAACCAGCGGCGGGAACTGCGGCAACTTCGGCGTCCCAACGCGCAGGCTCAGCTGAACCTCGCAGGGCTTGCACGCCTGAGACAACTCTACGTCGCTTTGCACCGACATGTACATGTAGGCGTCGATAGCGTCCCAACCCGTAATGCGCATGAGCAAACGCTGCATCTCCTTGGAGCCGTTCATCAGGGCCTCGTCAAACTCCTGAGCGCTCGCGTTCACGTACCACTTGCCGTGCGGGCCAAACGTCTCGAGCACGGGCCAGTTCAACTCGAAATCCTTCACCAGCGACACCTTCACTGTAATGTCGGCAGCAATCTCGATGCCCGTGCCGCACAGTTCGGCGTCGCCCATGGTTGCGTGCACGTCGCCCATTTGGAGCAGCGCGCCCGGCACGCGCACGGGGAAGTACATGCGAGTTCCCTTGGTGATCAGTTTGTTGTCAAGATTGCCCCCATGAGCACCCACGAAACCGTCGATGACATCCTCGCCGTCGGGCGCGGTTCCTATAACCCCGATCATGGGGTCGATGGGGAATTTAACGCCGTTGAACTCGGCCATGCCGTCTTTGATGGGGATGATCTTGCTGCGGTAGTCGGTCGATTCGAACAACGGTCCGCAGTGGTCATCGGTTGCGATAACGCCCTGGTCAGCAACCTGCACGTCGTAAATGTCAACCACCAGCACGTCACCTGGCTGAGCACCTTCCACGTACACGGGACCAGCAGCCGGATTGGTGAACCCGTACGAGAAGTTCAAGTCCTTCATGGTGACGTCTTCGGTAGGAATGCGTCCGGCAAAGCAATCCTGCGTCTTGAACAGCAAAACCTCGCCCGGCTGCGCAGTGTAGCAAGGCGCATTGTCCTTGGAAAACTTAATGACCTGATCTTCGATGACCTGCATGATGCCTTCATCCTCCTTGGGTTGACGATTCGTCCAGTATATTCCTTCAGCGTTCCGCTACGCCATACCCAGCCATACCGCCACTTTCGGTGCATACCCCATAACGAAAATGATCAGAATCAGCGAGGGGATGCCGAACTTCAACCACGGAAGCGACCATGCCGGGAACTTCAGCCCCTTGCCCGTGTCGGCTTCGGCCAGGAAGTTCTCCCAACCCCACCCGCTTTTCGTGACGCAGAACAGCACGAAGAACAGGCTGCCCAGCGGCAGCAGGTTGTTCGACACAATGAAGTCCTCGATAGACTGGATGTCGCCGATAGCCGGAATGGTGACGCCCGCGAGCACGTTGAATCCAAGAGCGCACGGAAGACTGAGCACCGTCACCAGAATAGCCGTGCGAGCAACGGCCACCTTGCGACTCCAACCCCACTTGTCCATAGACCAGCTGATCAGGTTTTCGAACACCGCAATGATGGTGGACAGGGCGGCAAAGCTCATGAACACGAAGAACAGCGCGCCCCATAGCTGACCCATGGGCATTTGATTGAACACGCTAGGAAGCGTAGCGAACACCAAGCCCGGACCGCTGCCCGGCTCAACCGCAAACGCGAAGCATGCAGGAAAGATGATGAGACCGGCCATAAGGGCAACCGCCGTATCCAAGCCGCAGATGCGCAGGGCCTCGCCCGTGAGCGAGCGCTCTTTGCCGATGTAGCTGCCGAAGATCTCCATGGCGGCGATGCCCAGCGAAAGCGTGAAGAACGCCTGGCCCATAGCCGCGTACACGGCGTCGCCGAACGTAGCCCATTGCTCCGCAGGCGTTGCCCCGGCGAACAGCTTGCCAAAGTCGGGGATCAGGTAGAACTCGAGGCCCTCCAAGCCGCCCGGCAGGGTAACGGCGCGCGCCACCAACACCACCATGATGCCCAGAAGGCACACCATCATCACCTTGGTGATACGCTCGACGCCTTTCTGCAAGCCCAGGCTGCATACCAAGAAGCCTAAAACGATGACCACCAGCATCCAGCCCACCAATTCGGTGGGGTTCGCCAGCATGTCGTTGAACACCTGGCCGACACCCGCGCTATCAAGGCCGTTGAACGCGCCGGTTCCCATTTTCACCACGAAGGACAGCATCCAGCCGCCCACGGTGGTGTAGAACATCATGAGCACCATGCACCCGATGTAGCCCCACCACGAGAACCAATGCCACTTCCGCGAAGGCTGCAGCGTATCGAACGCAAGCGCCGCGCTTTTTTGGCTGGCGCGGCCCACGGCGAACTCCATGACCATGACAGGCAGACCCAGAATGATCAAAAAGACCAGGTACATAAGCACGAAGGCCGCGCCGCCGTACTCGCCCACGATGTAGGGGAAACGCCACACGTTTCCCAAGCCGATAGCGCATCCGGCGCTGATCAGGATAAAGCCCAACCGCGACGCGAACCGCTCACGGTCGGCAGTTTGCACGCCGCCCGTCCCCTTGCCCTCGCTCATACCACGCTCCTCTTGCAGATATTTGCACGCAACTGCCTGTTAGCAAAACGCTGCAATTGTAGCGCAAAAAGGTGGGAGAACCCGGCTGCGAGCCGCAATGTGCCTGTTCGATCGGGCGAAACGACCGACGCAGCCTACGCAATCGGGAGAGCGGCGGGCCGGGGCGACCGGGGCTGGAAACAGGGCTACAGCCGAAGGCGGAGGCGGGGCGTGGCCACAATCGAGCGCGGAGGCGCGGTTGAAAGCGAGGCGTGCTCTAGCGTAGGTCTTTCGAGGCTTGTGCGAGCCTGCGCTCGATGACCAGGTCGCCAACGCCCTTCACGATAAGCAGCACGCCAAGCATCAGGACGAATGCCGCCGTGGTTTCGAAGGGATTGACCACGATAACCACGCCGCCGATGGCCACGGCGGCGCTTATCACTATCGAAGCGATCCACGTGCTGCCCTGATACGCGCGCAACTCGATGGAGCGAATCGCGTTCACAACACCGCCGACAAGCAGCAGAATGCCCAAGATCAGCGAGAAGAACCCGGCAACAGCCTGCGGAAACAAAAACACGAGCAGAGCCAACACCAGCAGCACGACCGCACTGGTAAGCACCCCGGCAGACCGGTAGCGACCACTTGAAGATCGAAAGTAGGAAAACAGCGACGCAGCACCGGAAACAGCAAGGTACAAAGCCAACAGGTAGACTACGGTAAGCACCGTCGCCCCCGGCCAAAAAGCCAGAAGCAGGCCAAGAGCAATGGACAGAACGGCCTGAACCAGAATATTGGAGCGAATCACGTCAATGAACGACTTCATAACTTGCCTCCATTTGATTGGCGATTTGTCGAGTTGCCTGCATGATACCCCCGGATGAGCGCACGACGCAAAACTGATGAACGGCGGTTTTCTTCACGCAGCGGACATCGCGTTGATCCAGTCGAAGCTATATCACAATTATGAACATTTTATGAATTACTAGAAATCGTTTGCTTCTTATATTGAATGCTAGTAATATTCATTTTCGCCGCTTTTCCTGTTTGAAGGCACTTTGAGCAGGAAGGGTAGGCGCAACACCATGTTGCGGGGTGGAGCAGTCTGGTAGCTCGCCGGGCTCATAACCCGGAGGCCGTAGGTTCAAATCCTGCCCCCGCGACCATGAAACTTGCAGCAGGCCAACCGATAAAGACGGTTGGCCTGCTTTTTTTGATCTCAAGAATCTAAAGCAAAGCACCTCCGTGGGTTATAGGCAGAACTGTGTGTCTGCGGGCTGATCATAATCGATTCTGTATGGCCCGCTTGAATGAAGGTCGCTCCACCGGACCGCCGTGCCCCATTGGGCGATAGCCCGGTCTTTCTCGCTCGTCTCCGCAGCCGCTCGGCACATCTCCGCGATCGTCGCGTCGGCGGGCATCTCCCGCAGGATGTCGGCAGGGGCCATGGGAAGTTTCTGTCAGCTGCAGCTTAGGAGAGGTGATTCGTCTGGACTCATCTTGCACAAACTAACGTGAATCATTAGTTTGTGCAAATACAATCCGTGAAACGAGAGCAGACTCGGTGGTTTCTTGCTCTTAATAGCGTCACTACGCAAATGCATCCCTGCTTCGTTAGTCCACCTATTGACAACAATTGTAGTCAAATACAGATTCCGCAAGGTCTATGTTGTATCGAACCTAGGTTTGCACTTATTCCACCCCGGGAAACTTAATAATCTTGGCGGTTTTGGATTTACCGGCAGAGTCGCGCTTCTTTTCTTCCAGGTATCGCCCGAAGCCGCCTTCGTTGATCAGGAACTCCATGTCTTCGCCAAACGCTTCACGCGGCACGACGTAGTCCGTGCGAGTGGCACAATGCGTAAGCATCTGGTTCACCCATTCGGTCATTTCAGGTTGAAAACGCATGTCGGGTCTAATCTCATCGTGGTAGAACCAAAGATCTTCTACCATGCGGTTCATTCCGCCTACGGCTTTGCGCCCGTGTGTTTTAGTGAATGTAGGCGCGCCTGCAGCATCGAAGTACTTCTGCCTTACCCAATCCGGTATACCGTCTGTTTCCATAGCCTGGTCGATAACGTCGGGAACGATGGAGCCGAGCTTCCTCCAATCGGCACCAGTCATTGTGCGCACACCAGCAAAGCGCGTGGCAGCATTCACAACAACAAGCATCTTGCGACCATTGATATCGGCGCGATGCACGTCCCAGCAGAAGAACAGTCGGGGCTCATCGCCGTAAGACGGTTGCTTCCATTTTAGGAACTTCTGTAACGGGATCGTTATACCGAATTCCATACGTTCTCCTATAGCTTGTAAACACGCTTCAGCAGTTCAATTGCTTCGTCGAGCGTAAAGGGAACACCGATCTGTTGCAGCGGAACTCCCTCAGTTTCTGCAAGGTTGCAAAACGCAACCATATCGGCCCTTATTGAGGGTACAAGCTCTGATGAAGTATTGGGGCCAAATAGCTGGGCAAGCCTAAACACGTCTTTCTTATGCTTCTTCAGGTCGCCGGAGTTTACGTGCTCGCCGCGTGCCTTTCGGGCGGAAAGGTCTATGTACGCCTTTGCCTTGAACGGAACAAGGTGCACCTCGTCAAGTACGGTTACGCCGTTTATAGTTTTACGACCCGACTTCATGTAAGCGTAGTAATTCTCGTCAAGCAGGATTGCTGAAAGACTTGATATTTCCTCGTCTGCCGGTAGCGGGACAATGGTCAATTCTTCTGGCGCTTCGATAAACGACGGGGCTTTGCTGAACAACTCGATCATACTGGGAAACCCGACGGCTTTTGGACTGGTGAAACGGTAGAAATGAACAGTGTCGGAGCTTTTCCAGCCACAGGTATAGCCACCATCTTTGACCATCTTCCAGACAGCACTTGCCCCTTCAGGAAAACGGTTCTCGATAATCAGAATCAGATCAATGTCTTTAGTTATTCGAAAAGGAAGATCGGCGCCTCTCAAAATGATGTCGCATGCCGTTCCGCCGATGACGGTATAGCAATCTTCCATGTCTTTCATGTATTCAGCAAAGCGGTCTAATCCGTATACCTCGCTTATTGCCATAAGTCCTCCTCATTAAAAAGGGAATTAAGCTCCCCGAAGATTCTTTCGTCCTGCTCTTCTACCAGTGATAGCGCAAGAGATACGTTGTCAACAACGTCAAGCCCAGCTACTAAGGGATCGTAAGACCATATCTGGAGTTCAATCATTTCGGCATTATCAAGCTCGCCTTCAAGAACTTCATCGAAGACAAGGCTCTTTACTGCGTTTTTCGAAACAGCTTTTTGAGCCACCGCCGGATAAGCGAGCATCGATCGCGACGCAAGCGCGCTGTCTCCTGCGTCTGGTAGGGTCTCAAATACAGCGCTTTTGCGGGCGAAGATCCTTCGTACTGCAGGTGTTGTCAAATAGGGCATCGCTTGTTTAAGTAACGCATTCTTTGCTTCGTCATATGAAAATACGATATTGCGTCCATCTTTTGACTTGGTAATGAGCTCACGTTCGACAAGCTCGTCAAGAGCGCGCGAAACGCTGCTGGTAGTAAGGTTCGTGGTCTCTTTTAACGCCGAGGCACTTTTGACGTCCGGGTTGGCGATGATGGCAACTAAGGCAGCTTGGGTGCTTGGAGCTAGATACTCCCCAAAACTACGTTTCTCTGTTTTTGCTGCAGCAATAAAACCAAGGAAGGGAAGATACGCCTGCTTATCGGGAACAACAAAGGGAATACCCTGCTGAACAAGTGCTTTTCGTTGTCGGGCGTCGATGTTGTCATTGGTTAGCACAATTGGCATGCCTGCCCTTTTGGCTGCTTGGTTGAATACTCGCTTCAATTCGGGAAGCGTTGCATTGCCAGATATGGAGGCAATCACAAAGCGCACTCCATCAACGCTGCAGAGATAATAATCTGCAGCGCGCTCCAGAAAGAGCGGCCAACTAGATGAGTCAGAATAGCTCTCAGTACCAAGGTCAAACCCAAGGCTGTCTTTTAAGTATCTGGATACTTCTTTCATAGGACTCTTTCTGCATAATCCCAACATGCTTGCAATTATACATTTTTACTGCAAGAATAGCCAATCTCACTCCCAATGTCCACTCTCGACGGTCTCTTAATGGCCGGTAGCATCGTGATGAACGGTTTGGCTGCCGGCAGCCACTTGAACCATTTCGGTATGATGACCGCTGCCTTCCCCGGCCATCATGTGGGCCTTGCCGTGGGCAACCTCGTTGCTGGTGATGCCCGAGCCGCAAACATTACAGATTGATCTTTCCTCGTAACCATAGGCTGGATGGATTCATCCCATGCCGCAGAGTCCTGAACCCAGACCTGCTTGTAGTCCACAACCCATTTTTTGCTTGGTGCGGCAGGCGCGCTTTCATTGTTGCTCGAAGAACCGCTATTGCCGCCACCAGAAGTCCCGGAATTGCTGCTGCCTGACGGCGCAGGTCTTAGTACCTGTGCTGGATCGGTTCCGATGGGTTGGCTATCAGAGCCAGCAAAACCGTTCTCTGTTGTACCCCGGTCCGCCGGTGCATCGGCATTCTGTTCTTCATTCCTTGCTTAGCAAATCAGGGCGGTAGGGTTTAGTGTCTTCACCAATTGTTCCGAGGATATAAGGGTCTCCGAATTTAATACCCATTGCCTTGCAGATGTTCTGCTTGTCACCGCGTATAGCCACAAGAACGCGCGTGGTGAAGGCTGTAAGCGGGATGGTGCGCTGGCTACCCGCCGTCTTAGGCTCCTTTACGTAGTAACTACCGTTCTCGCGTCCAAGCGCATGGGTAACGCTGATGGTCTTTTTGACTTCATCAAAATCAGACCAACGGAGTGCGCATATTTCGCCACGACGCATGCCGGTAGTAAGCGCAAACTTTATTGCTAGTGAAAGCGGATTGTGTATTGAATAGCGCGCGATGGAGAGCATGCGCGTGCGATCTTCACGTGAAAGCGCGTTGATTTTAGTCTTTACGCGCTTGGGAGGCTTGCAGAAGTCGCAAGGGTTTTTGGTTATTAAATCTTGAGCTTGAGCAAACTTGAGCGCTTGCTTGAGTAAGCGGAATGCCTTTGAAACGGTTTTTGGCGCGTATCCGTTCTTAATCATGGAAGCCATCCATTGGTTGATGATAGGTATGGTGAGCTCGTCTAAAGTGACGTTGCCAATGTATTTGGTTATCCACTTTGTCTCGGTTTTGTACCCGCAGATGGTTGACCGCTCAACCGTTCCGCTCATTTCCTTATAAGTGATAAACGATGCCATGAATTGAGCAATGGTAACGTTTGTTCCAAACGCACCGCCTTTTACTTCGAGCTCGACAATGAGTTCGTCGCGGGCACGCTCTGCCGCTTTAAGAGCTTTACCTTCGACCGTGTGGAAGGTACGAATTGACTCATTTGTTAGTGGATCCTTGTGCGTAAGGACTACTTCCCATTTGTCGGAATTGCGCCTTCTGCGCATGCTTCTGGTGGTGTACTTCATCAGGTTGGCTCCAATCTTTTCCACAATTCTTCCGACCGCCATTTTGACCGCCAATTGACCGCCAAACCAAAATTGGAGTAGCTGATTAAATTGACTTTGTGGAATTATTTGAAGCTAAAGATGCAGGTCAAAACGTTGCTATAGAATGACATGCACTTGCTGGAGTACCTGATTATACGCACCTATTCGCTCATAACCCGGAGGCCGTAGGTTCAAATCCTGCCCCCGCGACCATGAAACTTTCAGCAGGCCAACCAATAAAGACGGTTGGCCTGCTTTTTTGATCTCAGGAATCTAAAGCGAAGCACCTCCGTTGACTTGCTCCCCGGAGCACTACCCACCTCGATCCTTGCTTTCGCCTGTATAGCGCGTGCTCAAAATCCAACGCCATGCACTCGCCGCCCCGCTATCCCAGCATGTTCCCAAGCATAGACATGACGTCGTTTTCTTCGGGCTCGGATACATTGCTGTCATGTCCGCACTCTGTACAAATCCAATGACCGGGCAAAGTGGTGAAGTTCGTCTGGTCGTTCAGACGCGCTTTACAGTGCTCGCAAAACCACTCGCCCTCGTTGACAGCGTCTTCATTGCCGCCGTTCAAGGCGCCCAGCAGATCGACAACGGAATCAAAAATACCCATAGTGCTCTCCTTCAAGGTTGTTGGTCTAAAAGGCTTCAGCAATCTGCTGCTTGTACTTCTCAAACGATGCGCTCCATTGGCTAAATGCGGTGTTCGAGCGATGGTCAGGAAGACCATATTTTCCCGACAGGAGTTTTCCTAAATAAGCCGAGACCTTAGTTGCGCCACTTAAATTCAAGTGGTCTCCTTTGTCGTACGTATCAGCATTCCAATCGATTGGAACCTTGTTGGGACCCATATTCAAGTCGTAATAGTCAACACCAAGTTCCTTAGCTAGCTCGGTAATGCTGTTATGCCTGGCCGTGTTCCAATTAACCGTGCTCGGCGTGCTAACAAGCACAGGGGTCACGCCATTTGCCTTGCAAAGCTTAACCATGGCAATGAGATACTGGCGATTAACAACATTGACCGGCAGCGCCTCGTCACTTGGCGCCATGTGGTTGGCGGCATCGGCCGGGTTTACCCCACGGTTAACAACAAACCCCTTCAACGGATCGCTCCAAGTAGCCAAGGGCTTCCCCGCGAAGTCCTGCGCGCCCAGCCTCTTCCATCGATCGTGATATTCAAGGACGGGCAGCTTGTTCTGGAAAAGACTCAGTATCGCGTCATCTGGTTCAATCGGCGCGAAAATAGAATTCGTTTCGAATACTACAACCTTGGGCTTTTGAGAAAGGAGCGCCTTCTCGAGCAGGCAATATCCATACGTCAATCGTTGACCCGAAGTAGCACTCACGTACGAAGTGAAGCCATGCTCCCCCCACATCTGCAGTGGAGAAAATGAACTGAACGCTTCGCTATCGCCAATGAATACAGCATCAAGAGAACGATTCGGCTCGCCAAGAATTCCATTGGCTGCTTCTGCAACCTGACCGAATTCTTTCTGGTTGTTTTTCGGTTGGACAACGTTCGACACCAACCAAAGAAGACCGATAGTTGCTGCCACCACAAAAATCGCGGTCACAACCACCTTCAGAGCGCTCTGTAGTTTTACTGCTCTCATACATGCTCCTAAAACTGCGCGTACATAGGGTCAACCGGCATGTATCCAATGCCATAGGCACCAAACGTTACGGTTCCCACAAACAAAAGGATCACAAGGCCCCATCGCATAGGCGCGCGTCGCGCCGCTACCCATTCCCACACATTGCAGCCCCGCTCTTTCGCTACACCCACCACCAGAACCAGCATCATAAACAGGGCCACGATGATGCCGTCGCCTACGCCAAAGCCAATTTGCAATGCCGACCCTGTCGTAAATGCTTCAATAGTGAAATTGCCCGCAATCCGACCCACCATGGCAAGTCCCGCCTCCAACGAACTCGAACGAAAGAATAGCTCGCCAATAAAAATGATCACGAGAGTGCGCGCCGTCTGCAAAGCTCGATAAGGCCAGCGGTCGCGGTTGATACCAAAATGCTGCGCCACACGTGCGCATTGAGGCTCGATCAATCCACCTACCATAATCAAAACGAAGTAGTACAAACCAAAGAAAATGTACTGGCTGCCAGCGCCATGCCATAAACCATTGCCAATCCAGACACAGAAAAGGGCGACAGCGCTTGCCAAAAGCGGGCCGTACCTGTTTCCAAAACGCTTGCGCGCCTTAGTCGTCAGCAGCTTGCATGGCTTAGACAGAGAAATCGGATAATACACGTAGTCCTTAAACCACAGACCCAACGTAATATGCCAACGCTGCCAAAATTCGGAAGCAGTACGCGAGAAGAAGGGCTGTCTGAAGTTTTCCGGCAACGTCACGTTGAACACGCGACCCATGCCCAGGGCAACGTCCATCGTCCCCGAAAAATCACAGTACAACTGAATGGTGTACAGAATCGCCGCAAGGGCTATGACGCCGCCATCATACGAACCGTAGTTGTCGAACACCGGCTTCACGAACGCATTCAACCGATCTGCAACGATAATCTTCTTTGCCATGCCCCATACGATGCGCAAGGTTCCGGCGTACAGGTTCTTCCGATTCAGCGGTTCGCCCGCAGTAAGACTTGGAGCAACGTCGTTGTACCTACTGAGCGGCCCTTCCATGATTCCCGGGAAAAATGCCAGGAACAGCGCCACATGTCCAAGGTTTTTATCGGCCTTCGTGCGCTCGCGGTACACGTCCATAACGTACGAAACGGCCATCAACGTATAAAACGAGATTCCGATGGGCAAGGCGAAGCTGGGGATGGCAAGGTCAACCGAAATGCCGAAGGCCGCAAGCACCGAGGCCAGGGACACTCCGAAGAAACCCGAGTACTTCAAAACGGCCAGAATACCGATATTGATGACGACCGCCCCGGCAACGATGCGCCGGTTCTTTCGCTTGCAGGCCTCGCGCATCTCACGCTTGCCCGAGCTAGCCTTTGCCGGTTGCCGGTTTTTCTTTTCAAGGTTGGCGTCTATCATGCGGGCGCATGCGTACACGACCACCGTCGACAGAGCAACGAACGCAACAAGCGCGCCGCTCAGGGCGAAGAAAAAGCCGTAGCTGGCCAGCAGCAGCACCGCCCACCTAAAACGCCTTGGAGCTATGCCGTACAACATGACCGCAATCGGCAAAAAGGCCGTGAAGAAAAGGGCGGAATAATACGACGTCATTAAAACGGTTCCCTACTCGCTCGATTCGCGCAGGCTAGTCTTGCTCTGCTTGCAGGCGCGCCATCAGGATGCACATGGCATCAACCGAATTGAAATTGTCGGGAACGATTTCAACAGGCGGTATTTCGACGTCGAATGCGTCTTCGAGTTCGGCCACAAGGGCGACCATCGTCAGCGAGTCAATGCAGCGTGAATCGATAAGATCGACGCACATCTCATAATCCGCGCCCGGGTTGATGTCTTCGAGAATCTCGATGATTTGACGTTTCATGATCAGTTCTCCTTTTTGTCTTGTTCCGCCGCGTTATCCTGCGACCTTTTCGATGAATTGAACAGGGCTGTTTCCAAACGATGGCGTACTACGTGCATGCCTCCTGAAACATCACGCACGACCACCGACGGAAGGTCGCGGCTCAAAAACAGCGCCCGGCCCTCCGTCACGCAGTAAGCGCCCGCCCGAGCGAACGCGAGCACGTCTCCCACGGACAAATCGACGATCGGCACGTGCTTTGCAATGATGTCGTTAACCGTGCAAAGCGCCCCGCATATATTCCAAGGTTGCGAAACGCCTGCCGCCGTATCAACCTTTCTGAAAACCGGGCACTTCATAGCCATCGAGTGCCCGTAATACGAAATCTGGTGCATGCCACCGTCGATGATCGCGTAGTTTTGCCCGCTCGTCGTTTTAGCATCCACAACGCTGGTTAGATACGTTCCGCAATCCGCTGCGATGCTGCGACCCAACTCGAGAACGATGTCCCCTTCGAAAGGAAAGCCGTTCAGCAGCGTTGCAAGTTCAGCAATCGGGGCGTCTTGCATGCATCGAGCCCGCTGCTCGTCCTCATCAAAGTACTCGACGGGAAACCCGGGACCGTACTCGATCTCGTTCAGCTTCACCAAGCAGGAGGCCTCCACTTCGGCCACGACGCAGTGCAGCTTGCTCAGTTCTCTATCAAGCTTTTTGAGCGACGTTTTCTGCGTGCCCGAGTAGTACTGAATACCCTGAATGCTAACGAACGGATCGTCTTTGCAGCTGTCAACCAGCTTTTTCAGCATGGTGGAATCTACGCCGAATTGGTTTCCACTACTCAACCTGAAAAGCACGTCCGTCTGCCTGCCGTATTCGTTGGCAAGTTCGACCAGGTCTTTCAACTGTTGGGGAGACTCGATCGTGAATCTATGGGGAATGCGGCCCGCTTGGAACAATTCGTCTAAGCAGCAACGATCCTTCCACAAGCCTGAAAGCACTACTTTTTCGAACGGCACGCCCGCACTTGCGCAAATGCGCAACTCGCCTGGCGAGCACGCTTCTATGCAATCCACCAGAAACGATGCTTCCCGAACGATGAAGGGGTTTGCTTTCATCGCATAGCAGATCTTGGCGTGGGAAGGAAGCAATGCTCGCAAATGGGCGATCCGGTCGTTAAGGGCCCGCTGGTCAAAGAGGTATACGGGCGTTGGACATACGTCGAGCGCCTCTCGCAACGTCGCGTCGTCGATCATCGGACAGCCCTCGCTCGCTTCGTTGGCTCGCCGTGCAATTCCAGGAGCATTGCACGGTCGACCTTTCCATTCTTGTTCAGAGGCATGTTCTCCACCTTCGCGACGCTTGCCGGTCTCATGAAAACGGGAAGCTTTGACAAGGCGCGCTTGGGAAGCTCCTTCTCGCAAGCCGACCCCTCGTAGAACACGCACAGCCGATTCTTCTTGGAATCGAAGGCGCATCGACACCTATCGACGTCGGAGAATCCCTCGAACACCTTGTCGATCTCTTCCAGTTCTATTCGATGCCCTTGGTATTTGACCTGATTGTCCTTACGCCCGCAAAAGACCAAGTCGCCCTCATTCGTGAGCATTGCATTATCTCCCGTGCGGTACACGCGCTCGCCATAGAGGGAATTGAGGGGGTTGGGCACGAACGCCTTTTCCGTCGCTTCGCGATTACCGATATAGCCCAATGCCAGCGAAGGGCCTCGCACGATGAGCTCGCCCTTCCGGCCCGATTCGACAATACGATGGCCTGCCTCGTCGACCACCATGACTTCGCAATGCCCAAACGCCTTCCCGAGGGGAAGCTCAGCGGTGTCGACGCGTGCGCGATCAACACGGCAGTACAAACAATTGCACGTAATTTCGGTCGGACCGTACAGGTTGACGAATTCGGCATTCGACAAGGACTCAAGCAGGGATTTTAAGTGCGCCCGCGGCATAACCTCGCCGCTGAACAGCACCTTTCGAACCGTCGAAAGCGAATTGCCGGCAATTGCCCGAAACGAGCTGACCATGCACAAAGCCGCAACCGCCCAAATCATCACGGTCACGCGTTGCTCGTCCAGAAACTCAACCAAAGCTTGCGGCTGCATGAACAAACGGCGCGGCACGATGACGAGCGTTGCACCCACCGCCAAGCTTCCGAAAATATCTTTAACGGACACGTCGAAGTCAAACGGCGCTTGGTTGGCGAACCGATCGCCGTTTTCGAATTTGAATTCCGATACGAATTCGTCAATGAAGCTGATAATGGCTCCGTGACTGACAACCACGCCCTTAGGGACGCCCGTCGACCCAGAGGTGAACAGAACGTATGCCGGATCGATCGAAAGCGACATCGGCTCAACCGCGTCACGTCGCTGCATCCCGGCGCGCAAGCTGTGCAGCGCCTCCAAAGAAACGGTTTCGCACGCATTCTCAAGCTGAAGGCCGCACAACGTTTCTTCGGTGGTTACCAGAAGCGGATTGCCCAATGCCCCGACAATGTGCGCAAGCCGCGCAGGGGGAACCGACGGATCAACCGGCACGTAATACCCGGATGCAAACAACGTCCCCAGCATGATGGCAAGCGTGTCGTAGCTTTTTTCAACCATGATGACCACGCCACGATTTGCCACGTCGTATTTGGCCAGCGCCGCGCCGTATGCTGCGCTATCGTCTTGCAGCTGCTTATAGGTATAGCTGCCGAACTCGTCGACAACCGCCGTACCGCCCGGTGTCCGCTGCGCGGCCTCGGCCAAATATTCCAGCACATTGCTCTTGAGTTTCATAAGAAACCTCTCTTACCGTATTTGCTTCATGTTCTACAGTAAGAGAGCAACCTTTTCGTTTTCTAAACACTTCCTAAAGGTTTCTTTGGATTTACCGTTTTATGGACAGCTAGTGATAACATGTATTATGTGTAGCCTTTTGCAAGGCTGCATTATGTGAAGCTGGCGGCGTTTTGCCAGATGAGGCTGAATCTCATCCTATACCAGCTCCACATAATATTTTTCGGCCTCCTGCCGTCTAGACGACTGTTTTGAGAAACTCGATGAAGTCTTCCTCGGCAGGAGGTTTATAATGGGCTTTCGCTAGCACCTTGGCGTTTGCGCGCTCGATGGCCTCCTGCTTGTCTTTATCTAGGACTTGCGCGTAGATTTCGGTTGTCGAAATGAACTCATGGCCGAGCAGATCCCGAATTTTTTCCAAAGGGACGCCTTCTGCGAGCCAGTGGGTGGCACGGCTATGGCGCATCGTATGGGGTGTGATATGCCATGATGGAAACAATTCAGGATGTTCGTTGCGAGCTGTATCCACATATTTGGACAGGATGTAGGCAACTCCTCCTCTGGTCAAGCGTTCGCCCTTTTGGTTTGTGAAGAGTGGATCGCTTGGTACGTAGCTTTTGTCGCGGCGCTTCAGATATTCCCTAAGATGCGAGGTGGTGAGCGCTGAAATCCCCACAATTCGGCTCTTCCTGCCTTTGCCTACGAGGTAGACCGTGCTGCTTTCGGAAGGATTTCGCAGAGCGAGGGAGTTGGTGCTCAAATTGATCAGCTCGCCTACGCGGCAGCCTGAATCGTAGAGAAGCTGCAGTAGGGCTAGATCCCGCAGGCTTCCCTCTGCCGCTTCTTCGAGGATGGCCTTCACCGCCTCGCTCGAAAGGTATTTCAGGTGGCCCTCGCTGCCTTTCTTGGTGTGAATCGACAGGATGCCGCGACACTCTGTCAGCATTTCAGGCTCTTCATATTGAAGGTAGTCAGCGAACGATCTCAGTGCGGCGAGCCGTGCGTTTCGGGTGGCAGTCGAGTTCTCCCTTTCGTCTTCGAGCCAAAGCAAGAAGTCGCCCACCGCCTCAGCGGTAAGGTCATGCAACGTCATTTTATTAGCGGATATGCCTCGCTCGTCTCGCATGTAGACAAGGAAAAGGGAGATGGAATCTCGATACGCCGCGACGGTGTTGGCGCTCCTGCTGCGCTGCTTCGGCATCCACGAGCGCAGGAAAACCGTCACATGTTTCTGGAAGTTCTTGTTGCTTGCCAACTGCCTAGATGGCATCGTAATCCACCTCCGGGAAAATGCTCTCATCGAATGCGGCCATGGTGTTGACGATCCGACGTCGGCTCTCCTCGGTGAGATGGAGGTAGCGCATCGTGTCTTGAACGCTGGAATGCCCCAGGTAGCTTGCGAGCACGGGGAGGAGCGCGTACGGATCTTCACCTCGCTCCGCTGCGGCATCGAGCGCGTGGCAGGCGAACGTGTGGCGCAGGTCATGGACGCGCGGGAGGTCTCCTTTGACGGTAGACAATTTCAAAGTCGCATAGGCTTCTTTAAACACCTTGCGCACTGCTTGCTCCGTATAAGGGACAATGCGTTTTTCCGGGGAGGGAAATATGACGCGGTCAGCCGGCCCTTCGGCAAACCGCATGTTTTCCCAATACCGCGCGAACTCGGCTGCAAGCGACTTGGACATGGGGACGAAGCGGTTCTTCTCCCCCTTCGCGTGCCGAATCGCAAGGACGTCATCACGCATATCGACGTCGCAGGCAGCGAGGTTGAGGGCTTCGCCCAGCCGCAGGCCGCATCCGTAAAGGGTTCGAAACAGCATGGGGACGACGAGATGGCGATCGGGATAGCGCTTGTCATAGGGTATGGCGTCGAATATGCGGGCCAATTCCTGAATTTCGGCATGCGTGAAGATGTAGGGTTGGAAATCCGACGAGCATTTTGGCAGCATGTTGTTGGGGAGGACGTACGCGTCGTACCCGTTGGATTGCAGGAAGAGTCCGAAATTCCTGATCATGCTCGCACGGTTGTGCCTCGTGCCCATGGCTTCTTCTCCGCGGGGCTCGATCCATTGGAGGACGGCTTCGCGGGGAAGGACGCTATCGTCTCCAGCCGGTCTGTATGCCTCCGCCGCTTCTGAAATGCTTCGGAGCATGTAGATCTTCCCTACGTCCACTTTGTAGCCCATGGACCGCTTGTGGTTGACGAAGTCGATGCACAGCTCCGCATTCGGGCCGTTGATTTCGATTCGGTCTATAGACGGCATGGCGGCACCTCCAGGGCGACCGAGCGTAAGCGCTCGATGTCGATATCGAGATAGGGCCGTGCAGAGTCGATCTGCGATTGCCCGAGGACCGAACCGATGATTTTGTAGTCGGTTCCGCCGTCCATCATCGTCGTGGCGAGTGAGTGGCGTATGGCGTGCGATCCGTGGCGGCGGCCTACCACGTCGATTCCGGCTCGAGCGCAAAGTTCGGTGATTTTCGAATAGATAGCGCCGGCGCTGTTATAAGGTCGATATGGCTTTACTTCTGTTAGGAACACCGTGTCGAACCCCGATTCGGGGCGTTCGTTCTTTAAGTAATCTAGCAAAGCCATCTTCACGGGGTGAGTCATTAAAACGATCTGCGTCTCCCCGCTTTTGCTTTGCGCGAAGCGGATCTCGTCGATTGCCCAGTCGATGTCATTGAGCGAAAGGCGTATGACGTCTTTCGCTCGGAACCCATAGGTGACGAACAATAGAACCAGGGCCGTTTTCATCTTCGGGCGGCGAGGGCTTGCGGCTGCGGCATCCAAAAGGCATGCCAGCTCTTCGGCTGTGAACCAAGAAGGCAGTTGGGGAGCGGCTTTTGCGATTCGGCCTGTCAGCGCGTTTTCAGGCGAGTGACCCAGTTCGCGTACGGTGGACACGTATGCAAGGAAATCACGAAGCCGAGTTACGGTGACGGAAACCGATTTGGGCGCCTGGCTCTCCCTTGCGTCGAGAAGGAAAGCCGTTACGTGCTCCGGCAAAAGCTCTTCGATACATCCGATTTTGCCATCAATGAAATACAGGAATTTTCGCGCGGCGTTCAAGCGGCAGCGCTTCGTGTCTTTCTTGAGCCCCCGCTCGGTAAGATGATCGCGATACCCTTCGACAAGGTAAACAAAGCGGGCCGGGCAAGGATAGCGATAGTCTGCCCTGCAGTAAAACATGCCTATCCGGTCGAACTCGACAAGCCGACGGATGGGTAAACATAAGGAAGAGGGGGCATTGGCGAGCGCGCGTGTTGCTAACTTCTCTGAATACTGGTCGTCGCCCGAATCTTTGGCGAAACGCTCCAGGTACGCCCATCCCTTCACATACCGCTCGATGATGCTTGGAGAGTAGCCTTCGGCCTCCATATAGCGACGAGCTCTGCCGACAATCTCACTTACGGTCTGTCCCATAAACCATCCTTTCACGTTGGGAATAGAGACAGACCTATTGTGGCGATAAATTATGTGAAGTAGTAATGTCCTATAAAGAAACCTTGAACAGCTAAGACTTGCAATCACTAAACATAATATTTACTTCTTGAGCACTTTGCATAAACCAATAACCCAGTTGAACACCTCGTTGGTACACCGCTTGCGCTTTCGCGTAGTATCCGTAGGAATTCAAATGGGTCCAGTCAGATCGCAACTGCATGGATATGCAGCCAGCCGCAGCATCTTCCGCGTCTTCGTCGGTCGGCACAAGCCCCGCAGTCTCCAAACCATCTTCGATAAGAAATTGGCGCATGTTTATAAAATGGTCCCCGAATTCCGCAGCCAGCGCGGTTTCCCAGTCGGTTTGACGACCGCCCTCGCCCGGTTCAAAAGCCTCTTGCTTCCAATCGCCATACGAAGTCCCCGGATCGTCGGTATCGCCAATAATAATGAAATTCTCGCATCCAGAGTTTTTGATAATCGCACGATACTGCTCTATGAGCGTAGCATAATCGCCACCCCAACCGCCGTTGCTTCCAATTTCCAGCACCAAGATGGTTCCTGGATGCCGCTTTGCCAGCTCGACAACTTCTTCATCGACTACGATGCTCGCATCTTTGCGGTTTGCCTTAATGCCTCCCTGCATGATGCCAATCTCCTCAGACGTTGCACCTGACACGCCAAAATTGCAGGTGGTTATACCCGTCAGCTTTTGAAGCACCTCGGGATACGACAGATAGCTCGCATCAAAAACCCCACCGCCGGTTGTGATTACAGCCGAATCACGACCAGCACCCTCGGTCATGCTATCGCCCCAACAAACTATCTCTCTCGAGTCTTTTTCGTCGCTGCCTCCGGCCGCAACCAAAACGCGTTCTTTCGGGGCGTCGTATCGTACGTCTGCAAATTCGCTATCAACCGAATCGTTTTCAGCGTGATCCTCTTGGCTTGCGACACATCCCGACAACCCGACGCCAGCACAGAGCAAGGTGGTTAACGCAACGCAACATATCAGGGGTTTCTTCATAGCGCTCCTTAAAACAAAGACATGCAGCCTCCACTATGAGAAGCTATCCTTTGCCCAGGCTGAAGAGAGCCTTAAGATTTCTTAACGAAACATGCTATGCCAACGGAAGAGTTACGACTATCTCGGTTTTAAAACCAGTTTCCGGTTGGGGCGAAACGCCAATCGTTCCGCCCTGCAAATCGACGAAGCGCTTGGCGATAGAAAGCCCCAATCCCGTCCCCTTGCCCGATTCACGCGCATCATTGCTGGTAACGAACGGCTCAAATACCTGATCGCGCAAGGATTCGGGGATCCCTGTTCCGTCATCCGCCACAGCAATCACCGCCTCGCTTTCAGTGTGGTCGCACGTCAGCCGTACGGTAACCCCATCAGGATTGTGCACGCATGCGTTGTTTATCAGATTGCCAAACACGCGCGCCAAGAGCGAACTATCAGCATTCACCCAAATAGGATTGTCGGGAATCGACACATCAAGGCGACAGGAGCTCTGCTCAATAGTCGACAGCATTTCTATCGCTATGCGACGAACCACTTCGCAGACGTCCACCCGCGAAAGCTGGGGGTTGTACGAAGGATGGTTCGTTTTGGCATAAAGAAACAGCGAGTCAATCAGTCCGGCAGCCTCGTCTGACTTCTCCTTTATGGCCCTCAGGTACTCTTCCGCCTTTTCTGGAGGCACGCGCCCATCCTCAAAGGCCTGCGCATATCCCCTTATCACCGTCAAAGGCGTTTTCAAATCATGCGAAATATCTGCAACAATCCGCTGCTTGTCGTTCTGCGCGGCTTCAAGTTCGTCCATCAGCTCTATAAAGTTGTCGTACGTGGGCACTAACTCGGTCGGAACGCGATGCGCGCGGTCAGGGTTTTCGCCCCCTTCCTTGCAGGCGGTAATGGCAGCGTCCAGCGGCTTTGCCGCCCTGCGAATGATCCTTACCAGAACCGCAGCCGAAATGGCCGTAAGAACGATTGCAACAGGAATAGAAGAGAGCCAGATGATTCCATTTTGACCGATAAGCTCTTCGTACGTCGATTCGCTCACGTTCGAAGAAATAAAAACAAGGGTTCGCGGCTGATTATCGGCAGTGACGTACTCGTATTTTTCGATAGACTTATTAGCGCTGAATTCCCCGTTTATAAGGGACAGATCACGCGCGCTCAGCGATTCCCGGCCAGCAAACAAGTCGCCTTCGATGATCGTTCCGTCCAGCTTGCAGACACAAGAAGACAGCACTATCTTCGAAGTGCCGGTTCCGCTCATGCTGCACAAGTTTATTTCGTACACGGTACCGTGCTGAGCATCGGAACGCTGCAGAACCTCGTAGAAAACGCGGTCTTCTTCGCTTCCGTTAATGATTGCCAAATCGCTCGCATCGATTGATTTGGCAATATCGTCGTCACTGGCGTACAGGCGGTTCCCATCCTGGTCGAAAATCGCCATTTGAGCAGACGCAGGAACCGAACTCCTCAATTCGCTGAAAGAATCGTTTTCCAAAGCATCTCCGCTTCCCTCCAAGGCATCAATGGAAGGAAATGCGCTGCTAAGGCGAAAATCTGCGAAGTAGCCGACGGCCGAAAACAGACCCATAATCAGGATTGCGTAAATAAGCACAACCGCCATGCAGCGAAACGCCAGGCTGGAAAACAGCGACCTCATACCTCGCCCCACCGATGTCGCGTCAGCCTTCAAAACGATATCCCAATCCACGAACCGTAACGATATGCGTCGGGCTGTTAGGGTCATCTTCTATCTTCGATCGAATATTGGAAACGTGAACCATGATGCTGTCCTCGCCTCCGCCATACGATGAAGAACTGATCTGCTCGTATAATTGCGCCTTCGTATACACGCGACCAGGAGATGAAAACAGTTTGCTGAATATTTTTAATTCCGAAGCCGTGAAAGGAACCACGTTGCCGTTTTTTCGAACAATCAAAGACTCCTTATCAAACTCTATATTGCCAATGCGCACGACGGCATGGTTCAAGGAAGCATCGCCTGCGTCAGCCGCCGACAATACGTTGCAGCGTCTAAGAACCGCGCGAACATAAGCCAGTACCTCAATCGGGTCGAACGGTTTCGTGATATATCCATCAGCCCCTAAATCCAGGCCGAGCATTTTGTCGGTGGGCTGGCTGCGAGCCGAAATGATGACGATGGGAGCATCCGAAACCAAACGAGCTTCCTTTATAAAGTCGAACCCGTTCATTTCGGGCATCATCAAATCCACGAGGACAACCGACGGAAACGCGCTCTTCAGCAACTCGAGCCCCAACCTTCCATTGGCGGCAGTTTCAACCTGATAGTCGCTACCGCACAAGTAAAGGCTCAAGATTTCGACAATATCCGAATCGTCTTCAACTATGAGAACCGTTTCATTCATAACGAATCCTTTAGAAGAGTAGTGGAATACGCTGGTTCTTGCAGAGGGGGAACGACTTGCATTCATGCATCCGGAGCGTCATCCACCACTATCGCCTGGACAAAGAGACGCCACAACCAATACCATTGTGACCCTACAGATATTGAAAGAGCAAGAAATCTCGGAATTTTGCCATAATCTGCAGATTGCGCTTTGGAAAACCCTTGGAAACTAGTTAGAAAGCAATCAATCGGTGGCTTAGGGGATAGGGTGGTGCTAATGAGAAGCAGAAACTTCCCAGCAAGATCCGTGTTCACAACTAAAAGGCCCCTGGAACCAGGGGCCTTGCAATTCAAATGGTGCGGGCGAGAGGACTTGAACCTCCATGGGGTTGCCCCCATACGGACCTGAACCGTACGCGTCTGCCAATTCCGCCACGCCCGCACAAATCGTGCTTCTTCCGAAGCGGTTGAATATGTTACCGGATTCGCTTTGCAAACGCAAGAACAAATTTCCGCTATTTTCTACGCACTCTCAAACGCAGCTTTCACGCTCGCAGCAAGCCGAACCCGCCGGTCGCCCAGCACGCGCAAACGCCCACGGCAAGCCGTCAAAACCCACTTCCGAACAACGGGCTCGTCAGCTTCGCCTCGCACTCGCTATGCTACACTCGAAAACAAAACGATGCCTTCACCACCCATACCACGTGGCCCTCGCCTCGCAAGAAGCGAGGGCCTGCCGGCCGAAGGGGAACGACCGTCATGCACACCGTCCTAATCGCAAGTACGCTCGAAAGCGACCGTGAAGAGCTGGGGAGCCTGCTGACGCAAACATGCACCGTGCTGAAAGCATCTGACATCCTGGAAGCGTTCTCCCTTGTCAGAGGATCGAAACAGGGCATATCGGCCATCATTGCAGACAACGAT
This sequence comes from Paraeggerthella hominis, assembly GCF_021044775.1. Taxonomy (NCBI): domain Bacteria; kingdom Bacillati; phylum Actinomycetota; class Coriobacteriia; order Eggerthellales; family Eggerthellaceae; genus Paraeggerthella; species Paraeggerthella hominis. The sequence continues at coordinate 135,471 of NZ_JAJNOQ010000002.1, forward strand.
TTCCCCCATCTTGCAAGCATGACCGGACCAAACGTTTTCGAAGGGCCCAGCGTAACCGACGGCATTCCGTTCTTTTTGATTGTAGATGACCACAACGAAGCGCCCTCCACCGAACGGACGCCGAACGCGTTGGACATCATCGTTCGACCCTTCAGCCCTTATGCATCTCGACGCATCATGAACGCCATCGAAATGAACCAAGCGCAGCGCAAGCTGCGATCGGCCTTGGCAAACGAGCGAAAAATCAAAGAAGAATACCACCACTTCCTGAAACGCATGCCGGGAGGGCTGTTCCGCTACCACGCCGACGGTGGCGAAGAATTCAGCTCGATCAGCGCCGGACTGCTTGAAATGACCGGTTACGAAACCGAGCAGGCATTTCGAGAGGCAACCGGAAACTCGTTCAGGGGATTTGTCCATCCCGAAGACCTCGAGGCCGTGGAAGAGTCCATAGCCGAACAGATGAAGTACGGCGACACCGATGTCGTCACCTACCGCATCAAGAAAAAAGACGGCAGCGTTCGCTGGATTGAGGATTGGGGACGCTTGGTGGTTGACGAGGACGGCGTTCGCTGGTTTTACGTGGCAACGCTCGACATCACCGACAAGATCACCTACCAAGAAGAACTCGAGAAAAGCAACGAGCGGCTCACCATCTTGGCAGAGCTCAACAACGATGTGCTCTTCGACGCGAACTGCCGCCTTAAGAAAACGGAGGTGTTCGGGGATTTCGAAAAACGGTTCGGGCGTCCCATGGCGTCGAGCGACTTCGACAAACTGGGTCCGCAGGGGCCGTCGTGCCAGGCCAACCACGGTGATTTCGAAATCTACCAGCACGCGTGCACGAACCACGCAGCAGCGCGCGTCGACGTTGACGTTGCCTTGCCCGACGCGCAAGGCAACCCCCTGTGGTGCCGATACCAATCCGTCGTCTTGCGAGACGAAAACGGAAAACCGTATCGCCATGTGGGAAGGCTTCTGGACACGCACGCCATGATGGTGCAGCAGCAGACGTACAGAGCGCTTGCGGAGCACGATGACCTAACCGGGGCAATTGCACGGCGCACGGCCATCGAGCGCATTCGAAAACACTGCGAGCAGCACAGCGAGACGTGCGCGCTCCTGTTCATCGACGTGGACGATTTCAAGGAAGTGAACGATCGATACGGACATCCCACGGGCGATCGCGTCCTGACGCACGTTGCCGCATTCCTAAAGGACGTCGCAGGCCCTAGCGCCGTCGTCGCGCGGTTCGGCGGCGACGAGTTCGCCGTGTTCGTACCGCATGCGCAAAACACGTCCGACCTCGATCGCCTGGTGGAGCGCATCAAAAGCGAAGCATTCGAAGGTTTTCACGACGAAGCCATAGAAAACCCGCTCGCATCATTGTCGCTAGCTGTTGGCGTAGCTCGCAGCAACTGCTCGCAAACATGCGGCAACCCGGTGTTCGAAGATCTGTACCGGCAAGCCGACAACGACTTGTACCGTGCGAAGCGCAACAAATGCTCGTGCGCCAACCAAGACTGAGGGCGGAAAACCGCTACGAATCCGAGGCCGCCTTCGACGGCGCGCGAAAAGCCGACCACGCCGCTCGAGCAGGCGCGAGCAAAAGGATCGTAGCAGCCGCAAGCACGATCAGATCGTCAAAGCCGCCGGTCACGTAGACCGGCTGCATCCCCGTAGCAAGCATGATCGGGCCCAGATAAACCAGATCAAATGCAGCGTGAACCCAGGCTAGAAACCACAGGCTGCAGCCCTTCAGGTACAAAACGGCCATGAAGAAGCCGAACAGCCCCGCCTGCACCGGCTTGAGCACGGCCTGCGTCCACGCAACCGCGTCCCCAACGGCCAGCGCCTGTCCGAACGACACATGCAGCAGCCCGAACAAAACCGCCGAAACCACCGCAGCACGCAGCGGGGCCAAGCGCGTCAAGAACGCATCCAGGGCAAGAACCCTGAAAACACCCTCTTCGAACAAGCCGGTCATCAGGCATATCGGAAGAATGAAGGCAACGCGCGCCGCGGCGTCCGAATCAAAGAAACCAACCGGTTCGGAAAGCAGGCACAGCGCGATGCCCGCGGCAAACCCTACCGCAAGCACGAAAACCACCCAACGGCCAAGGGAGCTGATCGTCTTGCAAGAACGCTGCAACGCCTTGGGACGACCAATCCTCACAAGCGCAAGCACCATGATCGACAGCGCAATCCCCTGCACAAGCGAAGACTCCAGCGTATCGTCCGGGAAGACTTGGAAGCACATCACCGACAGCACGATTGCCGCAACAAACAAACCGGGAGCCCGAAACAAAGCGAGCACGGCCGAGGAACCCTCCCCCGGAGCCGAGGCCGAGGCCGAAACGGGCCGGTTCGCTTTCCCAGCCTCGTTTGATCCGCTTGAACCGTTTGAGCCGTCCTTTGCCTGCATCACGCAATTTCGCCCTTCATCCCGCAATCCCCCAGCCGTCCCAGTATACTGGAATCCTATGAACGAATCGCTCAATACAACCGATGAAGACACGCGTAGGGGCGTCTCGTCCTTCGCTTTGAAAATCGTAGCCATAGTCGGCATGACAGCCAACCACGCGTCCTACATGTTCTATCCCTACCTACCTGCCGAAGCGTTCTGCCTACTGTTCGGTCTTGGCGGACTCGCCTTCCCCATCATGGCATTTCTGCTGGTAGAAGGCTACCGACGCACATCAAGCGTACCTAAATACGCCCGGCGCCTGCTCGTGTTTGCCCTTATATCTCAAATACCCTACGGGTTGTTTCTTGCAGGAAACCTCAACGTGCTGTTCACGTTGCTCATCGGATTAGCCGTGCTGTATCTTTACGACCGCCTGGAAAACCGAGCAGGTTTTTGGGCGATCGCGGCGGCGCTGATGGCGGCAAGCTCTCTGTGTGACTGGGGCATTCTAGGGCCCATCATGGTCCTCATGATGAAGATCCTTGAAGATCGACGCCAGCGCATTGTCTACCCGCTTTTGCTGCCCATATTGGCAGACGGAATCCCCGCGCTTGCGCGATATCTGGCAAGCTCCAATCTGGTTCTGCTATCCTTCGCGCTGTACCCCTTGGCTGGATGCACGGCCACCATTCCGCTGCTGCTCTCATACAACGGAAAGCGCGGCCTGCCGATGAAGTGGTTCTTCTATGCGTACTATCCCCTGCACATCCTTGTGCTGGGCTTGGCGAAAGGACTGCTGCTCAACGACTGGACCTGGGGCATGTAAGCTATTTCCAGTCGGCTCCCAAAACCACCAGGAAATCGGCGTTGATAACGTACGACCCGTCGTTAACCATAGCTTTGCCCACGCCAAGCGCATCGACAATCTCCTGGGCGCGATCCGCTTTTCCACCCTGCTCGTATACGACAAGCGTTTGCGGATAATCGAAGCTGTCCGCATTGCCCGACTCCACCTTGTAGCCCAGCGATTGAACGCGCTCGGCAGCCTGGGACCCCGCGCCGGTTATGCCGTTTCCATTGCGCACCGCAACCGTTCCCGAACGCTTCTGCGAAGCGCCGCCGCCGCTCAAATCGCCGCTCTCGTTCACAAGCTGCCCGCTGCCCGTACTGGCCAAGATGGTACCCGACACCTCGTCGACGATATCGCCCTCCGTAGGCGGAAGACCCTGGTCAACGCGCGCCATCATGGCCTTCCATTGCTCGACGTTGTTGATCTCGTACCACACGCCGTCGATGTAGCTGGACGTGGTGGGCTCCATGCCGGAATACATATCCGTTGCCGGATCAAGCCCCTGCATGGTTTGAGCTATGCCCACGATGTCCGTAATTTCAAGATCGGTGGTCACGTATTGGGAAAGGGCCTGCACGGTGCTTGCCATGGTGGCCACGTCAGCCGAGAGGATCTTCTTCGCAATAGCCCCCAGGACCAATCGCTGGTTCGCCGCGCGATACGAATCGCCGTCTCCGAACTCATCGTACGCATGCCGCGAACGACACAGGATAAGGGCTTGATCGCCGCTGAGCGTCTGCACGCCGGCATCCAAGTGGCCGCCGGCGTCTTCGTCGTCGATCTCCATGGGAACGTCCGCCTCAACGCCGCCCAAAGCGTCCACCACGTCCTTGAAGCCGTCGAAGTTGATTTCCGCGTAATGGGAAATGGGCACGCCCGCCAACTTGGACACGGTCTCCACCGCCAGTGCCGCACCGCCGATAGCGTGAGCGGCATTCAGCTTGTTTTGACCGTATTCGCCCATGTCAACCAGGGTGTCTCGATGGATCGAAACCATGGTGACCTTTTTGTCGACCGGATCGATCCGCGCAAGTATGATGCTGTCGCTGCGAAACTGGTCCCCTGCGTATTCCTGGGAAGCCTGACGATCGTTCGACCCGTCCGTGCCCATAAGCAGTACGTAGAACGGCTCTTTCGCCAAATCCGTATCAACGAGCGCCGCGCGCAACTTGGCATCGACCCCGGCGTGCAGGTTCCCCGACAAAATGCCGTAGTACGCGAACGCCGCGCCGGCTCCGCCCAACACGAGCACGCCCACCACCGCAAGCGCGATCACCAGCTTGCTGGGTCGCTTCCGCTTTGAAGAGCGCGGCACGTCAGCGCCGTTGCGCGACAATCGAGCGCGAGGCGTAGGAGAAGATGCGGATTGAACGCTCGGTCGCCTTCTTGCGCCATCGCCCGCGCCGCGCGAGGCGGCCGGTCGAGAAGCCCGAACGGAACCGGGCCGCGAAGAACGGTTTTCTTGCGTGGGTCGAGGTGATTCCTCATGCGCGCGCGAAGGGCGCCTTTGATTGCTTCGTTGAGAGTCCATGGACGTATTGTGCCGACGAACGCGCGACCGCGCAAGCGCGCACAAGCCTTTACTAGGAAAAGCCCATAGCGAATCGAGGGCGGATCCTCAAGGAAGCCGCCCTCGCTATTCGTTAAACGCGCACGTTCAAGCGTTTGCACAGGTATTCGTTCGCAGCCTTTTCCGCCGTGTCGTCAAGCGCCGCAAGGGAGGGGGCGGGAACTTCCGCACGCGAGACGCGGCGCTCGAGCGCCCGAGCCAGCAAAGCGTCCGCCACCTGCGGATTCTTCGCCAACAGCGGACCGTGAAGGTACGTTCCCACCACGTTTTTGTACAGCACGCCGTCCTGCTTGTCGTCGTCGTTGTTGCCATGGCCCACCGAGGAAACCACGCGCCCGAAAGCCTGAACGCCGGCGCCAAGACGCGTGCGACCGGCATGGTTCTCGTACCCCACCACCGGCATCTGCGCCAAAGGCGAGTCCAGCACGATGTTGTCGATCAGCCGGTCAGCGGATCCCGCCGCGCGCTCGGTGGTCATGTCGACGATGCCCAGGCCCTCGACCACCTCGTCGCCCAGCAGCCATTCCTTGCCGAGAATCTGATAGCCGCCGCAAATAGCCAGCAACACGCCGTCGTCCTCGACGAAGGCGCGCAGCTCATCGCGCATGCGCATGAGCTCGGTGGAAGCCAAGCGCTGCTCGCGATCGGGCCCGCCGCCCAAGAACACCAAGTCGACGTCCGCCAGATCGACGGACTGCCCGTGGTTCACGCGCTTGACCTCCACGGCAACGCCTCGGTCGCGAAGGCGGCGTTCCAGAATGCGCACGTTGCCGCCGTCGCCGTACAGGTTGAGCAGGTCGGGGAACAGGTGCGCGATAACAAGCGGGGCCTCGGAATCCGACGGGTCGGCGGCAGGGGGCACCTGCGAAGCCGAGGGCGCGCTCGCAGCAGCAACAGGCGCCTGCGAAGCGTCGGATGCGTCCGCAGCAGCGAGCGTGCCCGAAGCGCCCGGCGCGCCTGCCGACGGCGCGGTTTCAGCAGCGGCCAGCGCGTCCATGTCGGCATGAACGGGAGGAAGCGCCGTGTAGTTTGCAATAAGGTACGCCTTGACCTCGGCAGGCACGTTGGACAAACGCCCGAACAGGTCGTGAGCGTCGTCGATCAGCTGCGCGTCAAGTCCGGCATACTTCAAGCGAACCTGCAGGTCGTTGCGGCGAATGCCGCCCGCGAACACCAGCAAGTCGCGCTCGGCGGCAAGCTCCTCGAAATCAATGTCCCACAGCCACGAAATGTCGCGACCGTCGCCTTCTTTATCGTTGACGAAGAACGCCACGGCCTTGGGTCCTTCGTCCTGCAAGATGATCTTGAGGTTCTGGTTGAACCCGGTCGGGTTCTTTGCCAGGTTGAGCAGCGCCGACCGACCGGCAATCTCGTACGATTGCAAACGCCCGTTCTGCGGGTCGAACGCATCGATAGCCTGCTGAAGCGCGTCGTTCGAGCAGCCGAGCAGGCTTGCGGCAACACCCACCGCCGCCAGGTTGTACACCATGTACGCGCCGCTGAACGGAGCGCGCACCGAAAACGCGCCCGCGTTTGCGGCAACACCCTGCTGGGGCTTTCCCAGCTGAAATGACAAGCCGTCCGTGCTCAAGCGCACGTCCTCGGCGGCAAAATCAAGGCTTGCACGAGAGAAACCGCAGGTCGGACAATGAAAATCTCCCAGCTGGCCATACTGGCGAAACGCATATTCAAACATCGACGAGCAACGCTGGCACATAGTGGCGTCGGCCACCGTGTTCTGAGGCAAGCCCATATCCTGAGCAACGCCGAACGCGATGGACCGGTTTTCCGCACGCTCGGCAATCATCGCGCACAACGGATCGTCGGCGTTGTAGACCAGCACCGTGTCGGGCGACGAAGCCAGCGCGCCCACGATGCTGTCCTGGATGCGGTCGATCTCCCCCACACGATCCAGCTGATCGCGGAACAGGTTGAGCAGAACAACGTAGTTCGCCTTCAGATGCGGCAGGATCTTCGCCAGCCACAGCTCGTCGGTTTCGAACACGCCCCAATCGGACGGGCCCGCATGCAGCAGCGCCGTGGCCACGCCCGAATCCAGGTTCGCTCCGGTCCGGTTGCACACCACGCGCTGGCCCGCCTGCTCCAGCACATCGGCAAGCAGGTTCGTGACCGTGGTCTTCCCGTTCGTACCGACCACCGCAACCGAGCCCTTGGCCAGCTTCGGCGTCAGATCGGCGATGATGCGCGGATCGACGTACAGCGCGATCTTCCCGGGAAAGTTGGCGGCAGGGCGATGAAACACGTTCTTCAGTCCCCACGTGGAGACGGCGCTCACGGCGCGTGCGGCGGCGAACTGCAAACCCATAAAGTGTCCTTCGTCTTGTAGTACGTGTAGTACGGCTTCAATGCGATCAGTATACCCGTTCGGTTGTCGCGCACGAACGCGCCCCGTGCCCGCAAGGCACGCCCCTCCATACAATCATCAGGTTGCGCCCGCGCGCCAACCGAAGCGCAGCATCCTCAGACAGCCTAAGAGGGAACGTGCGCCGCGCGGAAGGAAAACCAACGGCAGACGTCGGGCGGACGCCGGCGTCATGCAGCCCGCTGCCCGCCATTCGACGCATATTGACGGACAGGCCGCTGGAAAAGTGCGGCCTCGATTGCCGCTTCGGGCGTACAATAATCCGCATGGACACAAATCAGATCATAGCCATCGTCATATTCGTGGTTGTCATGCTGGCGATCATGACCGAAAAGCTGCATCGGTCGCTCGCGGCCATCGTGGGCGCCATGGTGGTGCTCGCGCTGCACGTAATGCCGTTCGACGCAGCCATGGAGCACATCGACTTCAACACGCTGGGCGTGCTGCTGGGCATGATGCTGTTCGTGTCGGTGGTGAAACTGTCGGGCGTGTTCGAGTACCTGGCCATCAAGAGCGCGCGCATCGCACGGGGCGACCCCTGGAAGATCATGCTTTTGTTCGTGCTGCTCACCGCCGTTTTATCTGCGTTTTTGGACAACGTGACCACCGTGCTGCTCATCGGGCCCATGACCCTGACCGTATGCCGCCTGCTCGACATCAACCCCATCCCGTTCTTCATGACCGAGATCATGGCGTCGAACATCGGCGGAACCGCCACGCTCATCGGCGACCCCCCGAACATCATGATCGGATCGGCCGCAGGATTCACGTTCCTCGACTTCATCATGATGGATGCCCCCGCCGTCGTGGTCATCCTGGCCGCGATTTTGATAGTGTTCTACTTCATGTACGGACGGTCCATGAAAGTCAACGACGAAGAACGCGCCCGCGTCATGGAGCTTGACGAGCGCACGTACATCAAAGACGCGCGCCTGCTCAAGTTGAGCGTTGTCATGACCGGCGTCGTAGTCGTCGGATTCATGGGGCACGGAGCGCTAGGGCTGGAATCGAGCATCATCGCGCTCGGCGTGGCCGGCATCACCATCCTGCTATCGGGCACGAGCATCGAAGACGCGCTCTCGCAGGTGGAATGGACCACGCTTTCGTTCTTCGCCGGACTGTTCGTCATTGTTGGAGCGCTGGCGGAAACCGGCGTCATCGGCATGCTGGCGAACGGGCTGGTGGACATGACCGGGGGCAACGTGTTCGTAACCATGCTGGTGCTGCTGATAGGATCGGCGGTCATCTCCAGCTTCCTGGACAACATACCCTTCGTAGCCACCATGATCCCCATCTTGCTGACCATGGAAGCGTCGGGCATGGACGTAACGCCTTTGTGGTGGGCCGTCTCCCTGGGTGCGTGCCTGGGTGGCAACGGCACCCTTATCGGAGCCAGCGCGAACGTAGTGCTGTCCGACATCAGCAAGAAGTTCGGCTACGAGATCACGTTCATGGGCTTCTTCAAAACGGCCTTCCCCATCATGCTGCTCACGGTGCTGATGGCGGGCGTGTACCTGGTGCTGAGGTTCCCGGCCGCGTAGGCGAAGCGGTCGCGCATGCTGCGTGAGCCGACGACGGCATGCGGCGACGCGCGCGTTCCGATGCGACGCGAGCCTACGATCAGGCCAGTTCCTTCTCGAACGCAATGCGCAGGTCGCCCTGTTCGGCGCCTTCGGCCAAACGAATCTCGCCGCAATACCGAAAGCCCGCCTTCTCAAGCGCACGCCGCATCGGAACGTTTTCGGGGTGCGTGTCGATGCGCACGGAAGCCATGTTGGCGCGGCAGGCAAGGTCGAACGCATACTGGAACATCGCGCCCGCCACGCCCTTTCCCTTGCTTTCGTCCGCCACGCACACGCGATGCAGCGCCACGTAGCGCGCATCGTCGCCGGTCAACCACGCGCCGTCGATGACGGCATACGAAGGATCGGGGCCCTCTTTGTAGGCAAAGATCCCCTGCACCGAACCGTCTTCCATGGCAAGATACGTGCAGCCGTCCGCTATGTCCTGCACCCACGTTTCGCGACAGGGGTACCCGTTTTGCCACTGATTCACGTCCAAACCCCGAAGCTGACGCTTCGCCTGGTCGGTTATGTCGCACATGCGATCAAGGTGCTCAGCTGTTGCAATGACGAATTCCACGAACAACCTCCTGCGAGTTCGTAAGCCAAAACGAGCGATCAACGCTGCCCAGTATACCGCCTCGCAAGCGCCGACAATCCGCGCGATCAGCCAACAGCAAGCAGCGAGGAAACCATGGCGTCGACGTCCAGCAGCGACAAGGGAGCGCGGGCGGCATCTTGCAAGGATTCCGTCTTCAACGGCGCATGATCCAGCTCGTTCAAGTCGATCACGTAGGGATCGCCCGAAAAGCGCAGCCCCAACAAGCAATCATTGCTGCGCACGATCACGATTTGAGACGATGACTCGCTGACGCATGCCTCAACATCGAGCACCGGCACAAGTTCGTAGCCTTGCGAGAGCACGCCGCTAAACTCCTTAGGAAGAAACGCCAACGACTTCATCTTGCCCGACGACACCACTTCCTCAATAGAGGAGAACGCAATGGCGATGTTGCCGTTTGCGACGGGAACGACAAGCGCGTTCGAGCGATGCGCCTCCCGCTGGCCGCCGCCTATCAGTTCCTCTATCCACCGTAAGCGCTGCTCAACGTCACGCATGGGAACCCTCTTCCTTGAACGCTGCGTTCAACAGATGACGGATGCTCACGACCGCGCAAGGATCCCCGTTCTTCAGAAGCGCATAGCCGAAGCACCCGGCCTTGCGCAAGGACCCCCGATCGAGCAACTGCGGCAGCCGGCTTACGGAAATCCGCTCGTAGCCAACTACGGCGTCCACCACAAGGCAACGCCGCTCTCCCAGCTCTTCCAAAAACAGAACGAGCAGAGGATCCTCCGCCTTCAAAGGCGAGCCCGAACTCGCTCCGTTTATGAGCTTCGAGCGATTCCCGTCCTCTCCCACGTAAAACGCGGCGCGAACCCGCTGGGGCGTTGCCGCCTGAGGCTCTTGTGCGCTTTGGCTATCAGGCTCGATCCAGTTTGCATGATACGCTTCAAAGCGATCGATGCGTTGCGCGGGAAGCGCGAACGTCATTGAACCCGTGCGCAAAAGCGCTGCTTCCATAATGGTGAACGGCACGGGAATGTGCAGCACGATCTCAAGCGTGCTGCGATCGGTATTGCGCACCTCGCCGCGACCGCCCACGTGCTGCAAAAGCGATGCAACTTCGTTGAATTGGGAAAACATGCCTGCAACAGGAGTTTTGGAAGCAGCGGCAAACCCAGGGACCAAAAGGAGGGCGCCCAGTTCTTCTTCGGTATACGCCTCAAGCGGGCGCGTTAGCAGCCCGTGTTTCGCAGCATGTTGCCCAACGTCGTGCGAATTGAACGGCATGCCGTCGTGCTCGATGCGGCACACCACGTCCGATCCATCGGCCTCCAATCGCAAGCGCAGCAGAGCGCGCGCAGGCTTTCCCGCGGCAATGCGATGTTCGGGCTGCTCGATCCCGTCGCGAAGACACAACCGCACCAGACGCTTGATTATCTCCTCCATTGAAGCGAGCACCGACCGATCGAGAACCATGTGGCCGTCGGCAATGTCCAGGTCGACAAGCACGCCAAAACGCCGGCTGCAATCGGCAACAAGCGCACGCAGCGATGGCGCTATGCGATCGAACCGTTCGATACGCGACCGCGCAACGGCCGTGCGCAGCTCGTCCACCACCTTCGTATGCGAGAGCACGATGCTGTTCAGCTCATGGTCTTGCGGCATGCTCTCGGCATGCTCGCGCAACTTGCGATGCACCTCTTCGAACTGCGCCAACACGTTGACAAGCTGGCTCCCGCGCCCGTTCAGGTGATTTTCGTCCGCAAACGAATACGGCAGCGCAGACGCGGCTCCCCCCAAGTCTCCAGACGCAATGCTTTCCTTCTTGTATGCAGGAATAGCGCTTTCATCAGCAACGATGGTGCATCTATCTACAAAGAACGACCCTTTGATGGTCAGCAAAACCTGTTCGGGAACAGAAGAGGTGAAGCGAATGAACAGCCCGTGGTCACGCAGGTACGTAATGGTGGATCGATCGCTTTTAACTGCGCGGGGATGGCACGACGCCGTTTCGCACAGCGGCACGATACGGCGCATCACAAGCGACGCGCGCGTGTTCTCAAGTCCGCAATTAGGCTTGAAGATAACCTGAACGATGAATTCCTCGCGCTTCGCCTGCTTCATGCTTGCTCACCCGCCACTTCAGACTGAGCGAACGTGCAGCAGTTCTTTCCGGTTTCCTTGCCACGATACAACGCGCGGTCTGCACGCGCGAAGTTCTCGGCAAGCGTAAAACTGGAATCGTACGAGCACAGCCCGAACGTAAGCGTGCAGGAGAACTCGCCCATCCCATCGTCGATGCGATACGCGGCAACTTCTTCGCGCATGCGATTGCACAGGCGCAGCGCGTCATGGTCGGACGTTGCAAGCATGACGATAAGCAGTTCTTCGCCGCCCCAGCGAACAACGGGGTGGCTCCCAGCCAAATCATCCAGAATGTCGGCGATGCACACAATGGCGATGTCGCCCGACTGGTGGCCGCGCACGTCGTTGATTGCCTTGAAGTCATCTATATCGCAAAGCGCCAGCACCGTGTTCGAATCATGGCTGGACTCCTGCATTTTCTGCTCTAGGTAATCCGTAAGGTAGTGTCGGCTGAACAGGCCCGTAAGCTGATCACGAAAGGCCAAGCTTCGCATGGCATCGAGCTTGTCCTGCAATACGGCGTTCGCTTCACGCAGCTGAAGGCACTCGGCACGATCCGATTCCGACGTCGAATCCGACGAAGGCGCAGCAGTCCGCCCGGTCACTTGCCATCACCGTTTGAGCGCTGCGCGGGCTTCTCAAGCGTAAAGCGATCGATCAGGCGCTTGAGGCCGCGAGCCTGGTCAGCCAGCTCCTCGCCAATCACCGCGCTCTCTTCCGAAGCCGCCGAGTTTTCCTGGATCACGTCGGACAGGCTGTTCATGCTTTCCTGAATCTGCGACAAAGAATCCAGCTGCTGCGCTGACGCCAATGCGATGGCGGACATCATCTCCTTCACGCCCTCTGTAGCAGACACAGCGTTATCCATGCTGGTCGACGTCGTCTTAATGAGCGCGCTGCCGTTTTCCACGTTGAGGGTGGCATCGGCGGCGAACTCATCGGCCGCGCGCGACGCCTCGCTCACCTGCGACGCTAAACGCCGAATTTCCTCGGCAACAATGGCGAATCCGTGGCCGGCCTCGCCCGCGCGCGCCGCCTCAACGGAAGCATTGAGCGCAAGAATGTTCGTCTGGAACGAAATATCCTCGATGGTGTTCGCAAGCTGCGAGATATTGCTCGTGCTCACCCTGATGTCTTCGATGATCTTCACGGCCTGGGATATCTGACGATTGCTCTGCTCGACGGCATGCAGCACCATGGCGGTGTTTTCGTTGGCCGTAACCACGCTCTTGTTGTTTTCCTCCACCACCTGGTTAATGCCCTGCACGCTGGTTGCCAGCTCCTCGATGGCCATGGCTTGTTCGGCGGAACCCTGCGCAACGGTCTGCGAGCCGTCGGCCATTTGCGACGAAGAGCGCTCCACCTGATCGGCCGTCTCCTTTAGCCGCTCCACCGTCAGGCGCAGCGTTTCCACCGTCTTGTTCATGGACGCAGCAAGGGAACCCAGCTCATTACTCGAATCGGCAACGGCACGCACCGTAAGATCGCCTTCCGCCACATGCCGCGCTATGTCTTCGATCTCGACCACCGGTACCGCAATGGCACGAGTAATGCGACGCCAAAGCACCATCACCAGCGCGATGGCGCAAAGTCCCAGCAGCACGATGATGACCGAAGTTGCGATTTCCACGTAGGTTGTATCCTGCGAGTACTCAAGAGCTTCCTTTTCGGCGATATCGACGATGCTGTTCGCCAGCGCCACCATGATGTCCTTTTGCGGCGTGTAGCTCTGATCGTACATCTCGTGCGCCCGCTCGATGTCGCCCGCGCGTATCGCTTCGATAACCTGATCGCGAACAACGATAAGGCTTTCGCTTGTCAGGGCGAACTGCGTCAGAACATCCACGTCGGTTTTGAAATTGCTGGCAACAACGTTGTACTCGGCTTCGCGCACGATTGCCAGCTGCTCGATGTCGGAGACAAGCTGCGTTCTTTCGGCGGGGTCATCCGTCAGAATGCACTGCCTCAGCGAAGCAGACGTTTGCTCGATGGTGTTGCGCAGCAAGATGGCGCTTTTCGACACCTGATACGGACGCTCGTAAAACTCCGTGGTCATCACTGAATTCTGATGAACGCCGAAGATAGCCACGCAAATAGAAACCACGAACAGCACGATGATCGTGAGGTAGGAAACCATGAGACTGCGGCTAATGCTCGCGTTTTTAAATGACAGGTTCATAAGGCGGTCGCTTCCGGTCGCTTTTGATATACCGAATCTTTCCTGTAGTCGAATCTTGCTCGGTCACGGAGTATTTCCGCGTGGCCGAGAATAAGGTAACCCGAAACGGCTAAATGGCGATACAAGTTGTCAAGCACCTGCTCACGAGTGCGTTCGTCAAAATAAATAATAACATTACGGCATATAATAAGGTCGTAGCGGCGACGCAGCGCCTCAGGATTGCAAAGATTCGCCTGCGCGAACGCTACGCGGCGGCGAATCGGGGCGGTTACCGTATAGGTTTCCCCGGTGCGCGTGAAGTAGTCCGAAAGCCAGTGCGGCGGAACCTTTTCCACATGCATAGGGTGATACACCGCTTGGCGGGCTTTCGCGATGGCCGCGCTTGAAACGTCGATGCCCGTAATGCGCACTGGGGGAATAGCGTGATCGCGGCTATAGTCCTCTACGATCATAGACGCGGTATAGCACTCTTCGCCCGTGGAACAGCCGGCGCATAGTATGTTCCAGGTACGACGCGGCCGAGAACGTTCCAGTTCAGGAAGCGCGACGGTACGCAAAAAATCGAACTGCTCCCGCCCGCGCAGAAAATACGTGTAGTGCGTCGTGGCAAGATCGATGAAGCGATTCGTTATCTCGGGATCGGCGCCCCGCTCCACCATATCGAAGTAGGACGAAAACGAGGCGCACCCCAGACGTTCCCGTTCGTGCGAGAGCCGACATTCAAGCAGCACGCGTTTGGACTGCATATTCAGCCCGAGCGTGCGGGATAAATACGTGCAGATTCTATCGAACTCTCTGTCGGTTAAGTGATCCAAACCTGTATTCCATTAATTACATAGGCACTCGAGTTTATACAGCTTAGCATGCTACGCACCTTGTTGCCAGAAGGAACCAACCCCTCGGGAAATCGAAGTCGCCAAGGCCGTCGTTTCCGTTGCACGAAAAGCATCCAAGAGCTCGCGAGCGCCCTGCCGCGCGCGCAGCACCTAGCAACCATGCGCGCCCGTTCGCCCTGCCGAGCGCTCGCCCGCGGACACCGCACCCTGCCGCGCGCGGCAAAGAATCGAGCATGGGAGTCGGGGAGTGCGCCCGCCCATCGGGTATGATGAAATGAACTCCGGCGGATGACGTCCCGGGCGCCCTAAGAAAAAGGACTCCAAACATGGAAACCAACCAGCCATCCATAATTGACCTGCTTATCGAGGCTCACGTGCACCTGGAAAGGCAAGGGCCGGGCAGCGACGACACGACGCGCCAAGCCTTGAGCTTCCTAGGCGAGCTTGACGGCTTCTCGAACGTAGCGGATCTAGGCTGCGGAAGCGGGCCGCAAACGCTCGAGCTTGCGCAGCACCTGACGGGAACCGTGGTCGGCCTCGACCTGTTCCCCCAGCTTATCGACGTACTGAACGAACGCGCCGATCAGCTGGGGCTAAAGGATCGGGTGCGAGGCATGGTTGGCTCGATGGACAACCTGCCTTTCGAGCAGGAGTCGCTCGATCTTATATGGTCGGAAGGTGCGGTCGACAACATCGGCTTGGAGAAGGGGCTTGCCCATTGGCACCGCTTCCTTAAAAAGGACGGCTACGTTGCCGTAACGTGCCCTTCGTGGCTTACGAACCAGCACCCTGCCGTCATCGAGAAGTTCTGGACCGATGCTGGAAGCGGGCTGGATTCGATCAGCCACAACATCGAAGTCCTGCAGAACTGCGGGTATCGGCTCATCGCTTGCTTCACGCTACCGGAAAGCTGCTGGACCGACGAGTACTTCGCACCGCGCGAAACGGCGCTCGAAAAGCTGCTGGAAACGTACCCCGGCAATGAAACCGTGGCGGCGTTCGTGGCGGAAAACCGACGCGAAGTCGAGCTGTACGCAACGTACGGACGCCATTACGGATACGTCTTCTACATCGGCAGGAAAGCCTAGGGAATACGCGGAACTGCCCGCATCCCACCTTTCCGCACCTCATTCCGGGTGAGGTTGTTGACCAGTCTTTGTATAACAAAAGAAAGCGCCGGAGGAAGTGAAATGCTCACCATTCGGGCGCTTTGCTAATACGTACTCTAACAGGTATCACTTGATGATGCAAACTTCCCCGCTACGATTCACATAAATCAAATGCTTGATGGTTCTCAACTCGCAGCACCATTTCCGCACCTCGCGCTCAATGACCATATCGGGTAGTTTCTTCATCCTTCGAGCATCGAGGATGACGTTCTTCGACTGATGCAGCGCTTTTCGCAAGTTCTTCTCAATAACTTTCGCCTTGTCGGATTCGGGGGCTTTAATTTCCCAGATCAGCCCATTCACGATCACGTCGGCGGACGTGGTTCGGTACTCCTCGCTGCGACGGATAAACTCCACGGTCATGCCCGCCATCGCGAGCGCCTTGGCCGTTTCGTATTCGTGCGGCCAGACGTTGAGGTCTGGCGAGATGATGATCTTTCCCCTAGATTGCTTCATGGGTGCCATTATACAGGCTGCAGAAGTCGCATTGCTTTCGAAAGAAAGGGCATCCCTACCCGTGGATCTTGATAAAAAACAGGCCGCCAGGTTCTACCCTGACGGCCTGCATCTTTCGTGGAGCCAACGAGCGGATTCGAACCGCTGACCTACGCATTACGAGTGCGTTGCTCTACCAGCTGAGCCACGTTGGCATACGGCCTCTTGCGAAGCGCGAACATGAAGTATACAGAAAGCCCGCTCACCTCGCAAGAGGGCTTTCGTGGATTTCTCGCAGGAATTTCCACAACCCGGCCTGCGCGCAGGCGTGAAAGCAACAGCTTCCCCGCCAACCGGGAGCGCACCAGGCAGGCTGCTATACTGGAAACACCTTCGCGGGTCCATCGCAACGATGCGCCCCGTGCGAAAGAGAGGAGTCCTCATGCTGTACGACAACGTCATGGTCCCCTACGACGGATCGGCCTCGGCCGACGCCGCGCTGGCCGAGGCCGTGCGCTTCGCCAAGGAAGACCCCGGCCTTACGCTGCACATCGTGCAGATCATAGACACGAACAAGCTGGTCATCAACAGGTTGGAAGCGCAGAGCATAGTGGACGCAGCCGTGCCCGAAGGCATGCGCAAGGCGTTCGAGGAAGTAACGGCCGAAGCGAACGATCGTCTGCATAGCCAGATCGATGGGATCATCGACGGCTTGATGAATCGCATCCGCATCGAGATCCTCGAAGAAACGCACCCCGGAACCCAAATCGTCTCGTACGCCGACGAATGCAACTGCGACCTCATCGTCATGGGATCGCGCGGGCTGGGCGCGCTGCGCGGCATTCTGGGCAGCGTGAGCAGCTACGTTCTTCGCGAGGCCCCCATCCCCGTGCTGGTGGTCAAGGAATAGCGAAGCGCACAGCGGCCGCGCGTTGATCGTTTGTTGGGATTCCCGTGCTATGCTTCGCCGCGTGCATGCCCATTAAAGCGAAAGAACCATATGAGAGCAGGACAGAAACCTACCGACGTCACCACCGTGCTTGTCGTGGACGACGAGCCCGATATCGTCGAACTATTGGAAGAATATTTGAGCGACCAGGGCTTTCATGTTCTTACCGCCAAAGACGGAGCAACGGCGCTCAAGCGGGTTCAGCAAAAGCCCGACCTCATCGTGCTTGACGTCGGCATGCCGGAAATGGATGGTTACACGGTATGCCGACGCATTCGCGAACACCTAAGCTGCCCTATCCTGTTCCTGACGGCTCGCGTGGAAGATATCGACGCCCTTGAGGGGTTCGAGGCGGGTGCCGACGACTACGTGCTGAAACCTTTCTCGCTAGCGGTACTGGGCGCCCGCATCCGCGCGCACCTCAATCGAGAGCAACGACGCCAAACGAAAGCCGAAGTGCGCTTCGACGGCAACATCGTCATCGACTACAGCGCGCGCACCGTCAGCGTTGCGGGCAGCGCGGTCGAGCTGACGCGACGCGAGTTCGACATTGTTTCATTCCTCTCCAAACACCCTGGTCAAGTGTTTGAGCGCGATCGAATTCACGAACGCGTCGGCGGTTGGGAGAACGAGAGCGACCCATCGGTCGTCACCGAGCACATCCGACGCATCCGCAAGAAACTGGCGAAGGCTGGAGCGGAAAACGACCCCGTCGAAACCGTGTGGGGAATGGGGTACCGATGGCGCGCGTAGGTCGGGCCGGCGGCGCCGACGGCAGGCCCGCAGGCACGAGCAACGGCGACAACGGCGCGTCCGTAGGTGCGGCCCGCCTCGCGCAGCTGAGGGAACGCTGGCGCAACGCATCGCTCAAGACCTCGTTCATGGCGTACATGCTGCTGTTCCTGATTGCGGCGCTCGTGCTGTCCCTAACAACGTCAGCGCTGTTCGGCAGCCTGCAAAACGAAGCGACCGCCGATGCCTATGAAATATCGGGTCTCTACCTCTACGACAAGGAAACCGACTCCCTAGTGGCGGCGCGGTCGATCGAAGTCACGTCCGACAGCCGCCTGGCGTTCGTGCAAAGCGCACGCGACGGCATGCAGTCGATCGCGCGGGCTGAGCTGCCCGAAAGCACCGCCGTAGCGGACGCGAGCGACCACTCGTTCGTCTACGACTTCAACTACGAATCCAGCGGCGAGCAGGAAACGCCCGAGCTCACCTTCGGAACCGAAGCGACGCTCGCGAACCTGCCCGCCTACGACGCATGGGCGCGCGAGCGATTCGACGCATGGCTGGCCGAGAACCCCGACAGCCCCTATGCCCCGCTCTTCTCCCTGAACACGGCCGAAGGTTCCGCGGCGGAAGGACCCATGACGTCGCCCGTCGGCTACTACCTCAGCACGCCGGCATCACCAAGCGCATTGGCTCTTTCCTCCCTGTTCGGGTTCTTGTCGTTTCTCATGTTTCCCTTGTGGTTCGGCGTGTGCATATTCGCCGCCGCACGCCGCTTTTTCCGCATGCGGCTTGCTCCGGGCCTTGCCGTGCTCGACAACGCCACCGAAAAAATAGCCAAGCAAGACCTCGATTTCACGGTGGCGCGCGGCCGCGACGATGAACTGGGAAGACTGGCTCAGTCGTTTGAAACCATGCGTGCTTCTCTGGCGGAATCGCAAAAAGCGCTGTGGCGCACGGTCGAGGAAAGAAAGCGCCTCAACGCTGCCTTCGCGCACGACTTGCGCACGCCGCTCACCATACTGAAAGGCAAGATCGAGCTTCTGGATACGCGCATCAAAGCGGGGACGGCGTCTCCCGAGCAGCTGGAAGCCTCGACGGCGGCGCTTTCGGCCCAGGTCGAACGGCTCGAACGCTACGTCGCGGCCATGAGCAGCCTCCAGAAGCTGGAGGATCGCGAACCCGAACGGTCCGACATCGCGTTCAGCCGCATAGCCGAACTGATCGAAGATGCCGGCAACGGCCTGGCTCGCTCGAACGAGGCGCGCTTCGCCCTGTTCGCCAGTCAGCGATGCGCATGCGAGCAGCCTTCGATGCGCGTTGACGGCTCGCTCGTAAGCGAAGTGGCAGAGAATCTTCTAGCGAACGCCTTCCGTTACGCATCGAAAACCGTGTCCACGCGCCTGGACGTCCGGCCGACAGAACACGAAGGCTGTGAAGAACTCGTGCTCATCGTGGACGACGACGGGCCGGGCTTCTCATGCGCGGCCCTGAAGAACGGCTGCGCGCCGTTCTTCAGCGAGACTCCGTCGAAAGAGCGATTTGGCCTGGGGCTCAACATCAGCAGCTTGCTGTGCGACAAGCACGGCGGATCGCTCACGCTCGAAAATCGCCCCGAAGGAGGCGCGCGCGTGACGGCGCGGTTCGCATGCCGACCTTGAACTCGACCTATAGTTTACGCGACGTTGACCGGGAATAGATATTTGGCTCGTAGCATCTGATGCAAGCTAATCGCACCAGAGAATCGAGACACCCATGGACGACATCACCGCACTGCATCGAACCATCGCGCCAGGCGCCTCGTCGCAGTTCCCTCCCTGCGCCGCAAGCGCCGCTGCAGCTGCCGCTCGCGCGCGGCAGCTGCAAATAGCGAAGCGCGCGGCGTTCATCGTTGCCCTGCTGGCCTGCTCCGCAGGCTTGATTGCGCTCTGCGTTCGCTTCGGCCCCGAAGCTTTGGCGTTCGTATCGGATACCGAGCGCTTCCGCGCATGGGTGGAAGGCATGGGGATCGGGGGGCGCATCGCGTTCGTCGCAGCGAACGCCGCTCAAGTGGTGCTAGCCTTCCTTCCCGGCGAACCGCTTGAACTCGCGGCCGGATACGCGTTCGGCACGGTCGAAGGCACCCTGTGGTGTCTGGTGGCAAGCGCGATCGGAACCGGCCTTGCCCTGCTGCTCACCCGCACCTTCGGCATGCGCGTCGTGAGGCTGTTCTTCCCTCCCGAGAAAATTTCGGAAGTCAAATGGCTGCAGGACGCGCGGCGGTTCGAGCTGGTGCTGTTTCTGGTGTTCCTTGTTCCCGGAACGCCGAAAGACCTGCTCACATACGTTGCCGGATTGGGAACGAGCCCGGCGTGGCGCATCGTGGCACTCACGACCGTAGGACGCATTCCGTCTATCGTTTCGTCTACGCTCGTAGCCGGGGCGGTGGGCAGCGGCAACTACGCCGCAGCGGCCATCGTGGCTGCCATCACCGTTGGCCTGGCGGGAATCGGCGTGCTCGCCTATCGGCACGTCACGCGAACTAAAACCGAAACCGTGTAGTTATTGAGAATAGTTACTGATAACTACCGATTCGTAACCTCTCTTCTCGAACGAAGAGCGTATGATGACGACAAGAAGTTCACTGAAGTCGCCACCAACGAGCGCTATGGCCACAGCGCAACCGGCCAGCTCATCGGAGCGACACAAGGAGAGAGAGGCCCCTATGCCCAGTTTCGCTAATCCGTTTGCCGGCAACGTCGACCGCAAAATGACCAACGCCGAGCTCATGCAGGCACTGCGCCTTGACATCGCAGGAGAGCTTGAGGCTATTTACCTGTACGAATCCCACTACCTGGCCACCGACGATCCCGCGGCTAAGGCCGTGCTGGCCGACATCCGCGACGAGGAGAAGGCCCACATGGGCGAGCTCATCACGCTGATGCGCCATCTGGATCCGAAGGAAACCGAGTTCTTCCTGGACGGCGAAGGCGAAGTTCAGGAGATGCTGGAAGACCTGGGCATCAAGACGGACGGTCAGATTGCGCCGGCGCCCGCCGAACCCGCAGCAGCTCCTACGGTGGGCGATCTTTCCTAACCTTGCCACCTGTGCGGAAGGGGCCCGCCCTTCCGCCGACGACCCAGCAAGACAGTCGGCTTTGCTTTCTGCCTTGCGCGTGGCCGCACGCTTTCCCAAATCGAAAGGAGTTCGATATGGATTACCTCGCTCGTGAATCGGCCGATCTTTCGGCTGAGCTTTGGAACCGAATCGACGACGCCGTCATAAGCACGGCGCGCCAGCAATTGACCGCACGGCGCTTCCTGAAAACCTACGGACCGCTCGGCCCCGGAGCAACCACCGTCGCCGTAGACGGCGTGGCCAAAGAAGAGGTGCTCGAAGACGGCATCGGCCGCATCGTCGGGCGCACGCAACTTGAACTGCCCATGCTGTACGAAGACTTCACCCTGCTCGGGCGCGATCTTGAGCTGGCCACCCAAACGGGCATGCCGCTTGATCTGGCTCCGGCCGTTACCGCAGCCAAGAAGGCTGCGCGCCGCGAGGACAGCCTGGTGCTGAACGGCAGCCAGCTGCTGGGGACCGAAGGCCTGCTCACCGCCAAGGGCGCGAACAAGATGAAGCGCGCCGACTGGAACAAGGGCGAGAACGGGTTTTCCGACGTAGCAGCCGCCGTTTCCCAGCTTGCCAAGACCGGGTACCTGGGCCGTTACGCGCTTGCCGTGGCACCGGATCTGTTCCTGGCCTTGCAGCGCCTCCAGCCCAACACCGGTATGCTGGAGATCGACCGCATCAAGAAGCTGATCGGCGACAACGTCTACATGACCAGCGCAATCGACCAAGGCAAGGCCGTGTTGGTGTGCGCGGAGCCCGAGTACCTCGACTTGGCGCTCGGCCTTGATCTTTCGGTCGGGTACGCAGAGCTGGTGGACTTCAACCACCACTTCCGCATCATGGAAACAGCCGCGTTGCGCATCAAAGACCCCGCAGCAATCGTCGTGTTCGAGTAAACGCGAAACGGCCCGCACGCTTCACAAGGTGCGGGCCGTTTCTTTTCGAGCGGCGCAGGCCGCCGAAGCTACGGAACAGGGCGCGTAAGGGAGGGGTCTGCGCGCCCTGGGAACCGAAAGGCTACGCGTCGATCGCCGCAGCGGCGTACTGGCCGGCCAGGCGGCCGCCGCAGTACGCGCACATGAGGGAATAGCCCTCGTAGTCGGTGTACGGCGCGCTCATGAGCGTACCGTTGTCGGCGCCCGCCACGTACAGACCGGGGATGGCCACGCCCTCGGCGTCGATAGCCTGCAAGCGGTCGTTCGTGCGGATGCCGCCGATGGTCACCCAAGCGCTGGGCTCGTACTGCATGGCGTAGAACGGACCGGCGGCCACCGGCTGCAGGAAGCAAGCCGGCTTGTAGAACTGGTCGTCCTTGCCCGCAGCGCACGCAGCGTTGTAGGTTTCAACGGTCTTCGCCAAATCAGGGGCGTCAATGGCCTCTGCCAGCGCCTCGATCGAATCCGCCTTGAAGGCCCAGCCCTCTTCGACGGCGGCGTCGAAGTTCGCCTGAACGTTCTCGAGCGCCTTGCCCTTGAGGGTCATCATGCCGGTGCGCCAGTTCTCGGCGTCGGAGCCGCACAGCGTCCACGCATCGGTGCCCGCGTTCAAGCCGTCGACGTACGTCTGGTCGACCACCGCGTAGTACTTCCCGCCCACCAGCGAGATGGCTCCGCCCAGCGCCAGCGGAAGGTTCGCGAACTTGCCTTCGTTACTGAAGCGACGGCCCTGGTTGTTTACCAGCAACGTGCCGTAAATGCCCACCGTGAACGCCGCGTTCTTGCGATCGTACAAGCCGTCGGCCTTCTGGTTGGAGCCGGCGAACTCGTTGCCCGCGATGCCCCACTGCGTGGACACCTGGCCGCCCGCAGCCTGCACCATGTCGATGCCCTCGCCCACGGACAGGATGTTGCCCAGCGGGTTCACGAACGTGCCGAACTTCTCCAGCATCATGTCGGCGCTGCCCAAGAAGCCGCCGGTAGCCACGATGACCTGCTTGGCCTTCACGTCGATGACGCCTTCGCCTTCGCACTGCACGCCGACGCATGCGCCGTTTTCCATGATAAGGCGCTTGCCGGCGGTGTTGAACAGGAACTCGCCGCCTTCGGACTCAACGAATTCCTGAAGCGGCTTCATGCGCGCCTCACCCTTGGCCTGCGTCTTCGAGTCCTTGGGATCGGCCTGGAAGTTGGCGCGCACCGAAGCATGGCCAGCGCCGTAATTGTCGGGGCGCAGGCCGGTGGGCACGCCGAAATCGCTGGTGAACTGGTCGATGGTCTCGCCGGAAATCTCCACGGCGGCCTTGATGGCAGCAGCGTTCGTGGACCAGTGGCCGTACTCCATAATATGGTTGAACGCTTCCTCAACCGTAAAGTCGATGCCAGCTTCCTGCTGCAGCTTCGAGCCGACGATGAACGGGCCGCCCGCCAGCGAGCCGTTCGCCACGCCCACATTCGCGCCCTTTTCGATGACAACGACGCTCTTGCCGGCGCGCACGGCCTCGACCGCAGCCCACATGCCAGCGCCGCCCGCGCCAACTACGGCGATGTCGCACTCTTTCGTCTGGTCGGCCGTCTTCATAGCGGCGTCGTCGCCCTTTGCGGACTCCGACTTCGATTCGCTCGACGCCTGCGGGGCGCAACCGGCCAGCGCGGCGGCTCCGCCCAGCGCGGCCACGCCTCCCAGCGTCAGAAAGCTGCGGCGCGACAGGCCTTTGGTGATCTCGCTCATAAGAACTCCCTCCGAAGAATTCACGTGTCCGTCAGCTTGAGCGCGGCGTCGGTGCCGCACGCCAAGCCGATCGGCTGCCCTCCCTGGGCTCTTGGGCCATCATGCGTTCAACCTTGGGTTTTGTCGCGGGTGAACCGCCCAGCAAGGGGGTGAATCCAAGCTCACCCCTGCGTTCACCCCTCCCGAAGCACAGCACGCATGCATGCAGGCGACTGCCGCAAAGACGCGCTCGACGCATGGTTTGACCAAGCGCTCAGCAAAAGCCCTTGCCAGATACCCAGCATTTGCGGCAGCGTGCAGCGCGCCCGCATCCTCACGATGCGGGCGCGTCTCTTCGTAACGCCACGCACCCGACCTGGTACAATATGGCAACCACAAGGAGGCGCCGTGAAACCAAGTGATGTCGTACGAGCCATCGTTCCCGAAGATCAGGCAGAAGAGGAAGATTCTCTTGCTGCGCTGCTGTTCCCCCTGCGATTTTTGGGCATGGGATTGCTTGTCGCATGGCTATGCTGCACGCACGTAACCTTCATTTTTCCTGGCTTCGGATTTCCCGACGCGTCACTTGCGGCCATCAATTACGGGATGCGCGTAGGCGACGTTGGCACGTTTTTGGTACTCGCCCTTTTTTCAAACCGCATCGGTCGCCTCGGCAGTCATAAAAAAGCAAGCACTGCATTCGTAATCATCACGGCAGCAGGGACAGCGCTTCTGGGACTGGTCTTGTTCCCCGCAGGAAGCGCAGCGGCAATTCTGTTTGCCGTATCGGCCGTAACAGCTATCGGAGGCGCCTTTCTCTTTTGTCTTTGGGCGGAAGCGTACAGCCAAATGGGAACTACGCGCACGCTCATGTACGGCGCAGGTTCGTGCATCACCGCCGCCGTAGTTTCGTTCGCAGTCAGCACCATGCAGGAACCGTACGCTATCGCCGCAACGGCGCTGCTTCCCTTGGCGTCGTTGGCATGCGCCCTGCTGAGCTTGCGCATCCTTCCAACGGAACCTGCCCGCTCGGCGAACACACGCTACCCCCTTCCCTGGAAGCTGCTGGGCATCATGACGGCCGCCGGACTTCTTTCCGGCACCGCAGGATCGGTCATCCCCGATGCCACCTGGATGGGAGCCATTCACCGCGTGGTGGCGACCGGACTCGCGGGTATCGTGATCATCGTGATGGCGCTCACGCTGAAAGATCGCATCGACGTGCGGTTCCTTGCAAAGGTTGGCCTGCCCCTCTCCATCATCGCGCTGGCAGCGATTCCCTTCGCTGATCCGCAATGGGGATTCGCCGTCTCGTTTTCCCTCAAGCTGGCATACGTGTGGTTCACCATGTTCGTACTGCTCATGCTGGCAAACATCGCGTTTCGCTTCGAGGTTCCCACCCTGCGGCTCTTCGCCCTTGCCCGCGCGTTGAGCGAGTTGGGAATTTTCGCGGGAATCGGCATCCGCCAATGCCTGCTGCAGAACAGCCTGTTTTTCAACGAGGCGTTCCTTGTTGGATTGGCGCTGGGCGGCATCGTGCTGGTTTTGGTATGCGCACTGGTCTGGACCAGCGAAAAGTCCGTGAACGGAGACTGGGGCGCATCGGGAATAACCCTCGACGGGCAACTGCATGTGCCCGGCCCGCGCGAACGGTTCATGGCGCGATGCGAGTCGCTGGCGGAACGATACGGCCTCACGGCCCGGGAAACCGAGATCATGGGGCTGATCGCCCAGCGAAAAAGCCGCGCCGAAATCGAGCAGCAGCTATTCCTTTCCGAGAATACGGTTAAGACCCATGTTCGTCACCTGTACGCCAAGCTCGGCGCGCACTCGAAAGCCGACGTCATAGCCTTGTTCGAGGAGTGACGCCGCGTGCGGTGCGGGCTTGCGCGGCGTGCGGGTCGCCGCGGCACCGAAGCCCGCCGTTCCGCAACCCGTAAACTACCGGCAAAGCGGTGCGGCGCGCCGAAGTCCCTGGGAATCGGGTCGCGCCGTCAAAGCAACGCGCCGCACGCGGCACCGAAACCCATGGGAATCGCGTCCGCTGTCAAAAAAGACGAGTTTTGCGGGACTTTGACCGAGTATTTCGCCTCTCGGAAGCAAGGCTCGTGATGGGTTTTCGCATAATACCAGGTCACAAGCGTGTACATTTTGTTTATCCTCACTTGAGGACCCGCAAAACTCGTTCTTTTTGACAGAACGCCACGGCCCGCGCCAGCCGGCGTCGATCCGCCCAACCCCGCGGGGGTTGCCAGCCCCCGCCGCAGCTCGACCCCGCGGGGGTTGCCAGCCCCCGCCGCAGCTCGACCCCGCGGGGGTTGCCAGCCCCCGCCGTCGCCCGGCCCGCGTCCCCGCGAGCCGTCAGCCCCAATCACCCCAACGACACCGAGCCGAGCGAACGCCAGCCTCAACTCTGCAGCAAGCGCTTCGTGCTATGATGCTCTACCGTGACCGAAATCATCCAACATACCGCGCGCTCTTTGTGGACCTACAAGATGTTTCTCCTGTTGGCAGCTGCCATCTGGGGTTTAGGCACCGTCGTCATCAAGTCGACGGTCGACGCCTTCCCTCCTGCGTGGCTGGTAGGAGTGCGCTTCACGGCCGCCGGCATCATCCTGGGCGCCATCATGCTGCCGCGCTTCCGCAAGAATCTAGATGCGGACCACCTGAAAAAAGGCGGGATTCTGGGAGCATGGCTGTTCCTTGCGTACTGGGCAAACTCCACGGGACTCACGGATACCACGGCTTCCAACAGCGCTTTCTTAACGTCGCTGTATTGCGTGATCATCCCGTTTTTAGGCTGGGCGCTGCGCGGATCCAAACCCACGCGATTCAATGTAGCGGCAGCCATCGTGTGCGTCGCGGGCGTCGGATGCGTTTCGTTTGCGGGTGCGTCGGGACTATCGCTGCGATTCGGCGATCTGATCACCCTGCTTTCCGCTCTGTTCCTGAGTTTTCACGTGCTGTTCACGGCGAAATACGCGCGGGAGCGTGACATGACGCTGCTCACCGTGGTGCAGTTCATCGTGGCGGGCGCGCTTGGTTTCGCCGCAGGCATCGCGTTCGAGCCGACGCCTAATTTCTCCGCGTTGGGCTTGGATACCTGGACCAGCTTGGCTTACTTGGCCGTCTTCGCTTCGTGCATAGCGCTGCTGCTGCAAAACGTTGCGGTTGCGCACGTGGATCCAGCTCCGGCATCGTTGTTCTTAGCTACGGAATCGGTTTTCGGAGTGACGTTTTCCATTATGTTTTTAGGCGAAGCCCTCACCGCGCCGCTGTTCGCCGGATTCGCCCTTATCTTCGCTGGCATTGTGGTGAGCGAATACCTGCCTTTACGAGCAGAAAAGAAGCGCGCGGCTCGAAAGGCAAAACCACGCGATTAAACGGTTGCGCGAGCGCGTGACGCCGACCGACAACCGTCCGACAAGCCGATCCGCGCCCAAAAGCAGAACGATAAATGTCACTTGCCTATTAGTAGACTATGTCATATAATAGTACTCGTCTGAAGCACCCTGAACCGGAAAGTCCTCCAACGCTTTCCGGTTCTCCTTTTTCTGGGAGAGTCGCGCATCGATCGCTCTTGACATCCTTTTCATACACCGTGATCGATTGCGCCAGGCAACGCACCGTCAGAACCCCCAATTCATCCCTCCGAAGAAAGAAATACCGAAGGCCTAGTACGCTCGGAAGGATGCCGCAACCCCTCTTCTCATTACAATTGAAAAGGCTTGTCTCCACGCTAGGCAAGGAACCGAAGCGTGAAGACCCGCACAAGAAACAACCTACGCACGGATAGAGGAGATGGTTGATGAAAGCATACAAAACGGTGGTATACAGCTTCTTTATCGGCGGGCTATTTGCACTTATTGCCCAAGCCTTGGTGACGGTGTGGACCCATCTTCTTACCAACACGCCAATGGAGTTCTTCATTGGCGGCTCCACTCTTATCAGCATGGGCATCATCGGATGCGTACTGGGAGGATTTGCTAACTACCAGATCGTAGAGAAATGGGGAACCTTCGGAGCCCTTCTCCCGTTTTCAGGTTTCGCCATGGCCGTCGGCATGAAGATGATCGGACCCTGGACAAAAGACAATGCTAGCGTCGGAAAAGCCATCATCCCCGGTCTTTGGCTGGTGATTTGGTTCAACCTTGTAGCGGCAGCCATCAGCATCCTGTTTGGCTACATCTGTGGCATGGCAGGCATAGAGCCCTTGGTCAGCCTCGAAAAAAACACCACCGCCACGGTGTTTCCTCTTTCTTTCTTGGTAGGTGGCGCGCTCTGCATGCTGTTCCAAGTTGTCTACTTGATAGTTAAAAGAATAACTCCCAAGTGTAAGCCGCTCTGGATTCTGCTTACAGCATGGTTTTGCGGATCCGTTTTCGCGCCACTGGGCATTTCTGGCGCACTCGCAAGCTTGGCGGGACAAGGCTTCAGCGTGCTTATCCCTGTTGGTGGTTACAACATGTATAACGTGGGAATGTCGTTCGCTATGGGAGCTTTCGACGACGGCTTGCTCCATCTAGGTTCGTTCTTCCTCGCCGTCGCAGGACTATTCTTTACGGGCCTTGCAACCTTCTTGATTTACAAGGCAAAGTTTGGTCGAATGCCGCTTGAAGAAGTTCATCGCATGAAAGGCCAGGAGTTCATCGACGGAATATAATGAACCTACGTGCAAACAAAGCGCGACAAGGAGACCGGCATGTCAAAGAAAGCAAGTAAACAATTCTCTAAAGCTTTCGAAACCATCGAGGCTTTGAAAGCAAGCAACCGCAAGGCGTTTATCAAGATCCTTGCGGCCATGGCGGCCGTCCTATTGCTCGGCCTCGGACGAACCGCCCTCGACGTGTACGGTCTCATTCCATCCGAGTCAGTTGGCACAATAGCCAGCGGCGCTGTTTATCTGATAGCTATATTCATGGCCTTCATTGCAGGACAGTCGGGCATCAGCATTGCCAAAAATCGACGCGAGATCGACAGCATCTGCGATCGTACGGGAATTACGAAAGATCGCATCAAGGCACACCGGTAGAAGCGCTGTTCGTAAAGAGCTCACCTCTACCAATTCAAAAGCGCCGCCCCTTAGAAAAAAGGGGCGGCGTAAAACCATGATCTCATTTTCGAAAAGAGAAAAGGGCTATTTCATTTTGCCGTGATCAACGGTTCGCTCACACGCGTCAGGCACGGACGAATATCTTCGGTCGGTTGATCCGTCCTTCCCTTCTTGCACGAGTTGTAGCACACTTCACCGCAAATCGTGCAAACCACAGGCTCGGGAACAGCCATGTCCGTCAAATCAAACCCGCATTTCGTACACGGGTTTGGCTCGGAAAAATGCTCCAGATCCACCGCATTGAACATACCGCACTCCGGACACTTGACCGGGCGTTTGCGCGGCGGTCTGCAACCGCCGCAAATCGGATTACACGACCAACACACGTTCTCTCGCTCCCTTCAGCCGATCTAGGCGCACGAACACCTTGTCGTCGCTCTTTGCGATCAATGGTAGCAAGAGATAGTCCCTCATCCATCATCCCCAGAGTCCCATATTTAACCGAGAACATACAGGTTCAACCAATCATCCTTCTCAACGCATTCGCTTGCTATATAATATATGACGTAGTCTAGTATGATCGCATGTCACATGCGCGCGACATGCGAAAACTCACGGGGAACAGCGCGCATACTCAACCCATGGAGGCTATCATATGGCAAGCCGTCACTTCACTCTCACCTCGTACGATCCGGTTTACGTAGTCGCCGAGGAAATCCGAATTCCCGAAGACGCTATCAAAGATCAGGCAATCCGCTGGTTGAAAAACATGATTTGCAAGGCCGGCGAAGAGCCTAAGCTCACCGACAGCTGGATCAGTACCCATACTGAAGACTTCAAAAGCGTAGATGACCTTTTAATCTTCATTCGGTACAACATGTACAAAGACAGCAGAGAGCTTCAAGAGTTGGCGGATCAGGACGTTATTTGCAAAGAACTCGCGACGCGTTTGGTTGAAGAGCTCCCCGAAGATCTCGTTGAAGGTGCGCTCAATGACGCGAATGTACGCCTCGAGGAAATGATCGCCCGGAACGGTATGACCCTGGAGAGTTTCAGCCAACAGCGAGGCATCACGGTTGAGCAAGTATACGCCGACGTCAAAGAACGCACACTTCAAAGCCTCCGAGAAGACTCCGCCCTCGAAGCCTACGCAACCCATCGGGGCATAATCGTTGAGCCTGAAGATTATTACGATATCATTCCCGGAGACAGCATCCAGGACAAGGCGCGGAAGAGGCGCCAGATCGAGATGCAGGGTCGCCTCGCCCAAATGGAAGAGTATGCCCGAAAGACCAAGGCCCTAAAAGAAATCATGGAAAACGCGATGATCAAACGCAAGGCCACCGATACCGAATGGCTGCGTTACGGCGATACGAGCAACGACGTACTTAACGCGAACAAGCAGTTTCCTGACAGCTTCGTAGGATTGTAAGACGCGGGGTGCGGGATTTCGAATAAGAGAAATCCCGCACCTCAGCGCGAACGCAAAAGAACCCCCGCCATACTTGAAAACCAGGCGGGGGTTCTTTTGCGCTATCGGCGAAAAAGCTTAGCGGTAGTCTTCGCCCTGGTCGCCACCAAGCAGTTTCGACTGCTCTTTGAAATGTTTGCTCTTTTCGGCAGCAGAAACAAAATTCTCAGGCGCATCTTCGATTTCGAGAATCTCCACTTCGAAATTGAGATTCTGGCCAGCCAAAGGATGGTTCAAGTCAAACACCACCACGCCCTTGCCAACCTCCAAAACCGTCGCAGGCATAGGCGATCCGTCTTCGCCGCTTGCTAGCATAATGCGCTTTCCCACTTTGACGTCGGAAACGGGAATCTGCTCCAAGGGAATGCGCGCCGTATAATCCTCTAAGTACTCACCGTATCCACCGTATTCATCAACGATAAACGTAGCACGCTCGCCCACTTCGTTCATCTCCAGAATAGCCTTCTCGAATCCGTCGATCGCCATATCCATACCCGTTTGAAACTTCATCGGATTCTCCGGCGTAGCGAACCCAAAAACCGTGCCATCATCGAGCTTACCCGTGTAGGTAAGAGTTACCGTAGAGCCAAGTTCCATCTTCGATCTCCTTTTCGAATCGATTGTCCGCCGCAACGCGACAGACAATCCAGCGGGCAGTTCGCTTATTCAACCGGTTCTTCTACCACCGTGACCACAGCCGTCTCAACCAGCCATTCCGTGGATTTCGACTGACGGCACATCTTTCGGACGGACGCCATGCGACCGCTCTTTTCCCAATCTTCACGCGCACCCTCAAGGCCGCGCTCGCTCGAAAACATTCCATCGATATCCTCTTCGGAAAGCTCCCAGCCCTTTTGCGCGAACAGGGATTCGAGAGCGCAATCGATAGCTGCGCGGCGTTCCGCTTCGGTCGAGATTTTTTCTTTCATCTTGTCGCCATCAATGCTGTTCTGCAGCATCCATTGCTGCAAGCTGGTCCCCTGCTGCTTGAGCGACTGAATCATCTCGCGCCCGACATCTTGACGAATAAAATCAACGTAATAAGCAGGGACGGCCCCATCGAGGCGATCGACCAATTGGTCGATCGCTCGATCTACCATCAGCCCGGGGAGGTCTTTCCCCTTCTGCATATTGATGGCCAATTTCAACTGCTTCCGAAGATCATCAACGTTTTCGCAACCAACTTTACCCGCAAATGCGTCATCCACTTCAGGCACGATGCACCTTCGCAAGCCTTTGACTTCGACGATCGCGCTCAACTCGCCGTCGCCGTATTCCGATTCGCCTTCGGCATCTTTTGCCTCGAAGTCGAATTCGAGCCTGTCGCCGACTTTTGAACCAACTACCTGAGCATCAAACGATTCGGGCATGGTCCCCTCGCCCAGACCTATCATGCGGTCGGCCGCTCCAAGACCAGACACCATCCTGCCGTGGTTCGTCACGGTCAAGGTCATTTCGACATAGTCACCCCATTCGGCTTTATGCTCAGCATCGCCGATCGTTTCAAAAGAATGGTAAAAGCTCTGCAGTTCGCGAATCTGAGCTTGAATATCCTGCTCGGTTGCTTCCTCGGGCGGCATCACGATAGAAACCGGTTCGTAACTTGTCAGATGCATGCTCGGCGCAACGGGTCCGGACACATCGAACGAAAACGGCTTACCTTCTTCCAGCATCTCGGCAACGCTGAATTGAGGATCCCCTATAAAAAGAATTCCCTCATCATCGATAGCTTTGAAGGCAAATTCATTGATAAGCGTCTCGGCAACTCCGCCCATGGCGTTTGCATGACCGCCTACGCTCTGCTCCAAGATATTGCGAGGGGCTTTGCCTTTCCGAAAGCCCGGAATATCTTTTTGAGAGATCTGGTGAAAAAACTCTTTCGCTGATTCTTCGACTTCCTGCACCGTTGCGACCATGGTGAAAGAGAGCTCTTGAACCTCGCCATCATCCACGCGCGTTTTGTCTTTGATTTGCACGATTTCCCCCGAGTAGTTCGAAGATGTTTGGCTTTTTTGAACCCTGTTCAACTTGCATTCAAGCCCGCTGACTGCATGATAGTAATTGTACCACAATCGCCCTGCTATAATTCTTGTTATATGGCCTTTAATCAGGCTAAACTATCAGAAGAAAGGTGTTTGTAGCTTAGCGGAAAACGCCCGAAAACTACGATGAAAACACCGAAACGAATAGGCTTATTTTCCCTTGTTTGCAGGGAGGAAATCATGGGGACCTACGAGCGCGAGCAGCAGCACATCAAACAGGGAATTGCCCAGCGAGGCCAAGCAGCGCTCGACTATTTTGCAGAGCTGGATGCCGAGCTTTCTGAAGAGGCATCCTGCCTTACGCATCGCCCGGATTACAGCAAAACGCTCTTCGCACCCGAACACGATGACATCTATCGGGAATTCTGCTCTTACCTCGACCTACCCAAACCTCGTTTCTTCGACAAAGTTGAAAGCCCTCTCGTGATCGAAGGGCTCACGGCAGCCGATGTTTACTTTGCTATGAAGTCGAAGAATCCGCGAATTGTTTCGATAGACGGAGCGGCTGTATACAACATGCTCGTCAAGCTTCGTACGCAACCCGAAATCACCAAGCGGGTGCTGAGTTTCACTCCCACGTGCTACAAATGCGGATAGCAGGCTCTACGCAGGATCAGCCGTATTCAAACGAATAGCGCATTTTTGCAGCTCGTCAACCATGTGCATGTCTACCGCTCCATCGCACGCGAGCCCCTGATCAATCTGCGCGTCAATCAAAAAGCAGGCTCGAACGAAATCTTCGTTCTGCTGGCTAAGCATCCCCAAGCGACGCGCGACCTCGAATCCCTTTTCAAGATCGGTCGATTTCGCAACTCGCCAAAGATGCAGCGTCACCAAGCGCACCGACCCTTGAAAACGTCTTTCAACAGGAACTTCCACCGCGCGACCTCCTTGTATTGCCCTCAGCAATGATGCGTCTCGTCATACAAGTCGCCTATACCGACTATAATGGAGCAAGCAAAAAGTCCAACCCCGATCGAACAAATAACCCCAGACCAGCATGCAAAAACCGCATCTTCAACAACCCATTGTCGAACAGATACGAACGGAGCGCCCGCATGTCCGATGAAGCACTCGATGCAGCCCTCGCCGAATACGCCGACGTCGAAAAACGCTACGTGCAAACCCTTGAGAAAAAGGGGTTGATATTCGCTCCAAAATACGCTGACGCCGATCTTTGCGCCCAACTTCGCACACGCCTGATTGCACGAGGAGTTGCTTCGCGCAATAGCGGGGCAAGTCTCAGCGTGGGGCATCTTTCGTCGGCCTGCGTGGAATGCACCGGCAACCGCGGATCGGAAACGTTTTCCACTACGTTCAAGTGCCACCGAGATTGCTATTTTTGCTTCAACCACAACCAACCCGAATACGAAACGTTCTTTCGCGAAGGCTGTCCCTGGAAGGAAACCCTCGAACGATCGGCAAGCGAGAACCAAACTCTTGCTTGCGTGGGTCTAACCGGAGGCGAGCCTCTACTCGATCTGGAAAACGCGATCGACTTTTTACAACATGCAGAAAGAACGTGGCCAAACGCACACAAACGCATGTACACCTCAGGGGATCTGCTGACCGAAGAGAGCGCTGCGAGATTGTGCGCGGCCGGATTGGATGAAATCCGATTCAGCGTAAAGGACGACGATACTCCCGATCAGCAAAAGCAAGTTATTGCAGCTATGCGCGTCGCCAAGCGCCACATTCCCTCGGTCATGGTGGAAATGCCGGTGATTCCCGGTTCCGAGCAACATATGCACAAGTTGTTCCGCGCATTCCAAGAGGTCGGCATCGATGGCATCAACCTTTTGGAATTCTGCTTCCCCTTCTGCAACTGGGACGAATTCAGCAAGCGAGGATTCATGCTGAAGAACCCTCCATTCGAGGTCATGTACGACTACGATTATTCGGGCGGCTTGGCCGTCGCCGGTAGTGAAGCACTTGCCCTTTCGCTTATGGAGTGGGCACTTGACGAGGGAATATCGTTTGGAATGCACTACTGCTCCCTTGAAAACAAGCACCGCAGCGAGCTTCGACAAAAAAACGAACGAGCTGCCAACGCTCATCCGTGCGTAGTATTCGACAACGACGATTTCTTTTTGAAAACGGCAAAAGTGTTTGGAAAGGATGTGCCTCCGGTACGCGCAGCGCTTCAAGAAGCAGGCTGCACCGACTTCATGGAAGACCCGGCCGAACAATCCCTTGCATTCCCTCCGCGCTTTCTCGATACAGCGCGCAGCATCATGGCAAATAACGGGAAGTCCGTCCGCATCATGACATGTTACTTGGTGTGCGAGAGCAATGACTCGGAAAGCTACCTGATTGACGTGGCTTTGCGCGAAGCATAGTGCCACAAAGCTTGCACGGCATCCAAGCGAACTTCAAAGAAACGCCCCGGACGTCCGGGGCGTTTCTTATTCACGCATGCGCGGTCAGGCGTACAGAAACTACGCAACCTTCCAAGGAGCGCCCGCCGGATTCAATTTGCGACGAAGAGAAAGTTCTTCAGCAAAAAGAATGCAGTAGCGCATACCCTTAAGTGTCACGTACAAGCACGCGATCTCATGCTTGCCACCATGGTTGAACACGTCGTACGTCAGGTACTTACGATCAAGCATATCCTGGTATATAGGATTGCCTTTAAGCTTGCTCAAAAGCATGTTCGTAGACTCGCGCCCCAGTTCGTCCTGCTTCAGGCAGATGTTGTACAGGATGTTCTCCTGCTCCTCCGTCAGTCGACCCAGTTCTTCGACTTCTCGCTTGATCTCGTCTTCAGTTGCCATAAGAGCCTTGCCTCCTTGCGCGGTCCGGTGTTCGCTTTTTCGGCGCTTCCCATAGTTTTCAATACGATGCCCGTAAAGCTCTTTCCCCCTGAAAAGCGCTACGGACAACGTAGTGCTCCCCATTTCAAGAAAGGACTCGCCCCGAGAAACAAGCGAGCCCTTTCTCTTCACTTCAGCAAAAGCACATCGCTTAAGCTTATTCCGCCGGCTTGATGTCCTTGAAGCTGCCGCCAAGACCAAGTTCGCCAGCACCTTCGTTACCAGTAGCCTTCGTGGAGGTGTAACCGCCCCAAGCGCGGGCAATGTACTTGCCCTTCACGAAGAAGATCTGCGCCTTCATCAGCTCGGCCTTGGTAATGCCGCACTCAGCCATAGCTTCATCTTGGCTCTTGCCCTCAGCCAGCAGAGCGTTCAGCTTCTCTGCGCCCTCGGGTGCGTCAAGTGCCAAAAATTCGTCACGAGTCATTTCGCCCTCCTTGTCAGTCTTCAACACGATACCGTGGTCACCGGCTACGCAACCGATGGCCACGGTAATCCTACCTAGAGCGCAAGCTTAGAGCTGGAACAGCACCATCGGGCGGTCGAACTCAGCCATCTTGGCCTGCATCTCCTCAAGCGTACCGTAGTACATGGAAGCAGACTCTTCTACCTGCACAGCCATCGGGCGCTGGCCGGCCTTATCGCCGCCCGTTCCCCAATGCTCGGAGAAGATGGACGTCGGGCACGGGATGTAGAACCATTCCCAAGCGTCGCCGTCATTGCCCTCGCCCTTCTTGAACGGACCAACTTCGACTTCCTTGATGCCGAACTGATCGAGAGGAAGGCCGAGCTCTTCCTTGCAGGCAATCTCAGCGGCATGATTGCCAGAGAAATAGGTGTAATCAACGAGCAAAGCGTATTTCTGATCTGCCATTGGTGTCACTTCCTTTCTTGTTAGTCCTGGTCAAGGCTACGGACGCGACGAACGTTGCACATGACGCCCTTGTAAGGAGCACCGAAGCCAAGCTTACCAACATTGAAGTGCGGAACCAGACTGTTGAAGTTGGACTTCCAAACGCCGAACAGGTTGGGCTCTTCGCCATCCTGCTCGGGGAACCACCAGCCATGAGCGCAGTTCAGGATACCGGGCTTGATGACCGGAGTAACCTCGGCCTTGAAGCGAGCCTCGCCGAACATGTTGTAAACCTCGCACCAGTCGCCATCGGTGATGCCGTATTCCTCGGCGGTCTGCGGGTTGAGCTGCACCCACGGCCACGGATCGATCTGACGCAAAGACGGCACGTGACGATGCTCGGAGTGGAACGAGCTGTAACGACGAGAGCCAGACGTAGAAATCAGCGGATACTGACCGGCAAACTCAGGCTTGCTGATCGGGCTGTAGTTCGGCTCTTCGTAGTACGGCAGCGGGTCCTCGCCCCAGGATTCGTACAGAATCGAGTAGGCTTCGATCTGGCCGGTAATGGTGTTGAAGCCGGGCTCGCCGTCGAAGCGGAGCAGACCCTTCTCGTACTTCTCGTACTCGAAGCCATGAGCGCCGGGCTGATACAGGCCAAGCTCCTGGAAGGTCTTCCAGTCGAAGCCAAGCTCCTTCAGCTGATCGCTGTAGAAGTCCTCAACAGCCGTTGCCAGAGCATCGAGGTCGAGGGACTTGCCGTCAGCAGGCTTGTACCACGGCCACCAGCTCGGGTTGAGGCGCTGACCAAACATGAGGCAGATCTCGACGTCGGACTTGCACTCGCCAACCTGCAGAGCCTTGTTCATGGGGCCCATGAACACGGTGTTGCGGCCATAGTGCGTCAGAACGATGCCGTTGTGCTCGGCCCACGTTGCCATCGGCAAGAAGTAGTCGCCCACGGCCATAGCCGTCGGGGTCATGGTGAGGTCCTGAACGACCACGAACTCGAGCTTTTGCAGAGCCTTATGCCAACGCTTCGGCTGAGCGGAGCAGGTCGGAGTCAGGAAATTGGAGCTGTTGAACCAACCCATCTTCAGAGCATAGGGCTCGTCGGATTCCATGGTGTTCAGCGTCTCGTCGGGCTGCGTGGTAGCCATGCCGGTGGACAGACCCGGCCATGCAGCAGCACCGATGCGCTTCTCCCACACAGAGTCTTCCATAGCGCCACGCTGCTCCATACGCCACTTGCCAAGCAGAGCAGACGGAGGACCAAGCGTCAGGCCACCGGGGCGGTCGATCGAGCCAGCCAGAGCGGCAAGAATGATGAACGCCTGGGACAGCTGCACGCCGTTCTTGTTCTGATCGAACGCCAGACCCCATGCCCAACCGACAGGACGCTCGGTACCGATAATGTGCGCAACGCGCTTGATATCCTCGGCGGGAACCGTGGTGATCTCGGCAACCTTGTCGACGGGGTACTCAGCAGCACGCTCTTTGATCTCGTCCAAGCCGTAGATCCACTTCTCAGCGAACTCGTGATCGTACTCGTCGTTCTCGAACATGAGGTTCATGATGGCCAAAGCAAGAGCGGTGTCCGTCTGAGGACGAACCTGCAGGTTGATGTTGCCGTCATGAGCGCCCACCCACGTGATACGGGGGTCGATGGAGATAATCTTGGTGCCAAGCTTCATGAGGTCGACCAGGCAGTGGCCGAAGAAGCCGTCGCCGTTGGACGGAAGAGGTTCTTTACCCCAAACAACAATGTACTTCGGCACTTCGTAACGCGGATCCTGGTAGCTGCCAGGCAGATGGCCGGCATAGTCGAGCTCGGGATAGCCAGCACCCAAAACGTAGTCGGAAATGGAGCAGCGCGGACCGTAGCAGGACCAACCGGACTGCGTGTAGCAGCAGTTGGGCGACTGCAGAACGGAGAAGGTCAGCGCATAGTAGAAGATGCAGGCCTCGCGACCAGTACCGCCGAAGCACACGATCGACTCGGGACCATACGTCTCCTGGAAATAACGAACCTTCTCGCAAATGGTATCCAGAGCCTCGTCCCACGTGGTCTGAACCCACTTGTCCTTGCCGCGATCGGCATAATCGCGCTTCATCGGGTGGATGATACGCGACGGAGCGTACGTGTACTCGCGAAGAGCAAGGTTCATTGCGTTCACGCGACCGGTGGTGATGGGGTTGTCGTCATCGCCCTCGATGCGGATCAGCTCGCCGTCCTTGGTAACAACCTTGACGCCGTACCCTACGGGATGGCTTCCCGGAGGCGACCACGTATTGCTACGGGTTACAACCGTCCCATCCTCCATTACGGTTTGCCACTGTTTACCGTATGCCATGTTTTCCTTCTTTCTGAGCTCGTCACTCGCATACTGAAGAAACTTTTTCCGCCTTGCGGCGAGAAAACCAAAACATAAGCTACTCGGCGATCACCCCCTCCCCGGGCTTTCAAATCTGAAGGATGCCCATCCCCAACGGGCATCGCCAAGTACT
Organism: Paraeggerthella hominis; assembly: GCF_021044775.1. Classification (NCBI taxonomy): domain Bacteria; kingdom Bacillati; phylum Actinomycetota; class Coriobacteriia; order Eggerthellales; family Eggerthellaceae; genus Paraeggerthella; species Paraeggerthella hominis. The sequence goes on from NZ_JAJNOQ010000002.1 coordinate 173,748, forward strand.
GTTCGCCTTAAGCGGTGGGAGGCTTGGGGGCACCGGGAGCCGCGGGAGGCTTGGGGGCACCGGGAGCCTTGGGGGCACCAGGGGCTGCAGGGGCTGCAGGGGCGCCTGCACCGGGAAGCGGCTTTTCGCCATTGATGTACGGCGTGAAATCGCACTTGCAGAACGGGCACTTTTTCAAAGTAACGCCCGCCATCATCTGGATGGTCTTACCGCACTCGGGGCACTTGTTCATCCCGTCGCCGCCGGACGCATCTGCTGGTCTAAAACACATAAGGGAAGCCTCCGTTCCTCATTTGATCGGCAACCGCAGCAACGTGCCGTCGCCGACCACTCCAACGTATGTCATGCACGATGCAAAACGGGGATTTCGCCACCGTGCCAATGACTTGCCAATACCGGCTTCGGCCATTGCAAGCACCAACGTATCCGGTGATTTCAGAATAGGTAGTTCCGCAAATTGCATATCGAATCACAAGGACAATTTTGGTGTGAATACCATCGGTCCGAGAGGTTGATTTTCGTTTGAGACAAGTACGATATGACTCTGTTTCACCTGATAATAAGCCATTTTTTACATTTCTTGCTTTTGGTGGTCGACGCGCGAACGGGCTTAGGTACGCTATAATCGCGGCAGACCCAAACACCCCTGAGGAGGCCCTGGTGAAAAAGAACAATCGAGTCTATCTGCCCGCGGACGCACTGGCCCGTCACGAGGATTTCGACGTCTGGTACGAAGACGGGGACACGTTTCTCAGCTTCAAGGGAGATTGGTCCAGCGAACGCGACAAAGTGACCATATTTGGACGAATGGGCGGCGAGATGGGGCGTATCAAGCCGGACGCGCAAACGCTTACGTACTATTTGCAACTTGAGCGATGGGAGTATGCGTTCCATACCTTGCGAGTGTTCAAGGACTATTACATAGAGGGCCTGCGCTGGCTGGTCAAAGGAAGCCTATCCAACCCCCCTTTCCACTTCACCAACGAAGACACCTCGAAGCAGGAAGGCCACGTCCGCCTAGTCGACTTCAAAAACCGTGGGGCATGCTACGAAATCAAAACGAGCGACGTCGCCAAGCTGCGCATAGCGACGGCAGCCATCGTGGCCATGGGCATCAAGGAAGAATACAAAGGAAAGAGCGAAAGCTTGAAAGACCCCAATGCGTCGAAAGCCCAGAAGCTCAAGCGATGGATGTTTGAAGGGCGAGGCCTTACCTACGAACAGCTACAAGAGCTCGAGAAGGCCCCTGAGGAAGCTAAGAGCCTCGCTGAAGACGCCAAGTAGGCACACAAGACCACCAACGCCAAGCAAACCGGGAGAGACCCGGACAGCTGTCCGGAAGCACTGATCAAGCCGAGCAAAAAAGAAGCCCTCGCTCCTTCATCGAAGGGCGAGGGCTTCTTGCGTAACAAAACACGTTGCGAAGCCACACGTCGGACGGCTAAGCCGTCAAGGGGAGACGGTCGCGTCGCGAAAGATCCATGCTACTTCTTCTTGTTCTTAGCCAGCTGAGCGCCACCGAACACGAAGAAGTACAGGAAGGGAAGAAGCAGGCCGACAGCCATGAGAGGCAGTGCGTACGGCTGCTTGGACCATCCGGGAACCACCAGGGGGCAAACGATGCACAGCACAGCCAAAATAGCAACGATTACCAGCATAACGCCGAAGCGCATCATACCGTCGCTCTCGGAGTTGCCAAGCTTGTCTTCCTCTTCCGCCAACGCATCCATAGACTTGCCAGCTGTTTCCTTAACGAACAAAACCGTGCAGATGAAGCCCAGGGCAAACGGGACAATAAGCACGAGAACCACCGTCGACCAGTTTGTATTGCCGGCAGCAGTCTGGAACATGGCCATACCGGCAATACCGCCGAGAACGATGGAGGACGCCGAACCGCCGAAGCGGGCGAATGCCTGGCACCAAGAAGTACCAGTATTGCGGATGGCGGTGGGATAACTCTCGGGCATCAACGGCTGAACAGCGGTGATGGCATAGTTGAGCGCAAAACCGAACAGCAGCATAAGCGCGATGCACAAACCCATATTGTTCGGAGCAACGAAGATGGAGCACAAAATGATAGCGACGATGCAGAACAGCCACGACCCAGCGAGGTTGCGCTTACGGCCAACCTTGTCAGAAACGAAACCAACGGCGATGTTCGAAGCAATAGCCGCCACGTTGTTCCACGTCTGAAGGGCAACGCTGTCGGCCTGCGAATAGCCAAGACCCACGAACCAAGTGGGAATCCAGGCGTTCATGCCGTACACGCAGAACTGGCCGACGAAGTAAGCAGACCAGATAGCGCAGGTTGCCACGATGAACTTGCTCGAGAACAGAACCGAAGGGCCAGTCTTGGCAGGCTTCGGAGGAACGATCAGCAAAGCGGGATCGTAAGTGTGAGAAGAGTGACGCGTTGCCTGCTCGATCTGGGTCAGGCGCTCGCATGCCTTCTCCTTGTTACCCGAGTTAGCGTACCAGTGCGGAGTCTCGTGCATGGTAAAGATGAGAATGATGCCGTAGATCAGAGGGATGCCGCCGATCAGGTAGCAGATACGCCAGTTGGCGTACATGGTAGCCGTACCGCCATCAGCCAGAGCATAGGTCACCTGGTTGGTGAATTCGCCCAAAAGCGGCGTAGCTGCGTTGCAGATAGGATTGGCAATCAAACCAGCCAAAACCCAGCCGACGACCATGAAGGCCATACCGAACGTAACAAAGATACCGCGTTGCTTGGACGGCATGCTCTCGGAGAACACCGTGGTCACAACGGGAATGCAGGAACCAACGCCAAATCCGGCGATCAGGCGGAACGCGGCGAAGAACGCCAGATCATTCGCAAATGCCTGAGGCAAGGTGAACAGCCCGTAAAACATAACGGCGGCAATCAACGTCTTCTTGCGACCAATCTTATCGGACATAATACCGCCGACAGCGCCGCCGATAACCATGCCGAGCAAGCCCCACGTGGTTAGAGACCCCATAAGTGCTCCGGGAGCCGCATCTTCCGGCCAGAATGTATGAGCAACGAACAGGTTGGTCGAATTGACGATCATGAAGTCATAACCATCGAAGATCATAGCAAAGGCGAGCAGCACGAACACGACCCACGTGTGCAAACTGATGCCGATGGAGTCTATGACTTCTGAGATGGTAAATTCTTTTTTATCCATCAAAACCCCCTCTGAAGGAAAGTAAACACTGTTGCAATTCGGCCATATCGGCCAAATTGCAAAAATTAAGTTCACCCTCTACGCGATAGCAAGACGGCAGCAGCGCATTGATGGGAAACTACAGACGCTTCAGTATTCGCAAATTATTGAGGCTTCCGCAGTTTTGAGTTCCGCCCCGTATCGGCCCTCGAATCACCCATAAGAATACGCAGCAGCCGGAAGAAACGACCGCGCACGTCCCCCTTTCCACGATTCTCCTTCGGATAGCCAAGCTGAAAGAGCGCAGCCTGGCCAACCCCCTATCAATCCTTGTCAAAAGAAACCGACGCCGCAAATACTAGGCATCGAAGGATGCAGAGCATCGAATCATGGGGGCAATTTTCAAATGGACCCTATCGTTCCGAGAGGTTGATTTTTATCATTCTTCAATCTCACCACCCCATATAACCCCAGATGGCGCTTGTAGACCTAATATTCTGCATTTGAACGACGATCTGTTTTCGTTTATATTGAACCCACCGATGATTGAGCCGCGAAACATCTGAGGGCGTGACCCATTTCCCCTATCCAACGCATCGGGAAACACCGCATGCGCCTACGCGCAAATGGAGAAGGAAACGGGCCGATTCAAAAACAACTCTGGGGGATACGGGGAGAGTCTCATGGCTTTGTCTTTTCCGCGCGTCAGCATTACGGTTAACGACGACCGAGGCCTAGGTACTCAAGGCGAGCTAAGCGGCTTATCGCTAGGATTAGGCATCCACCAAGCATGGGTGTATTCCGCCATGTTTGGGACTACTACGATTTTTCAAACAGGGGGAGGCACCGCCCAAAACGGCGACTCCATCCCCTCGGTTACGTTTGTGTTCCTGATATCCATCATCGTGTTTGCCGCAACGCTTTTCACCGCTGCGGCAACGGACCAAAAATTCCTTCGCACATACACGCGAAAGCAGACCATGATCGTTGCAGCGGCGCTTACCTTTATCGGAACGCTCTCCGTGTTCGCAGCTTTCGCTCCCGGAATAATCGGCATAGCGGCAACAGCGTTCGCTGGAGTTGCAACCGGGATCGGATCCGCGTTCATGCTCATCTTTTGGGGTGTCGCCTACTCGCGCGACAGCTCGGCGTCTATCGTCGTGAACACGGCGGTGTCCACCGTTATCGCCGTTGCCATATACTCTCTCGTCCTGCACATCGTTCCCGCACCGTACTCCGGAGCGCTTACCGCCTGCCTGCCTTTATTGGAGCTCCCGCTGCTCTGGCAACTTACACCCGAAAGCTATGCCATCCGGCATGCCGTTCCAATATTCAACCCACTACCCGTCAAGAAGGTTCCGTTTTCCCTGCGCCTCAGTTTTCCTGTACTCCTGTTTGGATTCGCGCTGGGCGCCTTGCGATCCGTTTCCACGCAAATCATCTTGCCATCATCCGATCTCACAACGCAGTTGTTAGCGCTATTCGCCGGAGGGGCGGCTACGATTCTGCTTCTTATAACCGTATTCTCGATTGATAAAAGAAGTCATTGGGATTTCCTTTTCAGGCCCATCGTTCCCTTCATTGCCGTCACTCTGTTCTTTTTACCATCGCTCGCTCTGGATAACAGCATGGTGCCCCCGCTTGTCCTGCTGACAGGCTACATGTGCTTCGAATCGCTCATGTGGGTGTTTTTCGGAGAGTTGGCTCAGGAGTTTCGCTTGTCCCCTATTTTCGTGTTCGGAGTCGGACGCGGATGCCTAGCTTTGGGATCTCTTGTAGGATCTCTTCTAGTCGCAGACCCTCACCTCCTAGACGCGCTCACGCCGTTTGGAGAAAACAGCGGCGCCGTCGTCGTCATGTTCACCATGGTGCTAGCGTACGCGTTGCTCCCGCGCGTACGCGATATCAAGCATGCCATTGGCCCCACGAACGCCTCTTTCAGCAAAGCCATCGCATCCATGAATCTTCAGAACGAACAAGCGCACATCGAAAACCAGAGCGAGAAAACAAGCAACAAGGCCGCTGAAACCAGCCCAATCCTCGACAGCGCAAAGAGCAAATCAGAGAACCCCCCTTCCATCGCTTCTGGAGATCCCCGGAGAAAAGCCGGATCGCAAAAAGCGGCAGCCGACGTATTGCCGCTTGACGAAGGGTCTCGCAAAAGCGGCTGGTTCCGCGGTCAGTGCGAGGAGATAGCCAATCGCTACCTGCTCTCTCGACGCGAAACGGAAGTCATGTTCATGCTGGCAAAAGGATACAACGCTGCCTATATCCAGGATCAGCTGTACATCTCCAAGAGCACGGCGAAAACGCACATCTCGCATATCTACCGAAAGCTGAACATCCACAACCAGCAGGAGCTGCTCGCCATGATCGGGGAAGGCCGGGAGCCGCGCGAGTAGGCGTTACTTCGCGCATTATCGCTAGAGGGCGCACGTCGAACTGCAACCCCAGCCGCCGTCCAGGCCGTCCCGCCGCGCCGCCCAAGCCGACGATTCTGCCGCCCTCCCGCATCGGGAATATAATGACGATTGCGTAAAACATAAGGCGGGCTTCCTGCGTTTATGGCAAGATGGAGCATTGCATAGTCGTATACAAAAACGCACGACAGCCAAGGTCGCTCAAACGCGAACCTCAACCATGCGAACGGTCGCGCACCGCACCGTACCGCACGAAATGCCGCGCGCGACCGCAGCGAAGAAGCAGCCGCGCATGCGATAAAGGAGACATGATGGGCTTTCTTTCGAGATTCGAAGGCAAGATGGAAGACACGTTCGAGGGCGCAGCCGACCGCATGGCGAACTCCCCCATCTCGCCGGTCCAGATTGCGAAAAAGGCCGAAAAGCAGATGAGGCGCGAAAAGATGGTAGGCGCCGGCAAGCAGTTCGCGCCAACCCTCTACACGGTGCTGGTCAACCCCGACGACGATCGTCGCCTGTTCGGATACTACCCCACTTTGGCAGGAGAAACGGAAACGTACTTGGCAGCCAAAGCGGCGGAGCAGGGGCTGGTCATGGACGGGCAGCCGCTTGTGCGCTTCATCGTGGACGACGGCCTCAAGCACGGCAAGTTCGACATCATCGCCGAGGCGGTGGCCGCGCCCATCATCGCGCAGCTGCGTCAAGAAGAGATGCAGCGCTACGGGCTTGCCGGAGCGCCGATGGGCTACGCTGCGCCGCAAGGCGGCTACGGTGCGCCCGGCTATCAGGGCGGCTATCAGCAGCCGTACGCGCAAGCTCCGGCGCCGGCCCCTGCGTACGCAGGATACGAAAACCCCAACGCGCCCATGGGCGGCTTCGACGCGCCCGGCCAGTACGACGCGTACAACCAGGGAGGTCAGCTTCCCTACGTTCCCGAAGACGAGATCGACCGATCCATCGATTACGGCGAGTACACCTTCGACAGCCGCGACTTCGACGAGTCCCGCGACGCTCCCGCCGCAAGCCGCGCGCCGCGCGTGGTCGATCCCTTCGACGTGGCGAACGCCAGCATGGGCGGCGCCGTGGGAGCTGCCGCAGGTGCCGGCATGGCCGCAGCAGCAGCCGCAGCGCCGCACGGCGCCGTAGCCGCCGACACCGTCGTGTTCGCCGGCGGGCAGCAGGCAGCCAGCCCCGTCCCCGCGCGGGCCGCCGTGCGCGCGCGCTTGATCGACGAGGCCAACAACCGCGCGTACGACCTAGCATCCTCGCGCCTGCTCATCGGACGCGAATCGAAAAATGACATCTCCGTCCACGACATCAACGCCTCGCGCACGCACGCCGAGCTGCGCCTCGACCAGCAGGGCGTATGGGTGCTCACCGATCTGGGATCCACGAACGGAACCTTCGTCAACGGGCGCGAAATCGCCTCCCACCCGCTATCCGAAGGAGACCGCATCACCATCGGCATGACGAACTTCGTGTTCACCCAAGCCTGAACGCAACGGAAAGGTTAACCCGTGATCGACGTCGTACTGCTCATCATCCGTCTGCTGTTCGTCGCACTGCTGTATTTGTTCCTGTTCGCCATCATGAAGACGGGCATCGGAGTTGTACGCGGACAACGCAAAAAAGAACGCACGTGGAATCTCTCGGTTGAACGAGGGCCGAAAGAGCTGCGCGGCGTATCCATCGTCGTGCGCGGCCCGGTCATCGTGGGCCGCAGCCCTGGAGCCGATATCGTAGTAGGCGCCGGATACGTTTCCGGACGCCACGCACGGTTCAGCCTGATGGGGCAGAACCTGTTCGTTGAGGATCTGGGGTCCACGAACGGCACAGCCGTGAACGGGCAGCTCATAGCCGAGCCTGCCGCTCTTAAGAACAACGACGTGGTCAACGTGGGCGACGTCGCCATTCGCGTAAGGTTTGCCTAATGGCTGAAAAACGCTCGTATCGATCCACTCCGCGCACCCGTCGCGGCGCAGTCACGCCCTTCGGCAGCCGAACCGACATCGGCTGCTTGCGCGACCATAACGAAGACAGCCTGATCGTGGCACCGCCGCTGTTCGCCGTTGCCGACGGCATGGGCGGGCACGCCGCAGGCGAGATAGCCTCGGAAATTGCCGTGAACGTGCTGGCGGAACGCGCGCCGGAGCATCCGGACGGCGAAGCGCTCGCGCAGGCCGTCGTAGACGCGAACCGCGAGGTCATTCGCGCGTCGCACGACGGGCGAGGACGCGAGGGCATGGGAACCACCATGACGGCGGCTATGCTGGAAGGCGAGCGATTGGTCATCGCCCAGGTGGGCGACTCGCGCGCCTACCTGCTGCATCAAGGAAAGCTGCAGCAGCTCACGCGCGACCACAGCCTGATGGCCGACATGATAGAAGCGGGCCAGCTTACGCCCGAAGAAGCACGCTGCCACCCGCAGCGCTCCGTTATCACGCGCGCGCTGGGCAGCGACCCGAACCTGCACCCCGACATCTACGAGATCAACGTGGAAACCGGAGACCGACTGCTCGTGTGCTCCGACGGCCTGTCCGGCATGGTCCGCGACGAAGCCATAGAGCGCACGCTCTGTCGCGTGCAAGACCCCCAGCGATGCGCGTCGCAACTGGTCAACGAGGCCATAGCCGCCGGAGGCCACGACAACGTGACCGTTATCGTGGCAGACGTTACCGGCTTTGCGGAAGCACGGCGCAGGAAGATGGCGTTCAAGACGAAGCTTTCCATTGCCGTGATCCTCGTGCTGTTCGCAGCCATCATCGCAGGTACGGCCTGGGGAACCAGCACGTACCTGAACACGACCGCCTACCTGATGAACGACAATGGCAAGGTTGCCATCTATCGTGGCATTCCCGGCAGCGTGCTGGGATTCTCGTTCTCGCAACACGAACGAACCACTGACGTTCCCGTAAGCGACCTGCAACCGGGAACGGCGAACCGGCTCGACGCCGGCATACGCGTGGACTCCGTCGAGGCGGCGGAAGAACTGGTCAAGGAATACGAGGCCGAAGCCGCCGAGCGCAAGAACGCCGAAGAAGGCAAAAAGGAATCGCCTGCCGAAGGAGCCAACGCAGACGGCGCGCATGACGCGAATCCCCCGGCTCCCGCCAACTCGCAAGGCGGTACCGCATGACCAGGCGCAACCTAGAACTGATACTCCTATGCGTGGCAGCACCGCTTGTGGTGCTGCTGTTCGCCATGATCGCGATCAACCAGGGGCTTGCGCTCGACATGACCACGCTGGGCGTCCCTGCTGGCATTTTCGTCGCCTTCGTGATCGCGCACATCGCCGTGCGCAAATTCGCGCCCGGCGCCGACCCAGCGCTTCTGCCCATTTCGTTCGCGCTTTCGGGCATCGGCATTGCGTTCGTCACGCGACTGGCGCCCGATCTTGCCGTCAACCAGGTTGTATGGCTGTTCGTGGGCGTAGCGGCCATGGTGCTGGTGCTGGCGTTTATCCGCAACCTCGACAAGGTTGTGAACTACAAATACACCCTGATGATCTTCGGCTTCCTGCTGCTTCTTTCGCCGCTGATCCCTGGCTTGGGGCAAGAAATCTACGGCAGCCGAATCTGGCTTCATATCGGCGGCTTCTCATTCCAGCCCGGCGAGATCGCCAAAATCGTCATCGTGTTGTTCTTGGCCGGATACCTGGCTCAAAACCGCGAGATGCTCAGCGTGTTCACCTGGCGCCTGGGCCCGTTCAACCTGCCCGACGTGCGCACGCTGCTGCCGCTTTTGCTCATGTGGGGCGTGTCGCTTCTGGTGGTCGTATTCGAGAAGGACCTGGGCAGCGCGCTCGTATTCTTCTTCCTGTTTCTGGTCATGTTGTACGTGGCCACGGGAAAGAAGTTCTACCTGTTCATAGGCTTGGGGCTGATCGCCATCGGCGGCGTTGGCGCCTATCTGGCATTCGGGCACGTGCAGGTGCGTGTGAACACGTGGCTCGACCCCTTCTCCGATGCGCAGAACACGGGTTACCAGCTGGTGCAATCCATCTACTCCATCGCTGACGGCGGATTGTTCGGAACAGGCTTGGGACGCGGCCTTGCCGACCAGATCCCCGTGGTGGAAAGCGACTTCATCTTCGCCGCCATCGCCGAGGAGATCGGCTTGCTGGGTGCGGCGGGCGTATTGTTGCTGTTCCTGTGCTTCGCAGTGCGCGGCTTTGTCACGGCAGCGCGCGCGAAGAGCGACGTCAGCTCGTTCGTGGCCGTGGGCCTTACCACCATGATCGTGCTGCAGGCATTCATCATCGTGGGCGGCGTGACAAGGCTCATTCCGCTTACGGGCCTCACGCTGCCCTTCATCAGCCAGGGCGGATCGTCACTGCTGGCAAGCTTCATCGCCGTAGGCTTCCTGCTGCGCTGCGGCGACGAAGGAACCGGCGTCGGCGCGGAAGTTGTCAGCGCCACGGGAACGCTCCACGCGAACAGCGTGCTGGGGCGCGTATCGCTAGGCAAGCGGCTGACGCACACCATGCTGCTGTGCTCGGCCTTGTTCGCGCTGCTGGTAGCCAACCTCACGCTTATCATGGTGGTGCAGGCAGACTATTACCAGAACATGCCGGGCAACAACCACACGCTGGCCAAGGAATCGCGAAGCGAGCGCGGCACCATTTCAACCTACGACGGCATCATCCTGGCGCAAAGCGCCATCAACCCCGACGGCACGTACAGCCGCTCGTACCCTGCGGGCGATTTAGCCAGCCACGTGGTGGGCTATTCGTCTTCGAGGTTCGGCAATTCCGGTATTGAAGCTGCGTACAACGACGCCCTCAAGGGCCAGCAGAACTTTGCCTCGTGGACCGACGTGCTGAATTCGCTGGCGGGCGTGGGGTCCGCGGGCAACGACGTCACGCTCACGCTGAACTCCAAGATTCAGCAAGCAGCCCAAGACGTTCTGGCGGGACGCAAGGGCGCCGTTGTGGTCATGGACCCGGAAACCGGGGCCGTACTGGCCATGGCCTCCGCCCCCACGTACAACGCCGCCGACGTGGAAACGCTTCTGGAAGCAGCCGGGTCGGGACAAGCAAGCGGCGACAGCTCCCTTGTCAACCGCGCTGCGCACGCGCTGTACGCACCGGGATCCACGTTCAAGATCGTAACGCTTGCCACTGCGCTGGAAGACGATGTCGCCAGCGAGGAAACCGTGTACTCCGCGCCGGGCACCATGACGGTGGAGGGAACCACGGGCACCATATCGAACTTCAACCACAACGACTACGGCAACATCACGTTGGCACGAGCCATGGAGCTGTCCTCGAACACGGCGTTCGGCCAGCTGGGCCTGCAAATCGGCGGAGAGCGCCTTGTAGCCGGCGCCGAGAAGTTCGGCTTCGGCAAAGACATCGACTTCGCCATCGGCCTTAAAACGTCCCTGATGCCTACGCCCGAAGAGCTGAACAACAACAAGTGGAACCTAGCCTGGGCCGCTGCCGGTGAGCCCATGGACTTTGCCGGCCCGAACGCCACCGTGCTCGAAATGGCGATGGTGGGTTCGGCCATCGCGAACGACGGGGGCATCATGCAGCCGTACCTAGTCGACGGCATCTACAACGCCAACGGCGAGCGCAGCTTCACCGCCAACCCTTCCAAGCTCATGCAGGCGGTCAGCAAGGAAACCGCCAACCGCGTGAAAGACGTGCTGATCGGCGTCGTGAACAACGGAACGGGCACCGCCGCCGCTATCAACGGCGTGCAGGTGGCGGGCAAAACGGGCACGGCGGAGAAGGCCAACAGCAACGACAGCTGGTTCGTCGGCATGGCGCCCGCCGATAATCCGCGCGTCGTGGTGTCCATCATCATCGAGGACGGCGAAGAGGGCATCGCAACCGAAAAAGCGCAGAATGTGTTGAAAACCGCTCTAGAAGTTCAGGGGCTTTTGTAGATAAGATATGCTGGTGCGCTGTATCATGACTTTGACATGGCGCATACCCAGCATGTGACCTAAAGGAGCTAAAACGTGACCGGAAACATGATTGGCAGGGTGTTCAACAACCGCTACCAAATAACCGAGCGCATCGGCATCGGCGGCATGGCCGAAGTGTACCGCGCGCAGGACAACGTGCTCGGCCGCTTGGTTGCCGTCAAGGTGATGCTCCCGCAGTACGCCGCGGATCCCAGCTTCACCCAACGATTCAAGCAAGAAGCCGCCGCTGCCGCCAACCTGCAAAGCCCCTACATCGTGAACGTGTACGACTGGGGCCACGACGAAGGCACCTACTATATCGTCATGGAATTCGTGCGCGGATCCGACTTGAAGACCGCTATCAACGAGCGCGGCGCCATCAACCAGCGCAAAGTGGCGGAAATCGGATCGCAGGTATGCCAAGCGCTTTCGGTTGCGCACGGGCTTGACATCATCCATCGCGACATCAAGCCGCAAAACATCATGGTCCAGCCCGACGGCAACGTGAAGGTGATGGACTTCGGCATCGCGCGTGCGAAGAACTCCGTGAAAACGCAGACGTCCAGCGTGCTGGGCACGGCTCACTACATCTCCCCCGAGCAGGCGCAAGGCAAAGACCTGACCGCCACCAGCGACATCTACTCCCTGGGCATCGTGCTGTACGAGTCGGCCACCGGGCGCTTGCCCTTCGACGGCCCCGACGCTGTAAGCGTGGCCATGAAGCAGGTCAACGATCTGCCCGCGCCGCCGCACGAGATCAACCCCGACATCGACCCGGCGCTCGAAGCCATCATCATGAAGGCTATGGCCAAGAACCCGGCCGACCGCTTCGCCACGTCCAAGGACATGCGCCTGGCGCTGAACGACTACCTGGCCGGACGTCCCGTCAATCTGGGCGAGGGCTTCACCAGCGCGCAGACGTCGGTCATGGGCGGCGTGGTGCCCCCCATCGGACCGGCTGCAGTTGACGGAACGGCCGTCATGCCTGCCATGGGCGGCGTCGGCGGCGTGAACCCGGCTGCACCGGTTTCGCCCGCGCGTTCTTATCGTTCGGACGATGGCAACGGCAAGAAGAGCAACAAGAAGACCATCGCCATCGTGATCGGCATCATCGCCGCACTTGCCATAGTGGGCGGCGTAGCATTTGCGCTCATGTCCGGCGGCGGCAGCAACGACAAGGACGCCATCCCGCTTCCCGACGTAGTGGGGCAGAGCGCCGACCAGGCAACGGCAACGTTGACGCAAGCCGGATTCACCAACATCGTCACGGAAGAGTCCTTCAACGAAAAGGTGGAAGCCGGTAAGGTGGTCAGCCAAGATCCGCGCGGCGGCACCAAGCAGAAAAAGGACACCAAGATCACTCTGGGCATATCCAAGGGAACCCAGGAAATCACCGTGCCCGACTTGACCGGAAAGACCGCTGATCAGGCGAAAAAGGAACTGACGGCAAACGGCCTGAAATACTCTGCCGGAACTGCCGAGTACTCCGACAAGGTCGAGAAGGACCACATTGTGCGCCAGGACGTTGCTCCGGGAACGCAGGTTGCAAAGGGAACCACCATCACCTACTACCTGTCTTTGGGCTCTGAAGGTATCGAGGTTCCCAATGTGGTGGGCATGATGCGCGGCGACGCGGTGGCCACGCTCAACAACTTGGGTCTGCTGGTCGACACGAACAACTACACGTATCAGGCCAGCGACAAGCCCGAGGGAACCGTGCTTGCCCAAACCCCGGCCGCTGGCTCTAAGCTGCAGGAAAACGGCATGGTCGCGCTCACCCTGAGCAAGGGTCCCGACAAGAAGTCGTACTCGGTGGCAATCAATTCCAACGGCGGCGGCTCCGTTACGTCGGACGTCACGTCGGTCGAAGAGGGCGGACAGGTAACCATCAAAATCACGCCTGACGCAGGATACGAAGTCGCATCGGTGCGCGGCATCGACGACGTGCCGGCATCGGGCGGAACCTTCACGCTCACCAACGTGAAGGGCAACGTCAACGTCACGGTCACGTTCCAGAAGGCAACCAGCCCAGCGCCTTCCGGAAATGCGACAAGCTAACAGGGCGCGCAGAGAAACAGACGGGCAACGCACGTCGGACTTACGCGAGCTCCGTCAGTAAAGCAGCTAGAATAGGCAACGAGAGGTCCAGGCCCTCGTTGCCTTTCTTTTTCTGCAATTCTCGTTTGAAAGCGAGGTCGACCGCTTGATCGAATCGACGCTTTCCCTGCTCGTGGAAAAAAGATCTTGGTTCTTCGAGCTTTTGATCCAGCATATCGGAATATCCTGCGTGGCCGTGTTCCTTGCAGTTATCATCGGCCTTTCAATCGGCATGGCCATCGCACAATGGAGACGCGGCGCGAAACCCGTTCTTGCGCTGGTGAACTTCATCTACACCATTCCATCCATTGCCTTGTTTGGCTTTTTGATCCCCGTTACCGGAATCGGAAACACAACCGCCATCGCAGCCCTGAGCATCTACGCGCTCCTCCCCATGGTGCGCAACACCTACACCGGCCTCACCAGCATCGACCCTGCCATAACGGAAGCCGCACGCGGCATGGGGTCAACCAACGGACAACTGCTCTACCGCATCGAACTGCCTTTGGCCGCGCCCGTCATCGTAAGCGGCATTCGAACCACAACAACCATGACCATCGCTTTGGCCGGTATCGCCAGCTTCATAGGAGCCGGAGGGCTTGGAGTTGCCATCTACCGCGGCATCACCACGAACAACCTGGAAATGACCGTAGCGGGCAGCGCGCTCATCGCCTTGCTGGCCATCACGGTAGACCTGCTGCTGGGACTGATCGAGAAGCGCGCGCGACGGCATTTGGAACCACGCAACGCACAACGCAGTGGCTGGCGGCTGGGAATATGCCTGACCGTTGCCGCGTTGATAGCCGCGTGCGGCATCGTTGCCATGGAACAGGGCCCGAGTCCCTTCGGACCAATGACGAACGAGGGTAAAAGCGGCGTTATCCGCATAGCCACAAAGCCCATGACCGAACAGTACATTCTCGGAGAGATGCTGAACACGCTGATAGAGCACGACACCGACCTTTCCGTTGAGCTTACGCAGGGCATAGGCGGAGGCACCTCCAACATTCAACCCGGCATGGAAAAGGGTGATTTCGATCTGTACCCCGAATACACCGGCACCGGATGGAACGCCGTGCTCAAGCATGACAGCACGTACGACGAATCCATGTTCGACACGATGCAGCAGGAATACCAAGACCGCCTGAACCTCACCTGGGTAGGCCTGTACGGCTTCAACAACACCTTCGGGCTTGCGGTAAGCAAGCAAGTCGCCCAACAATACAACCTGCACACGTATTCCGACCTTGCACGCGCAGCGGAAAGCCTTGCACTGGGCGCTGAACCCGACTTCTTCGACCGGCAAGATGGCTACCCCGGCCTGCAAAAAGCTTACGGGATGAACTTCGGAAGCACGCGCGATATGGACATCAGCTTAAAGTACCGTGCGCTGTTCGAAGGGCGCGTAGATGCTATCGCCATCTCCACAACCGACGGTCAAGCAGCCGACGACCAGCTTGTCGTGCTGCAAGACGACAAGGGGTTCTATCCCACGTATCTATGCGGGAGCGTCGTGCGCGTAGATACGCTAGACGCCCATCCCGAACTGAAAGCCGTGCTCGAAAAGATGCGGGGCCTTATTTCGGACGTCGACATGGCGCGCATGAACAACCAAGTGGAAACCCAAGGTCGTGAGCCGAAAGACGTTGCTGATGCGTTCCTTGCTCAGAAAGGACTCCTATGATCGCAATTGAATTCAACGACGTTTCAAAGCAGTTCGGCAGCACGCGAGCCGTCGACCAGGTAAGCCTCTCCATCGAACAGGGAAGCTTCGTCACCATCATAGGCAGCTCTGGATGCGGCAAGACCACGCTGCTCAAAATGGTCAATGCCCTGGCCATGCCGGACGAGGGGAGCATTTTGATCCACGGCAAGTCCACCGCCGACCTCAATCCCATCGAACTCCGACGAAACATAGGCTACGCGATCCAAGGAAGCGTTCTGTTTCCCCATCTGACCGTCGAGCAGAATATCGCATACGTTCCGCGCTTGCTGAATCGGGGGGATCGTCGAAGAACCGAAGCCGCGGTGGACAAATGGATGAGCATCATTGGACTTTCACCTCAAATCAAAGACCGCTATCCTTCTGAATTGTCCGGTGGCCAGGCCCAGCGCGTGGGCATGGCGCGCGCATTGGCCGCAAGCCCCGACATTCTTCTTGCAGACGAACCTTTCAGCGCCGTCGACGCCATCACGCGAACCGCTCTGCAAGACGAGGTTAAACAGATTCACGACCAAACGGGCATCACGATACTGTTCGTCACGCACGATATAGACGAAGCCCTTGCGCTAGGAGATCGCGTGCTCGTCATGGAGCGCGGGCAGGCCGTTCAATGTGCCTCCCCGTGCGAAATTCTACGCAGCCCCGCCACGGACTTTGTAAAGCGCCTTGTCACCCGCAAGCAGCGCGTATTCTCCTGCTCGGAAACCCTTCCGTAAGATTTCCCCTCAAGGGGCTTCAAAAAAATAGTCAATGCCGTAGCATGGACCGTATGAGGTTGACCGCCCGGTCAAGCAAGAGGAGACGCCATGGTCAACAAGCACGGCAATTTGGAGAAGTTCGAACGACTGCCCGCAGAACGGCAGGAAGCCATCGTGAACGCCGCCGTTGAAGCATTCGGGCGAAACGACTACAAAAACGCCTCCACCGAAAGCATCGCGCGCAAAGCGGGCATCTCCAAAGGCCTGCTGTTCTTCTACTTCAAAAACAAAAAAGAGCTTTACCTTTACCTGATGGAATACTTGATGGAAAAAGTATCGCACCTGGTAGTCGATGATGAATTCTACGCCATTGACGACTTCTTCGACCTGTTCATCTACGCAGGGCAACGAAAATGCGCAGTCCTCTCCAAGTTCCCCTACGCGCTCGAATTCTCCATCCACGCTTTCTACCCCGAGCACAAAGACGTCAAGGACACCATGGAGAACTGGACGCAAAACCAAATCGACCTCATGTTCGCTGCGTATTTCAAAAACGTGAATTTCGACAAGTTTCGCGATGATGTAGACCCGCGCTACGTTGTCAACCTGCTGATATGGCTTGCCGACGGCTACCTACACCAGCAACAAGCCCTGAAAAAGCGGCTTGACATGGACGACATGATGACCGAGATGCATCGTTGGTGCGACATGCTGCGCACCTGGTCTTACAAAAAGGAGTACGTATGACAGGCAGTCAGGCGATTATCGAGCTGCAGGCGCTCACGAAAGACTACGGGGAGGGACGCGGCGCCTTCGATGTAACGTTCTCGGTCGAACGAGGCGAGGTGTTCGGGTTCCTGGGTCCCAACGGCGCAGGGAAAACCGTTACCATGCGCAATCTCATGGGCTTTATCAAGCCCGACAGTGGCACGGCGACCATTGCGGGGCTGCGCTGCTTTCAAGATCGAGCCAAAATCCAAAACCGGCTTGGCTATCTGCCAGGAGAAATCGCATGCATGGACGATATGACCGGCAGCGCGTTTCTCAACTTCATGGCGCGTATGAAGCACGTGGATTCAATGATGCGCATGCACGAACTGATCGACTATTTCGAGCTTGATCCTACGCGCAAGATTCGCAAAATGTCGAAAGGAACCAAACAAAAAGTGGGGCTGGTATGCGCGTTCATGGCGAAACCCGACATCGTGCTGCTTGACGAGCCCACCAGCGGCCTTGACCCTCTCATGCAAAACCGGTTTATCGACCTGGTGCTTGACGAGAAAAGCCGCGGCACCACCGTCTTTTTGTCGTCGCACCTGTTTGAAGAAGTTGAGCGCACGTGTGATCGGGTCGCCTTCATCCGCGGCGGAAGAATTGTTGCAGTCGAGCGCATGGGCGACGTGCAAAAGAACCGCAAGCGCATGTTCGCAATCACCTTCGCCCAACCGGAGGCCCGCGCGCGCTACCTAACAGCCCACCCCGAGGCGCGCGCGATCGGCGGTT
Source organism: Paraeggerthella hominis (assembly GCF_021044775.1). Classification (NCBI taxonomy): domain Bacteria; kingdom Bacillati; phylum Actinomycetota; class Coriobacteriia; order Eggerthellales; family Eggerthellaceae; genus Paraeggerthella; species Paraeggerthella hominis. The sequence continues at coordinate 191,251 of NZ_JAJNOQ010000002.1, forward strand.
CTACAGCAGAGATCGCCGTCACCGGAAACATGGACCTGTTCGTGAAAGATTTGGCCGCCTACCCCGTGCAGGATCTGTCTGCGCGGGAGCAAACGCTCGAAGAGCTGTTCCTGCACCTGTACGGCGCTCAGTTGAAGGGAGGCGTCCATGAATAGCACGCTGCTGGCGAAGGAGCTGAAGTCGAACGCGTTCGTGGCGATTATCATCTTCGCGGTTTTAGGGATGTACATAGCCTGTATCGTCATGATGTTCGATCCCAGTTTAGGCGAAAGCCTGAACATGATGATGGACAGCATGCCGGAGCTGTTCGCCGCCTTCGGCATGGGAACGCAAGCGACCACGCTGCTCGACTTCATGCTGAACTACCTGTACGGGTTCCTGCTGACCGTGTTCCCGTTCGTCCTGATTCTCATTATGGCAAACAAGCTTATGGTGCGTTACCTGGACCGCGGCACCATGAGTTACCTGCTGGCCACTCCCAACAGTCGCGTGCGCGTCGCGCTTACGCTTGCAGGGGCCATGATGGTTGTTCTGGCCCTGCTCATGGTGCTCACGACAGCTGCAGAAATTGCCTGTGCGGAGCTTATGTTCCCGGGAGACCTGGACATTCCAGGGCTGTTCCGCGCGAACGTCGGGCTGTTCTGCCTGTGGACGTTCTTGGCGGGCATGTGCTTCTTCTCAGCCTGCGCCTTCTCGAACGCAGGAGCGGCGCTGTGGGTTGGCGGCGGAGCGGGTATTGCGTTCTTCTTGATGCAAATGGTGGCGAAGGTGGGCGACAAGCTGGCCTTTCTGGACAAGGTCAACCCGCTTGCGATGTTCGACAGCTACGGTTTGGCGACAAGCGATGCTTCCGCTTACGCAGGGTCGGCAATCCTGCTTGCCCTCGGCATCGCCCTGTTCGCCCTTGCGATTGGCGTATTCAACCGCCGAGACTTGAGCATCTAGCGTAACAAGGCTGAGGGAGCGAGCGCCGCGCGCACCTCCCCCAGCCTTACGACCAACTGAATTACTGCTGCACGCTCACAGCAGAAAACACGCCGCTCTCTACCGTCGCCTTTACAACGATGGTTGTATTCACATCGGCGGAATCGGTCGCGTTCGCCAGCTTGAACGTTATGGTCGACTCGCCGTTGTTCTGCTGGTCAGCCATAAACCCGAACACGTGCATGCCCGCAGAGCCTATCACGTCGTTCGCGTTTTGGTCGTAGTACGTAGAAGACGGCAGATCCGCATCCGTGTCCTTCAGCACCGAATCGCCGCTCACGTCGGACGTCCACTGATACTGAGCGTCGGCGCTCGAATCCAAAAGCACCAGCATGTCGCCGTTGGAATACGCAACCCATCCGTTCGACACCTTCAAAACCGTTCCTTCGGCCAAGCTGCTGCCGTCGCCCATTTGATTTGCAGCGTTGTCGCTTGCCGCCGAGTTGTTCGCGGGAGCAGCGTTGTCCGAATTCGTTGCGGCATTGGTATCGTTTGAGCAGCCGGCCATTGCAATCAACGACGCCAAAAGCAGCGCCACCGCACTTCCTACCATAGAAAATTTTGCAATTTTAGTCATGAAATCCTCTCTTTCTTTGCATGCACTTCGAAAACCGCACGTTCTTTTGTCTGCGCAAACAGGGATGTGCTCCAACCCATCCTAGGAGCATGTTTCCTACTCTGAACTGGCCTTGCTCGTACGTTTGGCATCCGTAACCGCATCGATTTCATTCCGAAACCCATCCCCTCGCAACAAGTCGTTATCCAAAACTTTCAACTTTTCTTAAAAAAGTCGTTGACAGAAGATGGGAGTACGGGCATAATATCTTTCGCTGCTTCGACGTGCGCCGTTACCTCAGCTGGATAGAGGGACTGACTACGAATCAGTACGTCGGGGGTTCGAATCCCTCACGGCGCACCATTTAGCATTCAAAACCGTCCAACTGGGCGGTTTTTTTGCGTCTCTTGCAAAACAGAGGAGCTGCCCCCTCAAGCCAATGACGGACCTTGCCGGTGCATCGCATTCTGGTGCGCCAGCAACAGGGCTCGCAGCGTCGCTTTCAAGAACCCGCATGCAAGCAGCCCGGCGGCTCGTTTCAAATGCGGCTACGACCACCCGGAGCAACCTTGTAACCTACACAAACAAAAAACACGCCCGGATGCTCGGCCAATGAGGTATGATACGTACCAGTTGCGTTGACAATGCGCTTCGATGGCAGCATGCTCATACGCAAACGCGATCAGACGGTTTGACTGAACGGCACGCCGTTCAGAAGCCCGAAATCCGCAACGACTGGTATCAGCACGTGCGGTTTTTTTATTGGTCAATAGGAAAGGGACTTTGTTGAAGGTTCGAAAATCGAAACCTCACAGTAAGTAGCCCTCCTTCGATTTCCTTACGTCGGCAGTCGAAGGTGGCTGCGGCGCTCGTGTTTGACATAGATTTTACTCCCCCGCATCGTGATGCGCGCAAACGCACGCGTTACCATGGGACACGGTACGATCGCTTGCGAACACGGGCATGAACAGTAAGGGATAAACCATGCTCTACCTCTCTCAAATGATGGGGAAACCCGTCGTAGACGCCACGGGCGAAAAGATCGGCACGATCTCTGACCTGGCCATTTCAACTGGCGAGGTGTTTCCGCGCATCACGAGCCTGGCTTTTCAAGGGCCCGGCAAAGTGCCGTTCATGATCTCATGGCGCAAATACGTCGAGGAGTTCGACGAAACCGGCATCACGCTCACCGTGGAAGCGCACGACATCCGCTTCAGCTATCTGCAACCTGACGAAGTTCTTCTCGCGCGCGACTTGCTGAACCGTCAGATCGTCGATACGCAAGGCATGAAAGTCGTTCGCGTCAACGATCTCAAGCTTTCCGTGTCGGGTTCGCAGCTACGCCTGCTTGGCGCCGAAGTGGGCGCGCGCGGCATCCTGCGCGGTCTGGCCCCCTGGCTCGAACGCGCCGTTGTAGCAGTGGCCAAGGTGTTCGACAAAAAGATCGACGAGCAGATCATCGCATGGAACTACATGGACCTGCTTGACCGAGACCTGTCCGAAGTGCAGCTGTCCGTTACGCACAAGCGCTTGGACGAGCTCCACCCCGCAGACGTGGCCGACATCCTGGAGCAACTTGACCCGCAGCAGCGAGCCAACGTGTTCCAGCACCTCGACGACGCTCAAGCAACCGAGGCTATCTCGGAAATGGAAGACGAGTACCAGGCCGACTTCATCGAAGACCTCGACGACGCCCGCGCCGCCGGCCTGCTGGGGAACATGGACCCGGACGATGCTGCAGACATCGTGCGCGACCTGTCGTACGAGAAAGCAGAAACCCTGCTGCGCCTCATGGGCGTGGAGGACGCCACCGAGATCCGTCGCCTGCTTGGATACAAGGACGGCACGGCCGGCGGTATGATGACCACGCAGTTCGTTTCCGTCAAGGCCGACACCACCGTTGGCGAAACCATAGAAGTACTGCGCGAACTGCCCGAAGACCATCCCACTGTGCACTACGTGTATGTGCTGGACGACTACGATGAATTCATCGGCGTGCTCAGCCTGCGAACCCTTGTGCTGACCGACGATGCGAAACCCGTGCGCGAAGTCATGTTCGACGACGTGATTTCCGCAACGCCAGAAGAAACCGAAGAGGACGTGGCTGCCGACATCTTCAAGTACGAGCTGCCCGCCATGCCGGTGGTAGACGAGCATGGCGTGCTGCTGGGCATCGTCACCGTTGACGACGCCTGGGACGCTATCGAGGAGGACGTCAGCAGCGACAAGACGCAGGTAACCGCGGCGAAGATCGTTGGCGGCATCATTGGCGCCGTACTGTTCTTGGTCCTGTACACGATGGTGTTGTTCCAGATCATCGGCTACGATTGGAGGTAGCCTCATGGTCGAAAAGAACCTCGAGCGCGCGGACGCTGCGCAAGCGATCGACGAAACCGCACCTGAGAAAAAGAAACCCAATAAGCTCTGGCTGCTCTTGGCCGCCATGGGGCCCGGCATCGTAACGGCCATGGCCGGCAACGACGCCGGCGGCATTTCAACGTACTCCACCGTGGGAGCCAAGTTCGGGTTCGCCACGTTGTGGGTCATCCCCGTCATGTGCGTCCTGCTTATCGTGGTGGAGCTGACCGCCGCAAGAATGGGAGCCGTCACCGGCAAGGGCTTTGCGGCCCTCATCCGCGAGCGCTTCGGCATTCGTCTAACGGCGCTGGCCATGTTGGCGCTGCTCGTCGGCAACGTGTGCACCACGTTTTCGGAGTTCGCAGGCATCGCAAGCGGCATGGAAATGTTCGGCGTGTCGAAATATTTGGCAGTTCCGGTAGCCGCAGCTGCGGTGTGGCTGCTTATCGTGGGCGGCAGCTACAAGCGCGTAGAGAAAGTGTTTCTGATACTGTCGTTGGTGTTCGTCACGTACATCGTAGCCGCGTTCATGGCGCAACCGGACTGGGGCCAGGCACTGCAGAGCACCGCCATCCCCCGCATTGTGGAAGACAAGAGCTTCGTTTCCCTGGTCATAGCCATGATAGGCACGACCATCGCGCCGTGGATGATGTTCTTCAACCAGAGCAACGTGGTTGAAAAGGGCATCTCGGTAAAGGATCTGTTCTCCCAAAAAGTGGACGTGATTGCCGGCACGATAGCGGCTTGCCTGGTGGCGTGGTTCATCATCGTGACCACGGGCGCCGTGCTGCATCCGCAGGGAATCGAAATCGAATCCGCTGCCGATGCAGCACGCGCTCTCGCACCGTTCGCCGGGCACTACGCTGAAGCGTTGTTCGCCATCGGCCTGGTAGCTGCGTCGTTTCTTGCAGCATGCGTATTGCCGCTTACCACGGCGTTCGTTATTTGCGAAGCCTTCGGGTGGGAAGCGGGCGTTTCTTTCAAGTGGAAGGAAGCGCCGCTGTTCAAGAGCATCTTCACGTGCATTATCGTGTTCTCGGCCGTCATTGTGCTGGTTCCGAACATCGACTTGATGAACGTCATGCTCACGGCCCAGTTCGTAAACGGCCTTGTACTGCCGGTGCTGCTGGTGTTCATGGCAATTATCGCAGCCGACAAGCGCGTCATGGGCGCCTTCCGTTCGCGCATGACGTCTCGCGTGCTCATCTGGCTGACGGTGGGCATTGTAACGGTGCTCACCGTCGCCTTGCTGATCATGCAGCTTCTGGGTATCGGCTAGTTGTCCGCCACCAGGCGCTGGCTTTCCTGCTTGAGACGATCGGAGAGGTATTGCCGGCTGCTTGATTCGTCCTGAACGCACCCGAGCAGCATGTCGATGGTCAAGCTGGAAAGATACGCGTCCATGCTTTCTTCGATCAAGTTGTACGTTTGCTTGATGTTGTCGACCATCTCGCCGCCCTTGCGCGCGTTGCGCTTTTCACGCGTAGCGCGCTTGGAGTCTTCGTCAAGCGCCTTGATGATTTCAAGCACGCTGATTTCGGAAGCATCCTTGGCCAGTCGATAGCCCCCGTGCTTGCCCGGTCGGGCTTCGATGATGCCCGCATTGCGTAAAAGCTGCGCAAGCTGGATCAGGTAGTCGCGAGGAATGGACATATCCTCAGCAATGTCTTTGGAGGAGCAGGTAGCCCCTTGCGCAGCCAAGTACAGAATGGCTCGCATGCCGTAATCGGTCGATGCTTTGAGTTGCACTGGTATCTCCTAACTCGATCCATCACCGGACTCATATTGAGATTCGCGGTAAACGGTTCGCCTTATGGTCAAAGCTTGGCTTGAGTGTACCTAATTCCGATCGATTATAGCAAGGTCATTGATAGGCATGTAGGTCAAACCGAATTGAAACGGTTACGTTTACGATACGTTGCATGCACAAATGAGGTGCTACAGGCCGTCAACCGGCAGGGTCACGCGTGCAAGACCGAATCGCGCGAACGGGTACGGCGCGCAATGCAAGCCGGACAGCTTAGGCTATACTGGCTCGCATGGATGAGAAGAAACGTGTTCGAGAAGAAGTCCTTCGTCGTCGAGACGCTTTGAGCGCTCAAGTTCGCGCGCGCAAAAGCCTTGAGATTTGCCTTCGGCTGGAACGTTTGATTGCGGAATGCCTATCAGCAGACGCCGCAAGCGAAGAAGCGATTTCCCACACCGACGCGAAGCATGCGAGCGGAAGTCCGGGCGCCTGTTTCGACAAGCCTTGCATTGCCGTGTTCTCCGCCATGCGCAGCGAGGTGGATTTGAGCGCTTTCGTACAAGCGGCGCACACGCGTGCATGGAGCGTGTGCTTTCCCTGCATGCTGCGCGAAGCCGCCGACCAGCCTGCACGCATGGCGCTCTACCGTGTGACGCACGCACAGCTCGATCGTGCACGAACGACGTTTCTCGACCATCCGCTTCGCTGCCTAACGCCTGCAACGCTTGAACGCAACGGGTTCGAAGCCGTTGATCCCAACAAGCTCGACGTAGTAGCCGTGCCGCTGGTTGCGTTCGACGGACAGGGCAACCGTCTGGGATACGGCGGCGGCAACTACGACCGCCTGCTCCCCAACCTGCGCGCCGACGCTCTTGTTGTGGGCGTGGCGTTCAGCGAGCAACGCGTAGAGGTCGTGCCCTGCGAGCCTCACGACCAACCGCTTCCGCTTATCATCAGCGCCTAAAAAAGGAGGGCGCGGAACGAATCCCGCGCCCTCCCCTTGTTTCCTTCGAGCTCAAAACTACTTGGCTGCCCCGTACTTCGAACGGTTGAGCACCAGCACGGCCAGCACCATAACCACAGCGCCGCCCGCAAGGGAAATCCACGGATTGCCCGTGAAGCCGGCAACCACGTAACCCGCGAAGCAGATAACCGCAACCACGGAGGCGTACGGCAGCTGCGTGGCAACGTGGCGCAGGTGGTTGCACTGCGCGCCCGCCGACGACAAGATAGTGGTGTCCGAAATGGGGGACACGTGGTCGCCGTACACCGCACCACCCAGCGTGGCGCCGACGGCAACCAGGAACAAGGGGCCTTCAACCGGGAACACGCCGATAACGATAGGCAGAATAAGCGCGATAGTACCCCACGACGTGCCCATAGCGAAGCCGATGAAAGCAGCAACCAGGAAGATCACGGCGGGCAGAAGCTCCAAGCCAACGCCGATGCTGTTCAGGAAGCCGCTGACAAACTCTCCCGTGCCCAGCAGGTAACGGCAGGTACCGCCCAAGCTCCATGCCAGCACCAGGATCATGATGGCGCCCACCATCGAGCGAACGCCTTCCGAAATGCCCTCCATGTAGCCCGAAAGCGTCATGAGCTTGCGGGGCAAGAACATTCCGGCCGACACGACCAGCGCCACGCACACGCCAATGCACAGGCCGAACACCGGGTTCTCGCCCACGGCAGTGGAGAAGTCGACGCCCTGGAAGAAGCCGCCTGCGTACAGCATGCCCAGAATAGAGAACACGATCAACACGATGATCGGCACGATCAGGTCGAACACGCGCCCCTTGTCGGAGATGGTCATGCCCTTGAACTCTTCGACGGCCGCTTTCGCAGCATCTTCAAGCTCGTCTCGCTCGGCAACGATCGTCTCGATCTTGGCCGGCAGCGGGTCGCCTTCGGCGGTGCCGTCAAGGCGAGCCGTGGACACGGCCTCAAGCGCGCTGTCGGGCGAAGGGATGCGCTGCTGCTGGTCGGCCGACTTATGAGCATCGGCCTCTGCTTGGCGCATGGGACCGAAGTCGCGATTGGAGAAGCACATGAAGAATACGAACACGATGGTCAGAAGCGCATAGAAGTTGTACGGGATGGACTGGACGAACGTGGTGAACCCGCCTTCGCCCAAGTAGCCGCCCACGGCAACGGCCCACGACGACACCGGCGCGATGATGCAGATGGGAGCGGCGGTGGAGTCGATGATCCACGCCAGCTTCTCACGGCTGATGTTGAAGCGGTCGGTAACGGGGCGCATGACCGCGCCCACCGTCAGGCAGTTGAAATAGTCGTCCACGAAAATGATGATGCCCAGAAGCGCGGTCAAAACCTGCGCCATTTTCGCGTTCTTGATGTGCGTGGAAACCCACTCGGCGTACGCACGGGAGCCGCCAGCCGCGGCAATGACCACCACAAGCGCGCCTAAGAGCGCCAAGAACAACAGCAACGCCCCGTTGCCCGCTATCTGTTCCGCCATCATCTGCGGAACCATGGTGAACGAGTCCACCAACTGCTCGAACCCGGCACCGTTCAGCGTGAACTGGTAAATAACCATACCCGTGAACACGCCGATAGCAAGCGACGAGTACACCTCCTTCGTGATAAGGGCCAATCCGAGCGCCAAAATCGGCGGAACGATGGACCACACCCCCGCACTGATCAGGTCAAAACCTTCCATACAATCCCCTTCGTCGATATGACAACCGTGCGGTCGGGCGTGCCGGTTCCCTTCGAACGCACACGCGCGGCTGCACAATAATGGTCACTAGTATACCGAACCTCGCTCGAACGCGAAGGAAAACGCGGATGTTTAAGCCGCAAAATAGCGGTATCACCAGGCGAGCGTTACATTCTTGGGGATGTTCGGCGCAAGGTTTTACCGCGTCGCAAAGCTCAGCACGATCGGAATGGTCCACAGCACGAAGATGACCGCGAACGGCCAGCGATGCTCGTTGCTAACCGCCACGAACTCCCGTATGAACGCCGTCGGCCAGAAGTACCGGGCGGTCGTGCTCCCCACGCCTTCGGCGGCAAGACCAATCTTATGCGCGTACTCGGCAGCTCGGAACACGTGGTAGTCGCTTGTCACCACAACTGCACGGTAGCTGTCCTCGCCCGACCGAGCGTCCATGATCGCCTTGCTGTTGCGCAGGTTTTCCATCGTGGCTGAAGACCGGTCCTCCATAAGAACCGCATCGGCGGGCACGCCGCAACGATCGACCAAATACGTCCGCATGGCTTGAGCTTCCGAAACCTGCTCGTCAGGGCCTTTTCCGCCGGATGCCAGCATCAGCGCGCGACAGCCGCCAGCCTTCCACAGCTCCACGCCCTTGTCCAAGCGCCCTGCAAGCAGCGGAGTAGGCTCGGTGCCCGACAAACCGGCGCCGTGCACCACAATGTAGTCGTAGTCGCGACGCTTCGGCAAGCGACGATACAGCCACGAATACAAAAGCAGCGCGAAGAAGGTGAACGCGACGTACGAGCCTTCCATCAAAACAAGGAGGTACAGGGTCAGCACCGGGCCTGGAGCCTCCCAAAGAACCAGCAACGGACCGGCCAGGCACACCGCCACAATGGCTAAAGCCATCAACCCAGGCAGTGCATGCGAAAGCGAAAATCCCTCGCGCCTGATCACGACAACGGCATTCGCCAGCAAGAACACAACCAGAGCAATCGTGCCGAAGGGAATGGCCAGAATTCCCAAGCCGAACAACCATGGCATGTTGAACTGTATGGACATCCCCCAGAAAGCGAACAGGCACAACAGCAAGAAGTACATGGCGTTGCGAAACTGACGAGGCTCTTTACGGTAATTCCGCACGAACAGAAACCCGAAAACAAGAGCCGGCAAGTACGTGAACAGCAGCGAAAGGAGCATGAGAAACCTTTGATAATCGCGGAGGTCTTTTCCCTAGTATATCGCCTGACATTTCTTTGTCGCTAATCTGTTGCAAAGAACGCGCCTTTTGAGCAAACCGCCGAAGAGGGGCGAGCGTTCGGGCGCAGGGCCGACGGCCGGACGAGGGCGGGACGCGGGGCCGGCGGCTGGGGCAAAGGGCCCGCAGCCGGTTCGCGCGGCCGAGCGCAGGGCCGTTCTGTCAAAACGAACGAGTTTTGCTGGTCCTCGATCAAGGATAAAGGGGTGCCACACGCGTATGACCTGGTACGATAAAAACCGCATGCACGAGAACTTGCCTCGAGGGAAGCAAAACCGCCGCAAAACTCGTTCGTTTTGACAGAACTTGACGCCGCGCCTCAAATCCCGGCAGCAACAATCCGGCCGCCGGCCCCAACCCCACGCCTCGGCCCCGGCCCCGCCCCAGCCCGAAGAACGCAAACCCGCGTGCCAAGAGCCCCTCAAGCCCGGACCCTCGGCACGCAAGCGCAAGCCGCTGCTACTTTGCTTCGGCTTCCAACTCTTGAACGTACTCGCGATCGATGGCTCCCTGAACGCTCGGCGGGTCGATGTCGAAAGGAACGGACTTGGTGAACAGGCTGACCAGGGGAACCAGCACCAAAGAAAGCACCATGGCGATAGCGCCGCAGTTGATGGGAGAAGCGATCAACGGAGCGCCGAAGAAACCCGCGATCATGTTTCCGGTAGTCAGACCCACGCCCACGATAAAGCTAACCCATACGGCAGAGCGCGAAATACGCTTGGAGTACAGCCCCCAGAAGAACGGTCCCAGGAAGGCGCCGGCGAGCGCGCCCCACGAAATGGACATAAGCTGCGCAATGAACGTAATGGACGAGTTGTACTGCACAAGCGCAATCACCGCAGAGATCACGATGAACACCACCAGCAGCATGCGCATGTAGAACAGCTGCATCTGCTCGGGCATCTTCTTCACGATGTTTCCCTTGATCAAGTCAAGCGTCAACGTGGAAGACGACGTCAGGACCAGCGAGGAAAGCGTAGACATAGACGCGCTCAGCACCAGCACGATCACGATGCCAATCAGCAGGTCAGGCAGCGTGGACAACATGGTGGGCATAATGGAGTCGTACACCGGCGTTCCCGCAGCGGTCATTTCCACCTGGTCGCCGTACAGGCGCCCGAAACCTCCCAAAAAGTAGCTTCCTCCGGCAACGACCATGGCGAACACGGTCGAGATGATAGCGCCCTGCTTGACGGCGGGACCGCTTTTTATAGCGTAGAACTTCTGGACCATCTGGGGTAAACCCCAGGTACCCAGGCTGGTCAGCACGATAACGCCGATCAGGTCGGGAAGGTTCGGACCGAAGAAGCTCACAAACGGGCCGGCCATCTGAGAGCCCTCTGCCGGAATAAGCGAAAGCTGGTTAATGGCCTCGGTAAACCCGCCGTTGTTAGACAGCACGGCGGCAATGACGGCAACAATTCCTAGCAGCATGACGATACCCTGGATAAAATCGTTCACGACGGTGGCCATATATCCGCCCAGCACCACGTATATGCAGGTGATGACCGCCATTCCGATAACGCATACCTCGTACGGCAAACCGAACGCCATGCCGAACAAACGCGACAGCCCGTTGTACACGCTCGCGGTGTACGGAATCAGGAACACGAAGATGATGGCAGCGGCAGCGATGCGCAAGCCTTTCGAATGGTAGCGCGCTCCGAAAAACTCGGGCATCGTGGCCGCCTTCAAGCGATGCGTGACCTCGCGCGTACGCGGGCCAAGCACCCACCAGGCAAGCAAGCTTCCCAAAATAGCATTGCCGATGCCAATCCACGTGGCAGCAAGACCGTATTTCCAACCGAACTGTCCCGCATACCCCACGAAGATCACCGCGGAAAAGTAGCTTGTGCCGAACGCGAATGCTGAAAGCCACGGTCCTACGGAGCGACCTCCCAGCACGAACCCGTCAACGCTGGTGGTGTGTCGTCTGCAGTAAATGCCCACGCCTATCGCCACTCCGACAAATATGAGCACCATGCAAATTTTCTCGATCATGCGGATTATTCCTTACGTTGAATGCCTGCAACAAAAAAGCCCGTTCAAGAGCTTGAAGGCGCACACGAATTTCCAACGGATGCGTCGAGGTACGATGACGCGCCAGCAGAACCCCGTGTGCTAGAGGTATCGATAGGAATAATAGGAAACGTAATGAGGCTCGGCGGCGTCGAGCGCGCAGGGCTTCGAGCCCAAGTCGAGCGGTGCGAGAATTTCTGAGGACCGAGGGGCGAAAGCCCGGCACGCCGCCGCGAGAGCCAGCTCCAAACGCCAGCGTTCGTCAACAACGATATGTCCCTTTGCAGAATGCATGGGGACACTTTACCATAGCGCAGCGCCAACAGGCGGCAAAATACCGCGAACGAGCCATGCGCTTCTTCGCGCAGACGCAAGCCGTGGACCGCAAGCCCTAGGCCACAGGTGACGAACCGCGAACCGCAAGCCGCAGTCGACAGGCAACGAACCCGCCTTCTTCACGCGCAGCGCGCAAGACAAAGGCGTCGACAATCCGTCGCGCCAAAGCAAAAACCTCCCCGCACGCCTGCTCAGCGCACGGGGAGGAGCACCATCAACGTATCATCCGCGCAAGCCTCCCGCTAAAGCGCATTTAGTATCGGCTGTCGAAGATGCGCTTGGTCTTCTTTTCGCTGCGCGGAAGCTCACCCATGGGAACGCCCTTGGCGTCAGGAGTGCAACCGCATTTCGCCTTGAAGATCATGGCGAGTTCCTGCTCGGCGCGCTCCTTTGCCTCGTTCTGCAACGCGGTCTCGAACAGAACGGTCAGCACGTCTTTGCCGCTGATGTTCTCGATCATCACCTGGTACTCGCTGGAAGCCCCGTCGGTTATCGAGATGACCTCTTCAACCTGAGCCGGGAAAATGTTGCAGCCCTTCACCTTGAACATGTCGTCGGTGCGGCCCGTCAGCGTGTCGATGCGCGGATGCGCCAGCCCGCAGGCGCAGTCGCCGGGGATGATGCGCGTCAGGTCGTGCGTGCGGTAGCGAATGAGCGGCGCGCCCTGCTTGCGCAACGTGGTCAGCACCAGCTCGCCCACCTCGCCGTCGGGCACGGGCGCTCCCGTAACGGGGTCGACCACTTCGATATACACGTAGTCGGCCCACACGTGCATGCCGTTGTGCTCGCTGCACGAAATACCGATGCCGGGGCCGTACACCTCCGTCAGTCCGTAGATGTCGAAGATCTCCACGCCCAACTCGCCCGAAATGCGCTGGCGCATCTTGTCGCCCCAGCGTTCGCTGCCGATAACGCCCTTGCGCAGGCAGATCTTGTCGCGCAGGCCGCGCTCGGCAATCTCTTCGGCCAGCAGCAGCGCGTACGAGCTGGTTGCGCACAGCACGGTCGATTTAAGATCCTGCATCATCTTCAGCTGCTTTTCCGTGTTGCCCGGCCCCATGGGAATAGCCATCGCGCCCAGTCGTTCGGCACCCAGCTGGAACCCGATGCCCGCCGTCCACAAGCCGTAACCAGGCGTGATGTGGATGCGATCCTTGTTGGTGATCCCTGCGGTTTCGTAGCAGCGCGCAAACTGCACGGCCCAGTCGACAACGTCCTGCTGCGTATAGGGAACGATCACGGGCGTGCCCGTGGTTCCGCTGGAGCTGTGTATGCGCACGATCTCTTCGTCGGGAACGGCTTGCAGTCCCAAAGGATACGCGTTGCGCAGGTCGTCTTTTTCGGAGAAGGGCAGCTTCTCGAAATCTTGCTGAGTCTGCACATCGGACAAGTCGATGCCCTCGAACTTGGATCGATAGAAGGCGGAACGATTTTTCAGCGTTTCGAATTGCTTTTTGATAAGGGAAAGCTGATCGGCAGTCATCTGCATGAGGGGTCCTTTTCTCTCAACCGGAATGTTCGATTCATAGATGCTTCAAGCCTGCACAGAGCGAGACTTGAAGCTAAAGCCATCGACCAGCCGGACCCACGGCTATACAAGGCATATTGTTGAATACGAATTCCATGCGTTCCATTCTAGGCGAACAATCGAACAATGCAAAGCACTTTGAAAAGGACGAGCCTACCTTGCCGCCACATCGATGGCAGCAAGGTTGAGGTCCACGAAGCGCGGCTTCACGCACGCGCGGACCGCGCGGCGCAAGTCGTCCAGGCTGATCGGGATGCAGTTCGTGTTCAACGCACTAGCCAGCAGCAGCGTGTTGAGCACCTTGCGCCCGCCGGCCGCCTCCGTCAACGCGGCGTCGTCTACGGCAATCAGTCGAGCCTGCGTCCCAGCCAAAGATCGAGCGATGCCGTCCACAACGTCATCGGCGCGGTAAGGATGCTTGCCCAGCGCCGCAGTCACCGGCTGGATGGCCGTAACCGCAGCAACCATCACCCCGTCGGAAGAAAGATACGGAAGAACGCGCGCCGCCTCGGCGGGCTCGAACGCAATCACCAGATCGGCCGTGCCCTGTGCAACCAATGGCGCGAACACCTCTTCGCCCTGATCGCCCATGCGCACGTGAGACACCACGTTCCCGCCGCGCTGCGCCATGCCAATAGTCTCGGCAGTGCGAACATGCCAACCCTTGTCCTGGGCCGCTTGAGCCAGAACCTTCGCAGCCAGCACGGTTCCCTGGCCGCCGACGCCCGCAAGCAGCACATTACGCATGGGAGCCTCCTTCCGTCGCAGAGCCGTTAAGGGGTTTGTCCGCCAACGACGCATTCGCGTCCGACATCGTGATCGCATCGAACGGGCACACCTGGGTGCACAGGGTGCATCCGTTGCATAGGCTTTCGTCAACGAACGCCTGACCGCGCTCTTTGCTCTTTGGCCCGCGCGCATCAACGTTGAACCCTATACCCGGGCAGCCAATTTCCGTGATGCACTTTTTACAGCCCGTGCACAGATCCTGGTCGATCACCGCCGGAGGATTCGGCTTCACCAGCTGAATGCAAGGAGATTCGAACAGGATGGCGGAGGGGCCCTCGAACGAGACGGCCTTCTGAGCGGCCTTCGTGGATTCGTCGAAGTTCAGCGGATCAGCATGGACGATGCATTCGAAGCCCACGGCCTCCAGAACGCGCTCGATGGAAATAGGGGTGCGCGTATCTCCCATCAGCGTCACGCCGGTGCCCGGATGCGGCTGAGAACCGGTCATGGCAGTGGTCGCGTTATCCAGCACGCACACCGTGATGTCGTGGCCGTTGTACACCGCGTTCACAATGCCCGGAAGACCGCTTGCGAAAAACGTCGAGTCGCCCACGAACGCGAGCGTTTTCTTCTGCGGCTCGGCCACGGCAAATCCTTGCGCCATCGTGATACCCGCGCCCATGCACAAGCACGTGTCGACCGCATCGAGCGGTTGGGCGTTGCCCAGCGTGTAGCAGCCGATGTCTCCGCACAGGACGGCAGGCGTACGGCCCAAAGCGCGTTTAATGGCGTAGAAGCTGCCGCGATGAGGGCAGCCTGCGCACAAAACGGGCGGGCGGACCGGCAGCGGAGCGTCAGCGGACTCGTACACGGGCGGCTGGGCGGCGGAGCGCCCGTCGGAAAGGCCCAGGAAGCGGGCGATTCTGACGACGGCATCGTCCACGTCGTTCTCGCCGCGGTCGCGCGCGTCACCGGTAAGCTTGCCCTTCACGTCGAACGACGCATGCGTGCGTCCCGCAAAGACCAGCAAAGCGTCTTCCAGCACGTGGTCGAGTTCTTCAAGCACGAGCACCTGGTCAAGCCCCTGCGCGAAGCGTTCGGCGGTTTCCTCGGGGAAGGGATACGGGGTTCCCACCTGCCAAAAACGATAGGCCGGGATCTCGAAGCCCTCAAGCGTCGCACGCTCCTCGATCATGCGCAAGGCTTCCCGCGCGTAAGCAGCTGAAACGCCGCCCGCCACAATGCCCAAGCGGGGAACGGAAGCTTCCTGCGACGCGTCTTCCGCGGCAGCAGGGTGCGCGGCGCCGCCTTCTTCAATCGGGTTGAACGCCGACAGAACCGGATCGTTCGCATAATCGCCGGCGATGGACCGCAAGCGCTCGTTTATCTCGCCGTGCGCTTCGTATGCGCGGCGCGGGAAGATGACCCACTTCGGATCGCGCTCGAAGCCCTCTTCCGGCACCGGACGGGCAACCGTCGTCTCGGCAACCTCGAAGAACGTGGATGCGTGGCAAATGCGCGTGGTAGGCCGCACGATAACGGGCGTAGCGTAGCGCTCGGACAGGTCGAAGGCGGCCTGCATCATGGCAAACCCCTGGTCGGGAGTAGCCGGATCAAGAACGGGAATCTTCGCGAACGAGGCGAAGCGGCGCGTGTCCTGCTCGGTTTGAGACGATATGGGGCCGGGATCGTCGGCCACAAACAGCACGGTACCGCCCTTCACGCCCACGTAGTTCAGGCTCATCAGCGGATCGCTCGCAACGTTAAGACCCACCTGCTTACAGGTGAACAGCGTACGTGCGCCGCAGTAGGCAGCACCGGCCACCACTTCAAGCGCGCTCTTCTCGTTCGTCGACCACTCCACATGGACGTCGCGCGCGCTGCCTGCGCCGTGCAGTTTCGCTATCGTCTCGATAACCTCGGAAGACGGAGTGCCGGGATATCCCGCCACCACACGCACGCCCGACTCAAGCGCCGCGTGCGCGAACGCTTCGTTCCCCATCAACAATTGCTTCGTCATACGTCTCGCCTGTCTCGCTTTTCGCGGTTCGTGAAGGACCTGCACACGAACGAGTGTTTCACGTGAAACATTTCCGTTCCCATGATAGCAAACCCTTCGCTAGGATTTTCGACGGAGCCGCTGCACATCGGTCGCAGGAGAGCCTTCTCCACAGGAAGTGCCGCGCGACCTCGAACAAGAGGTGCGCTTTGCCCGTTGTCGAACGGCAGTCGATATGCAACGAGAGACGCGCAGCGAAGAAAGCGCAACCGGGCCGTGAGCATTCCGAGCAAAACCGCCCCGCCGAGCAAACATCGGCATCGGGTTGATCGGCGGCCCCTGAAAATGCGGACGCGAGCGGGGACCTGCGACACCGATCGTCGCCTACAAAACCATAAAACCGCGCATTGGCCTTATCCTGGAACGCGACGGGCATTTTTACGAATACGCCGATCGGAATTGCTCTTCGAAGCTTGATTTCTTTGACATGGGCCCCGTTCGCATCCGCGCAGTCCATCCTCGAACCCGCTCTATGCAGGCAAGAAATTCTTATGTCGTTTCTGATATAAAAGCAAAGAACTTTACCTAAGGCGCGTTTGCGCTCAAAATGGAGGCGCATCGTTTTGCATCCCCGAGAGCAGGAGGTTCCTATGAAATGCCCCCTCTGCAATGTCGACCTGATCATGAGCGAGCGCCAAGGCATCGAGATCGATTACTGCCCGCAATGTCGCGGCGTATGGCTCGACCGCGGCGAGCTTGACAAGATCATCGAGCGCTCAACGTCCCTGGCGGCCCCCGCTGCCGCGCCGAGCGCATCGTATGCAAGCGCGCCCGAGCGCTACGACGAGCGCCGCTATGAGGACAAATACCGTGACGACTATTACAAAAAGGGAAAGAAGAAAAAGCGCGGGGATTTCCTGGGCGACCTCTTCGATTTCGGCGACTAGCCAGCTTCGTGCGTCGCGTGGCCGTCCGAAGACTACCGCAATACGTCGTTAGGCGGCCACACGCGCTCGAACCCTCACGATCACCAGTTTCGTTACGGGATACAGAACAACTTCGTACAGCACCTTGAACAGCACTTGCGAAGCGACCATGGCAATGACGACCTCCGGCGAAAACGTTCCGGCGAACGCGATGGTAATAAACACAAGGGAGTCCACCGTTTCCCCTAAAAGGGTCGACGAAACGCAACGAAAGAACAGGTGCTTGTCGAAGCGCCGCTTCAAGGACGCCATCACGTACGAGTTGAGCAAACTCCCCAGCAAATAAGCGGCAAGCGAGCCTAAAAGAATGCGCCACGAGCTGCCCAGCGTAATAGCGAAGGCGCTGTCGACGCTCGGATCAAGGCCCGGAAGCGCGATGGCAACATGAAACGCCAGCGCCGCCAGCGCCGCCAATGCGAATCCCAGCAAAATAGCCGAGCGCATGCGCTTGAATCCGAACACGTCGGACAGCACGTCATTGATTATATACACCACGGGGAACGTCAAAATAGATGCTGGAAGCGTAAAAAGCCCCAGATCAAGAGCTTTTGCGGCCAGTACGTTCGATATAACCAACGTACCGCAAAACAGCGCCGTGAACACTCCGTACACGCGCAAGCCTTCCGCCGAAACGGCCGGGGCGCCGTCTCTTGCCGGGCAGACAAGAGCGGCGCCATCCCCCTGATGCTCGGTCACGTTCGCCTGCTCCTATGCTTCGGCCATGCCCTGCTTGAAGTCGATGATCTTCTGACGCGCGTCGTCGCAGCCCGTGCCCAGCATTTGAACAGCCAAGATAGCGGCGTTCTTCGCGCCGTTGATAGCAACGCACGCTACGGGAACGCCGGAAGGCATCTGCACCATGGAAAGAAGGGAGTCCAATCCGCCTAGGTCGCTGGTCTTCATGGGAACGGTGATGACCGGGTTCGGCGTGTAAGCCGCCACCACGCCGCCCAAATGCGCCGCCTTGCCGGCCGCAGCCACAATCACGCGGATGCCGCGCTCGTGCGCAGTAGACGCCCAGTCGTGCACGTCCGCCGGCTTGCGATGCGCGCTGGCAACTTTGACCTCGTACGGAATGCCGAACTCGTCAAGCTGCTTCATGCACGGCTCCATGGCCGGCATGTCGCTTTCGGATCCCATGATAATGCCCACAAGCGGGGTGTTCGGTTCGCAGGACATGACTGCTCCTTATCCTCGTTCGCTCCGCGGCGCGGATCCCGCGCGCGATGCGTCTGTTTTCGTTCGCTGCAAGTGTATCATCCGACGATGCGGCGAACGACCTCCTCCACGTCCTCTGCCGACATAAGCCCTTCGGACGGGTTTCGCGCCGCGCGAGACAACGCGAACTTCGCCGCCTCCAACGCCTCGGAAACCACGATGCCCGCCTCTTCAGAAGACGACAGAAGCTCGGGGCACGTGCGCAATTGCGGGCGTTCGTCCAGATACGAAGCTACAAGCGTCCTGAAATCGGCTACGAATTCAAACGCGTTGTCCAAGAACATCTTCATAAGCGACGGGGTGTCTTTCACCAACGCAACGCGAAGCGACGATACGTCGCTTTCCCAGTCGAACGACTCAACCACCTGCAAGAACAACGTCAGCGTGGCGGTGAACATGGTAGCGGGCATCAGGCGGTCGAACGCCGCATGAACCGCATCGGGATCAAGGTTGTACGTGCCGATGCCCACGATTGCAGCATCTTTCGTAGGAAAATAATTGAAGAACGTGCCTTGAGAAACCTGAGCGCGTTCGGAAATCTGCGCAACCGTTGTATTGTCGTACCCTCGCTCTTGCACCAACGTGATAGCCGCGCGCTCGATAGCCGCGCGCGTTGCACGGCGCTTTCGCTCGCGCAAGCCGTGCGGAGCCGCATCGTTAGACATAGTCAACCCTTCGTTTGCAATATCGATTCGAATTATACGAAGCTGTGCTGAACCTTGCAGCAATATTGTTGTTTACCTATAAAATTGTAGTGACTATAAATTTAATGTTGCTATAATGCAAGTCAAATATACGCAACCGCGCAAACGCGCACGCAGAGAACCGCTAAGCACGGAAACTTGCTCAAGAAGGAGTGCAGCATGAGGATATTCGGCATGGGAATGCCTGAACTTGTTTTGATTCTGGTAGCCGTCCTGCTTATCTTCGGTCCGAAAAATCTGCCGAAGCTGGGGGCCATGCTCGGCCGAGGCGTGAAGAAGCTGCGCGGGCGCGTCGAAGACGACGACATGGAGCCGAGCGCCAAGCAAGGGGCGTAGCGCCGCTCTTAACCGCATGTGTTTCATGCCCCCGAAAACGTCCCGATCACCGGGGCGTTTTCGTATATAAGGGCCGATAAAGACGGTGTGCGAGCGAAAACTCGCAACTCTCCAGCACCGCACGCCCGATCAGAGGCAGACGAAAGCCCAGACACGAAAAAGCGCCCCAATCGGGGCGCTTCGCAATGCAATGGTGCTGTATTAAAGCACTTTTGTTGATTTCCCTGCTCGGACCGCGATTCCGCCTTTTCGCGAAGCGATTATTCACGCTCGGCTATCCTTTGAAAAGCCCTCTCCATATACGAAAACCCCCTGAGCGCCCATCGCCTTGATCTGCTACCTTTCTACGAAAGAGCAGAAAGGAGGCGCGCCATGGCCTTGAAGGAGCAGCCTTTGTCG
Organism: Paraeggerthella hominis; assembly: GCF_021044775.1. NCBI lineage: Bacteria > Bacillati > Actinomycetota > Coriobacteriia > Eggerthellales > Eggerthellaceae > Paraeggerthella > Paraeggerthella hominis. The sequence continues at coordinate 211,088 of NZ_JAJNOQ010000002.1, forward strand.
AGGTTCCCTCGGTTCTTTCGCCTGACCCCGCCCGAAGAGCGCCCGCGCGAGTACTTCGTCCTGGACTTCGAAACCACGGGACTCGATCCTCAGCTCGACGTTATCACGGAAATCGCGGTGCTCAGGGTGTTCGACCGGCAGGCGGCGGGCATGTACAGGACTGCGGTCGCCGCAAAGCGGATCGTAGGCGGAGTCCGTCCCGGCACGAAGCCGTCTGCCGTCCTAATAGGCGATGGCGTCTCCCTTGAGCAAGCTGCGAACGAGATGGGCAGGTTCTTCGAAGGGAAGAACCTGCCCATCTTCGCCCACAACGCCCGGTTCGACGCGCGGCTCCTGTTCTGCAAGGGGCTGGCGGACTTCCTGCCGCCCGAATGCCCGATCATGGACAGCATCGAGCTGGCCAAGCGGGCGTTCCCGAACGAAGCCTCCTACGCCCTCGACTCCCTTGCGGACAGCCTCGGGCTGAAGCGCTTCGCGGCGCACCATGCCGACGGGGACGTGCTCTGCACGGCCCAGCTCGTCGAGGCATGCTACGCGAAGCTGGGATCGCCCGCGCAGGCCGTCGTGCAGACCGAGCTTGCGCTGGGATTGCAGGAGCGCCCCTGCCCCAGGTGCGGGTCCCCTCTCGTATGCAAGGACGGCTTCACGCAAGCGGGCAGCCAAGTCTACCGCTGCAAATCGTGCGGCAAGAAGTTCTCCGACAAGTCCGTGAAGAAGGAAGCGGGCGAGGCGAAGGAGCCGAGCGGTACAGCCGCACGCGGAAGCTCGAAGCGCTGCCGCCATTGCGGTTCCGCCGCCCTGGTCGTGAAGGAACGCCGAGGCGCGAGCACGCGCTTCAGGTGCAAGGACTGCGGCAGAACGACGACACATTAGCACCGGATCGGATGCATTAAGGACTTTCAAATATTAGGAAACATGCTACATTCGGGATGAAGAAAGACATGAAGAACTTGAGGAACGGACACCTGGAACAATTCTGGCGTTAGTTGTATAATCGCTCAAATATCATCTAGTCAATCAACTAAAAGAAAGAGCGCCAATTGGCAACTTTGAACTCTCTCATGAAGCATTTGAGGGCAAGCGGGATAGAAATCAGAGGATCTACTCAGAAACGCAAGCTCAAAAACCTCGGCTATTACCATGGATACAAAGGATATCGTTTTGCAGGAGACTCCGCAAATAGACTGAACATCTCTTCATTTAACGATATCTCTCTACTCAATGAGTTCGACATGCAGTTGAAAACGCTCTTCTATCCAAGGCTTTTATTTATCGAAACCGCTTTGAAGAACTACACACTTGAGGCGGTTCTTGAAGATTCTTGCTCACACAAACTCGAAGATATTTGGGCGAAGAGCGTAACGGGGTATCGCGACTATGAGGAATCAAGGAAAAAATACAAGGAAGCCTGGGAAAAGCGCTTCCGACTGCGGAAAGAGATCGATGATCTTATCTTGCGCAACCATGCGTCAAAGCCTGTTTTCAGCCACTTTTGGAACAACGATAGAGCGATTCCTATCTGGGCTGTTTTCGAAACTATGACACTCGGTAATTTCGGCATGTTTTATGCCTGCCTAAATAGAAGAGTAAAGGAACAAATTATCGGCGATTTGAAGATGCCGTCCAACGTCGATTCACCGAAGCAGCTCGGGCAGATTATTTTCGCACTCAAAGACCTTCGCAACGCCGTCGCTCATAACGGCGCGGTTTTCGATGTCCGTTTTAAAAGCGGAGGAATCGCAAAAAACGTAACGGATCTTCTTTTCCTGGAAACAAAAACCGCTGATTTGAATTTTTCCAGCATTACCGACTATGCAATCTTGATTTTGTATATGATGAAAAAACTTGGGTGCACTAAAACTGAATGTCGTCAATTCATCAATTCTTATTCTCAAATTCTAGAAAGATTTCGCAGCGAGCTTTCCTATGATATTTATGGTAAAATTATTCAACCCGACAACAGAAAAAAGCTTTCTTCAATTATCAACTACGTAAAAAATTTGCCGTAAGTCCTTTGTTGCTGCGAAACGTGGTATTATATATTCAATTAATTGCGGTGGAAGCCTTTGGGTGACACCTGGGAGAACCCGATGCGTCGGGTTCTCCTTATATATGGGGAGAAACGCGGTATCTGCCAACTATTCCACGTATACGTTGAAGAAACTCGCAAATGACCGCAAATCAAAGATTGCGTTTCAAAAGGGTGCCTTTCCGAATTATTCACTGTCTGTAGCGTGTGGGCATTCGGAACTCTTTCCAGACTATTCCAGAACCGTATTCTTCGGATTCGCCGTCCTATCTTTTTGATCTGCTTGAAGCTGCGACGAAGCAACAACCCGCCCACGTCGCTACTTCCACTGGCCGCAACCGGAGCATACGTACCCGGTGAGCCGCTGCTCGGTGCGCTCGGGGGAGACGACGACGGTTTCGTAGTAGCCGCGATCCTCTTCGTAGCCGCTAGTAACAAACCCATAAATTGTGCCCGTTTGTTCCCAATGCATATCCTGATGAGCCTGCGCTTCGGAATAAGAGTATGTATGCGTCCCGCAATGTCCGCACGTATAGCGATTGACGTAGATCCAGTTCTCGACCCAGCGCTGTTCGGTGACGGCGGGGATGGTGACGGTCTCGTACTGGGCGACCCAGTCGTGCTGGTGCGCGGGAGGCTGTGGGGTCGGATCGGGGGTCGGCGTGGGAGTCGGAGCAGGGGTCGCGCCTCCGCCGTTGCCGGAACCGCCGTTGCCGGTGCCGCCGCCGGAGCTATTGGAGTTGTTGCCGGAGGAACCGCCGCCGTTGTTGCCGCCCGAGGGTGCGGGCGGGGTGGTCTGGACGGAGTCGCCGCTTCCGGGGACGGAAGGCGCGGTCTCGGCCTTCGCGACGACGTTCTTCGCCGCTTCGGCGTTGCCGGACGCTTCCAAGATAGTAGCGACGGCTTCGAGCTGTTCCTTGGTCATCTCCTCTTCGGGCAGTGCTTCGAGCTTCACCTCGACCTCGACCGCCTTGCCTTTGCCGTCCACCTTGAAGGCCGTGGGCTTCTCGGGCAGCTTGAAGGCGGAGCCGGTCGAGGTCACCGGGGCGCACGTGACGATGAGTTCGTACTCGCCCTCCGCGAGCTTGCCGATCTCGACGGCCTTGTTGGCCTCGACTTCGCGCTCCGCGATGACGGTTTTCTTGTCCTTGCCGACCGCGACGACCTTCGCCTTGGTCGCGCTGCCGTCGGCTCCTTCCGCGCGAACGGTGAGCTTGACGGCGGACTGGGACTTCTGCGGGGAGCTCGCCGCAGCCTGGGACTGTTGGTTGGAAGGCGGATCGGCGGTCTCGGCGGGGCCGCCGAGGGCGCACGCGAGCGCCGCTCCCCCGGCGATCGCCACCGCAGCTGCCGCTGCCATCGCGATCAGGACGGGCTTGCGGGGACGCTTGGGGGCGACCGGCGGAGTTTCGGCAGGAGCTTCCAAGCTTTTCTTTTCATCGTTCACGGTCGAAGCCTCGGCTTTTCAATCGGCGGGTCAACGACCCGCATCTGACGCTTGAAGGCAATGCGGAGATCAGCCTTCTCGGAAGTTGGCCACCGTGACGTCGGCGCGGTTCTGCAGCAGCTCGGCATCCCGTTGCGCCGCCTTGATCTTCGACCGGAGGTAGAAGAAGTACGGTATCCCGGCGAACATGCAGAACACGATGACCAGGTAAAACACTATAAGCACGAAGATCCATGCGAACACGATGATCGCCCCGTGGTTGGAGATGAAGTCCTTGATGGGCATGAACCCGAACGGGGCGAAGAAGAAAAACGGTCCTACGATGATGGCAAGGGGAATCACCGAAAGAAATTGGTCGGGCGAAGAGGCGGAGGCCATCAAGGGGATCGCGGTCAGGCTGATTCCCGTCAACGCCGCGATCGCTCCGGCAATGGTGCAGGAGGTGCGCCGTTTCTTCAAGCGCTCGAACTCGGCATTTGCGTAGAATGCGGCGCTGCGGGCGTCCTTCGCCTCCTGCTCTTTCCTCAGCTGGTCGCGCTGGTAATGAAAATACTGGTGCATGCCTGCGGCGAACTCGCTCGACGGCTGCCCGTCGGCTCCAGCTCCGCACTGGGGGCAGAATCGAGCCTCCTCGTTCATCGCGGCACCGCATTTCTGGCAGTTCATGAAGTTCTCCTTGCTCGTTTCCCATTCACTCAACCACTGGCGCCAAGCCTACGTAGCCGCCGAAAAGCACTTTTCAACCAACATGCCAGGCTCATCGGCACCACCATTACCAGGATCAAAAACAACCTCACCGTCGGCCATGGGATACGCGACAGTATCCACGCCTCCACAAGAAAGCAGCTGCTTTCGACCAAGCACCTTTTGATAAGTCGATTTTTACCCTGATTGCATGAAAGCCGCCAGAAGAAACTCTGTCCTATAGCTTGACTAGGAGCGATCCGTTTTGATGCAGTATCACTTCACCAATTTCATCCTTGTCGTATGAGTTAACTACGACTTCCGGCTTACTTATAGGATCCGCGCCGGTTTGGTTTCCATCGTCAACTTGAACCTTTAGATCATCCGGTGCGTAAGACGCCTCGCACTTCGGCTCGTACGCGATTCGCCATGTTCCATTAGCCGCTCCGTCGTATGTTTTGCCAAGGCTCTTCCCGAATACGTCCGTCATTTCGTAGCGGCATTCGCAAGTCCACGTCCCGTCCTCCTTGAACGAAACCGATACCTGCTGCTCTTCTCTCAAAACACTCTTGTACGCGTAAGAGCCGATGAGATTGCCCTTGATCGTCTTGGCAAGCTCATCTCTCTGAGCATTGGCGGCATCTACGAGAGCGTCGTAGGTCTCCTGCGCTTTTGCCTGCTCCTTTACGAGAGTCCTGGCATCGTCGCCCATGGTTGTAAGCGTTCCATCGCCTTTTTGCAAAGCTTCGTTCACCCATCCGCCGGTCATGCTGACGGAGGAATCGGTCTCGGTCCAGTTCCCTGTGTTTCCGCTATCATCAATCCACGTACCGTTCTTGTCAAACGTGACGAATTCCATCTTCCCATCGTCCACATCCACGTGGTACCACGTTCCGACAACACCGCTTCCCCCCGCGCATCCCGCAAGACAGACCAGCGCCGCTGCAATAGCGACGATCACGCTAGCTACTAGCCGCATGCTCTTTTTTCGATTCTTCATCGTTCCCCTTTCTCGATGGCTTCAGGCGTATCTATGTGCATTGCAAGTGGGTCTTATAAGACCCACATTGAACAAGTTTAGTCGATAGGCTGAACCAATGACAGTCGCAACGAGGAAAATAGTCGGCCAGCGTATAAAGGAGCTGCGCGAGCAGGCCGGTCTGAACCAGACGGAAGCCGCCGGGAGGCTTGGCATGGAGCGCAGCTACTACGCCAAGATCGAGCGCGGGGAGCGCAACTGCACCCTCGACGCCTACGAGCGGATCGCGGCGGGGTTCGGCCTTTCCCTCGGCGAGTTCTTCGAGGGCCTTTGAACCGGCTGCTTCGCTACGCGAGCTTGCCCACGTAGAAGGCCCCCAATCGATGCCGACCCCGAACGGCAGTTCCAGACCCAACAGTAAAGCTCCTTTTCCCGCCAGGCGAACCGTCTGGCTTTTTTAATGTTCGCGTTCGAGCAAGAACCCATGCAATAAGCCTTTTCTATATACTATTGTCAGACAAAATATTCGTAAACGTCAGACAATATAAGGACGAGTATGAACGCCAGCGAAAACACTGAAAGCAGCCGCCGCATAACGGTGCGCCTCAAAGGACGTTTGAAGACGGAGTTCGAAAGGGCGTTGGAGAACATGAGCGCGACCGAGATCGTCACCGCCGCTCTGACGCAGTACCTGATGATAGGGCGAGAAAACGTCATGCGGCCTAATACGAACGAATACGAAGCCCCTTCCATAACCGAGAAGAATTGAAAATGGAATACTGCCGATGCAAAAGCGAGGATGGCGCTATGCGATCATTTTTGATTTCCCTAATTGCGTCCTTCTCTTTTGCCATCGCCGCTTTTACAACATTGGGAATTTGGGTGTATATTAATTTTGAGAAAGGAATGATCGAAAGTAATTACATTCCTCTTTATCTATATCTAGCGCAGATATTTCTCTTTGCAAGAGTCGGATGGTTTGCCCTTAACGGTGGAGTCGCTGGGCTTTCTCATGCGCAATACACGCTTCGCGCAATACTAAGCTTTGCTTATGGCCCGCTCTTAGCTCTCGCGTCTGTTTATTGCTTCATCCTTCAACCATCTACAGAGGCTTTTAACTTCCTTGACGAAATGATGATCCTCCTTATAAGCGGAGGGTGCGTACTTTTTCTTATCGTGTTTAAACCTAAAACGCCTACGCCGAAAGAACCTGATTATTCTTAGTATGCATCTCGGACAGAAAACCGCCGTATACCGAAGAACCCGTATGTCTTCGTTTACCTTCTCGTCATTGCCATCTTGCAACGCTTTATAAGTTTCACCATTCAGGAGGATAATGCCAAGCGTTTTTGCCGCCGTTTTAGCGGGATCGGAAAAATCAGTGTTCGTAAACGCTATTGCATAGTCGGCATCATAAAATGCTTGAGCGTAGCTTGCCTGGTATATCGCAGCAATAGACGAATGGGTTTCTGGTTTGTTTTGTTTCTTGCATTGAACGACGCATTTCTTAGCCCAGTAATCAACTATTAAGTCGCCTCCAAAATCACCAAAAGACCGGCGGTTGACGCTCAGGGATGTTGGTCGATGGGCGTTTGTCAGAGCCGTTTTACTTCCGTTCAATAGCCGCTCGACCTCTTTTTCGAAATCTGAGCCATTCAACTCGTACGAACTCTTCTTCTGACGATCGTCGCTTGTTTCAATTATCCGACATATCAATTGACGAATTAAGAAGAGGCTGAGTAGCGAACCGAGCACCAACACGCCTCCAGCAAATACCAAAAATACCGAAACGCTCTGCTCTATCAACATTTACGTCCAATCCACTACTTCTTGCAAAACCGTTGAACCGGACTCATGCGGCCTGTAAGACTTCGTGTTTTCCCCTGATCAGCCATCAACCGATCCTCGCATGACGGCATATAATATACTTTTCACGAGAACCGCAGGTCAACAACCGGGAAACAGGGGGAGCAGGATAACGAAAGAAGTCTTGTATCCCATTTTGAAGAACCGCGGATCCATCTGCGAAAACGTCGATTCATAACCCACTCTCTTTTCGAGCAATACAACATCTTGTATCTTCCTTAAAACCTCAATCTATATATTGATGACACGGCTTTTCAATATTTCCGACGGGAATATACTACACCTTGCAGAGAACATGATCCGCACGGACCCGGAGAGAGAAGGACGAGGAGGCCGCATGCAAGGAGGCGCGATCGCGGCATCTTTGGACAGGTCCCTGTCCATTCTCCCCATCATCGAGCGCAAGGCGCTCATCGACCAAGTGCGGGACATCCTCTTCGAGCACGAGATGGACTCGATCCTGGAAGAGTCCCGCAAGCCCGATCAGCTCCCCATTCCCGTATGCCCCAAATGCGGATCCCTGTCTTCCGTAGGCTACGGCTACACCGACGGCAGGCAGCGCCATAAGTGCAAGGACTGCGGGCGGACGTTCTCGGACAAGCCCAAGCGCTCCATGATATTCACCTCCAAGCTGCCCAAGTCCACCTGGATGAAGTACATCAACTGCTTCGTCGATGAGCTTCCCATCGCGAAATGCGCAGAGCGCTGCGGCGTGAGCGCCCCCACGGCCTACTACATGCGCATGCGCATCCAAGATCTCATCGAGCAGACGCAGGAGGCGTGGACGCTCGGAAGCGGAGAGCGCGCCCAGATAGACGAGACGTTCGTCTACGAGAGCTTCAAGGGCAACCGGACCAAATGCGAGGATTTCGAGATGCCCCGCCCCGCCTACGTCCGAGGAAGGAAGAAGGACAAGCGCCGCCTTCGCGCGAACGGCAAGAGCGATGCGGACCATGTGTGCATCCTCACGGGCGTGGACGAGCGCCGCAACACGTTCCTTGAGATCGCGGGACGGTCCATGATGGACTCGAAGAGCTGCCGCGAGGCCCTTTCCGGCAAACTGGAGGAGGGCTGCTGCATCGTCACCGACGAGCTGAACGCCTACGTAGGGGTCCTGAACGCCCTGAAGGTCAAGCATACGGCGCATATCTCCACCGATGTGGACGGCAGCCTGGGCAACGTCAACGCCCTCCATTCCCATTTCAAGAACTTCATAGCGCGAAAGCGCGGGGTCTCCACCCGCCGCTTTCCCTTGTACCTCGTCGAGTTCGCCTGGCGCTGGCAGGCGACCATCAACGACTCGGCCGACCAGACCGTCAAGCGCGTGGTTCAGAAGATCGCCCAGTGCGACTACCGCAGCGTCCAGAGGGACTTCCGGACAAGCCCCTACCCCCTTATGGACTGGTGGGAATCGCCAGCGGGCGAGCGCGAATGCGAGCGAATGAAGATCGCCATCATGGAGCACAACCTCAGTCGAGCCGCCGAAGAGGCGGGGGACGACCCCGACATGCAGGCCGTCGTGCAGGAGCGCCGGGACGCGCTGGAGAAGCGCAAGCAGCGCTCCGGGGCGGCAACGGTAGGCAAGAAGACCGTCACCGGAGGCAGGAGCTGGGAGGGATCCGCGCCCATCCTCACGACCGGCATGCTCAGGAGCAAGCCCGTCTAGGGAAGCACCCCTCATCTCCTCGTAAACGAATCAGCCCGAACTTCAAAAACGAAGTCCGGGCTTTTCTGCGCCTTTTCCCGGCAACGCTCTCCCTGCGTTCAGGCAATCTCTAATCTTTGATGGAATCGTCAAGAAGCTATGGAAAAAAGAAAGTGGATAAGCCGTTGTTGACTTATCCACTTATTCATATTCAATCCAGTCATCAACAGACTTTCTTGAATACAGCATGCAATGGTGGTCGGAGGGGGACTTGAACCCTCGGCACGCGGATTTTCAGTCCGCTGCTCTACCAACTGAGCTACCCGACCATTTCGCTATCCGTAAAGGACGCGGATTGATATTTTACCGATGTAGCCGCCTGCGGTCAAGCCCTACTTCGTGCTTTTCTCAACAAGGCCTCCAAGATTCGTGGAACCGTTCGTCGTTTCAAGGTACGTAACGTTAAACGTCGAGGCCACGCTTTCGACCGACCCGTCCGCCAACAGCTTTCCCGTCATGGAAAAGTTCATGATCTCGCACCGATAAGCGCCGTTCTCCAACGCCCGAACCACATCAAGAGCGGCGCTGTAATTGGAAGTTGTAAACGAAACCGTCACCGGGCGACGCACCAGATGCCCGTCAAGCACGGGCTGCTCGAACTTCAGATCGTACGTAATCGCAGAAGTCATCAACGCGTTGAGCTGGTCAAGCTCGTTTTTCAGGTTGTCGTACACCGCCACCTCGGGAACCGGCTGCTGCTTGCCCAGCTCATCCAACTCGGCCTGCATACGCTGACGAACGCTTGCCAGCATAGTCTGCTGGTCAACTTGCAATCGAATGTCTTCAAGCTGCTGTTCGTTAGCAGCCACGGTGTCGGCTACGCTCTTCACCACAAAAAAGTAATAGCAGGCACCCACCAGCAGAACGACTAGCACCAGCAGCAGGCCCTTTTCGCGACCGGAGAACGAGCGATTCAAGAAACTACGCCGCGCCATTGCTGCCTCCCTTCTTCGCCACGTCGCCCTGCGCTTCCGCCATCGCCTTGCCAGCCGCCTGGTCGAGCGCACCCTTGAAGGCTATCTCGATGGTGGCCGACGCAACCGCGTCGGTTTCTCCTTGCGCGGTGGAAACCGTTACGTGCGCTACGCGATCGTCGCCTTCCAGGTCTTGGACCAGGTGCGACACCTTGGTAAGATCCACTCCCAAACAGGTAACGGTCGCTTTGTTTCCCGACACCTTCAGCGAGGACAGGTACCCTACGCTCAGCACCTTCTGCTCCAGCAAATCAAGCACCGTATCGCGGTCGACCAGGTTCATCTCCTCTTCGGAAAGCCCCGTGACCACGTAGCGAGCGTACTGCTTGTTCAGTTCTGCGTAGTCGGCGTTCTGATCCCTCAGCGCATCAAGCTGGGCTTGCGCTGCTGCAACGTCTCGACCGCTTGCCGCGCTTGCAGCCAGCGGGTCCACAACCGCGAACTTGGCGAACAGGGCAATCAGCACCAAGCCTATTGCGAACAAGGCAACGTAGGTTGCGCGCGACCCACGTTGCTGCTCGACCGCCACAAGGTTGATGAACGTTTTTGTGGGATAGGAATCCTTCTTCGTCGAGGACGAGAACCCTTTGATGGAAACCGGTTTTTTCAGATCCACGTCCCTCACCTCGCATTCCTGGTAGCGCCCACGGCGGCCGGGCACAAGGCGCGCAAGTCGCGATCGCTTGTGGTGAAGGGCATAAGGTCGATAATGGGGCGAAGTTCGATGTTCGTGTGGGCATCGATGGTTTCCATAAGAGGCTCCAGCAGCGTTCCGCCGCCGCAGCAATACGCCACCTCGATAGCTGCCGTAGGATTATTGAAGCTGTAGAAGTTCAAAGCCCTTCCAAGCTCTACGGCGATGGATGCGTATATCGACTGAACTTCCTTAGAATGCTGCGCGTCCTCGAAATCCGCCAGCTTGTACTTCACGGCAACATGCTCGTCAACGCCGCGTTCGCGGGCAAGCGCGCGATCGATATCCATCCCGCCGATCTCAATAGAGCGAGCAACGTCGTACATTCCGTCCAAGAAGAAGTGCAGCTTCGTGGCGCGATACGAAAAGTCGATGACGCAGCAATTCTGAAACGCAATCGGGTTTTTCCTGATCAGATTCTGAAACGCCGCTTGCTCGGGCAACGCGACACGCAACCGCAAGCCGGCGCGACGAAACAACTCCGCAAAGTCGGCGATCGTCTGCCGAGGCGACGCCACGGCCAAAAGATCCATGGTTTCAGGCGTTCCGTCCGGGGCTTCGTTCATGGAAAGCACGGCGTAGTCGTACAGGTACCGGTCTTTGCCTTGTGCTATGTAATCGCGAAACTCGTAGGGAAGGTTGAGCTTCAGCTCTTTCTCGGTCATGGCGGGCAACGTAAGCCGACGCACTAGATTGTCGGCCGCAGGAAGCACCAACGCAACGTCCTTGGAGATACCGCCTGCGCTTTTGGCCAGGCTTTTTATGAAATCGGCCATAGCGTCGCGACTCACGATGCGGCCGTCGACAACAAGACCCTCGGGAAGGGACTCCACTACCACCTTTTTAACAGCATCCCCCTCGCACACCGCAAGTTTGATGCTGCTTTCGCCGATGTCGACGCCTGTGCACGTTTTGCCCATGCGGCGTGATCCTTTCAACCTTCTTTTGAACCCTACAAGAACATTCCCGTATACCACGTAAGAGCCGCCGGTCCCACCAGCAACGTCAGCACCGTTGCAAAGGAGATAGCGGGACCGAACGGGATCGCCTTTGTCCGGAAGCTTTCAGAACCCGAATCCGCCGCACCGTCTGCAACGGCATCGGGCGAAGCGGAAAGCCCCCGGACAAGGGCGAACACCAACCCGGCAATGCAAGCGATCAGCAGGTTCAGCAACGAACCGGCCAATCCCAGAAACAACCCCACCGCAAACAAGAGCTTTACGTCGCCGCCACCCAGGGAAGCGCGCTTCGTTGCGGCATCGAACATGATGGAGAACAGCAGGATGCCGCCGCCTACGCCAAGGCCGCCTGCCAAACCGTCGAGCGCCACCGACGCCCACCCGAAACCCGTCAACGAAACGAACAGGCTACCCACGCCAAAGCTTCCGTTTGCCGGAGGAGCCATGAACCCTACGGAAGCCGCCCAAACGAGCAGCGCCGCGACAACGAACCCATTCGGGATGGTGAACGTGTCCAGGTCAACCAAAGCCGCACCCATGAGAATGGTCGCGAGCGCCATGTACGCCAAGACGGGAATGCCGAAGCCATGCACCACCGCAAGCGCGACGAACACGATTGCCATAACAACCTCGACAAGCGCGTAGCGAGGGCTGACCGGGGCTTTGCAGTGACGGCATCGGCCTCTCAAGGCCAGCCACGATACGATGGGCACCAGATCGAGCGGGCCGAGCGCATGGTCGCACGCCGGACAATGGCTGCGCCCATGCAGGACGCTTTCGCCGTGCACCATGCGCCATGCCAAACAGTTGATGAAGCTGCCCATGCACGCGCCAAGGAGGGCGACCATCCCCAGAAGGATGGCCGCCTCACCTGGCGTGAAGATGTTGATGGGGAGGGACAATTAGGCAGCAGACTTGGCAGGAGTCAGGTTATCGCCCTCAACTACGGCAGTAATGATCCACGTGCCGTCTTTTTCCTTAGTTGCTTTATCAGCAGCGTCGGCTTTTTCAGTGATGGTCACTGGACCCAGATCCCCCGATTCACTCACCTTGGCACTCGCTTCGTACTTTTTCGTGAGGTCATACGTATCCTCATTCAGCATAATCGTAGAAGCAGTCTGAACCTTTACCGTGCGAATATTAGCATTCCCCACCGCCTTGTCCGCCTTCTCCATAGCGCCCGTGAACACCGGCACGGCGATCGCGACCAGCACGAGCACGATCGCAACCACGATCAGGAGCTCGGCCAGCGTAAAGCCGCCCTTCTCCTCGCGAATCTTCTTGATCATTTCCTTCATAGTTGTTCCTTTCTCCTGATCTAGCACTTCCGTCGTGCCAAATTCACGTTATATTCTGCACAATGCAACGAAAGTAAGTCATAGCTTATCTATTTCGTTACATTGCAGCATACATGGTAAACAGCGGCAAGTACAACGCCACCACGATGAAGCCCGCAAATATCGCCATCAGAACCAGCAGGGTCGGTTCCATAAGCGAAAGCGCGCGATCGGTCACGCGTTGCGTTTCGCTATCGTAAAACGACCCCATGGTTTCCAAGGTCTCTTCAAGTTCTCCGGTGTGTTCGCCCACGGTGGTCATCTCGATAAGCGTGCGCGGGAACCAGCGGCAGTCGATCATGCACTCGCCCAGCGTTCGGCCTTCTTCCAGCCCTGCTTCCATGCGCCCCACTTCGCGCGACAGCACGTAGTTGTCCATCACGCGAGACGTCACCGACACCGCACGAGGCATGGAAAGCCCCGACGATATGAGCATGGCCATAGTGTTCGCAAACTGCGAAGCACCCGAGTACTTTCCAACCACGCCAAGAACCGGCAGGTTCAGCCGCATCTTCGCGAACTGCGTTTTTCCGGATTCGGTGGTGCTGTACAGCTTGATGCCCAACACCAACAACGCCACGATCACCAGCACCATCACGATATTCGCCGAAACCCAGTTGGAGGAATCGATCAAAAACTGCGTGATGCCCGGCATGTCGCTTCCCAGCGACGAAACCATGCCGGCTATGGCCGGCACCACCATCACCATCATCACCGCCACTACAACCACAGCGATGATCAGCACGAAGATGGGATACGTGAGCGCGCTGGCCACCTTGGCGGCCACCTTGGATCGCTTATCGTAATACGCGTGCAGGCGCGCGAAGCACTCGGGCAGGTGCCCGCTTTCCTCACCGGCGCGCACGGTTTCGACGAACACGCGCGGCAAGTTCTCGCCCTTGCTCTCAAAGCTTTCGGCAAGCCCGTGCCCCGCCGATACGTCGGCGGCAACCTCGACCAGCACGCGCTTGAGGTACTTGTCGGCGGTCTGGTCGGCCACCAACGACACCGCGCGCCCAATAGGCAAGCCCGCTTTCAAGATGGTCGAGAACTGCGTGCACATGATGGCGAGGTTCTTCGTTTTCGCCTTCGGCTTGGTAATGTCCATGGTCAAAATATTGGCGCCCTTTTTGACCTCTTTGACGCTTTGGACCACGCGGCACAGTTCGCGGGCCTTTTCCATGGCCTCGATCTCGTCGAACGCCTCGACCACGCCGTTGATGCGCTGTCCGTCGTTGGCAACTCCCATGTAGGTGTATGCAGGCATTAGCGCGCGTTCCTTCTCACGTAGTCTTCGTCGTACGCTGCGGCGGCTGCCGTTTCCAAGCTGATGGCGCGCGTGCGCACCAACTGGATCAGCGCATTGTCCATGGACACGCTGCCTGCCGCCGCCGAAGTGGCAAGCGAGCTGGCGATTTGCGGCGTTTTCGCCTCGCGAATAAGGTTGCGGATAGCGGGCGTCACCATCATGAGCTCGCAGGCCAACGCGCGGCCCGTCCCGTCGCGGCGCGGCAACAGTTGCTGTGAAAGAACAGCCACCAGGCAGGTGGAAAGCTGCATGCGAATCTGTCGCTGCAAGCCCTCAGGAAACACGTCCACCATGCGGTCGATGGAATCCGCCGCTGACTTCGTGTGCAACGTGGCCAGCACGAAGTGGCCGGTTTCGGCAGCGGTCAGCGCCGTTTGGATGGTTTCCAAATCGCGCATCTCCCCAATAAGGATGACATCGGGGTCTTCGCGCAGGACAGCACGCAGGGCGTCATGGTAGCTAGCCGTATCCTGACCGATTTCGCGCTGAGAGATAATCGAGCGATCCGGCGTGTAGATGTACTCGATGGGGTCTTCCATGGTGATGATGTTCTGGTCGCTCGTATGATTGATGCTGTCGATGAGCGCAGCCAGCGTGGTCGACTTGCCGCTGCCCGTTTCACCCGTAACCACCACGATGCCGCGCTGGATACGGGGGAAATCGAGCACCGCAGGCGGAAGCCCCAGCGATTCGAGCGCGGGTATGGCGTCGGACAAAAGGCGCAGGGCGGCACTGACGTGGCCTTGCTGCCGGAACAGGTTGATACGAACGCGCACGCCGGCAATGGTGGCGGCTCGGTCAAGCTCTCCCGAGCGCTTGATGCGCTCGAAATCGTCGCCGGCCAGCTGCCGTGCAAGCTGCTCGCAATCGTCGTGCGTCAACGGCGCGTCGTCGGCGAATCCCGCGTTCGTCAATCGACCCGCAACGCGAAACTTGGCCGGAAGGCCGCACACCAGATGCACGTCCGACGCCTGCGCACGATGCGCGGAAGCTATGAGCTCCTCTACGTTCATGATCGGCTCCTTGCTATTCCAACGCCGTAATGGTCTTGCGGGCTTCCTCGGCGGTTGTCACGCCAGAGAGCACCAGTTCACGGCAGGAAGCTTCCATGGTTTTGAACGAGCCCGAACGCTCGATGGCGCCCTGCAGCTCTTCGCGCGTCGCGCCTCCTGTGATCGAGGTGCGCAAGGCGCGGTCGAGCGTCAATATCTCGAACACGCCGGTCCTTCCACGATACCCCGTTCCGAAGCACAGGGGACAGCCCGTCCCGCGGTAGAACTTGACGTGCGCGTCGTACGGCAGCCCGATCGTCTCGAATTCTTCAGGCTGAGGATCGTACTCCTGCCGACAATGCGGACACACCAAGCGAACCAGGCGCTGGGAGATAATGCCGCGAATGCCGCTTGCGATAAGGTACGGCTCGACGCCGATGTCGACCAGGCGATCGATCGTAGACGCAGCGTCGAACGTGTGCACGGTGGACAGAACCAGGTGCCCGGTGATGGCGGCGCGCATGGCTATCTCGGCCGTCTCGCCGTCGCGGATCTCGCCCACCGCCACGATGTCGGGGTCCTGCCGCAAAATAGCGCGCAGGCCGTTCGCGAACGTCATGCCCGTTTTCTCGTTGATCTGGACTTGGTTCACTCCGTCGATGTTGTATTCCACGGGGTCCTCGAGCGTAACCAGGTTCACCGAATCGATGTTGAGATGGCGGATCATGGTGTACATGGTGGAGCTTTTGCCGCTGCCCGTGGGCCCGACGATCAGAACCATGCCGTTGTTCGAGCTGATCAGGCGATTGTATTTTTCCAGGTTCTCCCCGGTAAGGCCGATGCCCTGAGGGTCGAACAGGCTGTCGTTCTTGTCGAGCAGGCGAACAACCACCGTTTCGCCGTGGATAGTGGGCAGCGTGTTGATGCGCAGATCGATATCCTGTTTCTTCAGGCGAATACTCGCGCGGCCATCCTGGGGAACGCGGCGCTCCGAGGTGTTCATGCCGCCCATGATTTTAAGACGCGAGATAACGGATGCCTGAAGCTCCTTCGGCACCGTCAGTATCGTTCGCAGCAAACCGTCGATGCGCATGCGCACGTGCAGGTCGGCTTCGCGCGGCTCAAGGTGAATATCGCTTGCCCGTTCGGTCGCTGCGCGCTCGATGATGCTGTTCACCAAGCGAACCGTGGGCGCGGACTGGGCGTCGGCATCGTCGCCGAGCGACGTAGCGGCAAACCCGCTGGACGAATCGTCCGCCGGGCGCGCATCGCGCTTCATTTCCTCGATCGCGCGGGCGGCGCCTTCGTTGCCGTACAGCGTCATGATGGCGCGCATGATGGCGTCGTGCATGGCAACCATGGGGACAACACGCTTGCGGGTGGCGTGCTTCACCGCTTCGATGGCCATGAAGTTCAGCGGGTCACTCATAGCTAGGTACACTTCGTCAGGCGTAGTGCGAACCGGCACGACGTTGTACTGGCGCGCGACGTTTTTGGACACCACGCGGCTCATCTCGGGGTCAAGATCAACCTGGGACAAATCGATGAACTCGACGCCCAACTGCATCTGCAACGCCTCGATCAGACCCGCTTCCGTAATGATGCCCTCGGCAATAAGTTCGTCGCCCAAACGGCGCTTCGTTGTTTTCTGCTCCGAAAGCGCGTGCTCTATCTGGTCCTCGGTCACGAGGCCCGCATCGAACAGCACGTCTCCCAAACGTTTGTAAGGCATTTACGATCCTATCCTCAGTACGTTCATGGTGGTTTTGGCAAGCGCTTCCTGCGCGACGTTTCCTTCGGCGTACACGCCCAACTCGAAAGACCAGGTCTTGGAGGCGGCATTGTACGAGAGCATTTCAAGCCGCGGCGTAAGGCCGTCTTCGGCAGGAGCAAGAAGAGCCTGCGCGCCCTCGGCGTTCAACCAGATGCCTTGCTGACCGTCGGACTGCAACAAGGCGATTTCATGCCGCGTGGAGCTTGTGAAATACAGAGGGTTCTCGTCAGACTGCACCCCATCGCCCTCCACTTCAAGCGCGTACGTTAGCTCGTCGCTTACCTCCTCGACCGCCTGCATGAGCATCGCGTTGGCTTTCGTCTGCACGGTAATGCGACTGTACGAGCTCATGGCCGCCTGCAATCCGGCGGTTACCGCAACGCACAGCAACCCGATAAACAAGATGCTGATCAGGTGTTCGCCCAGCATGAATCCCCGCGTATCGCGCACGCGGCTGCGGAGCATGGCTCTGTACTTCACGTTTCTCATGCGCGCTTGCCTTCGCAATAGCGCTCATAATCACCCGAACCGTAAAGCGTCACCGCCGGCTCCGGGTCATTCGCCCCTTCCGAATTGGGAATATCGACTTTTACCTTGGTCAGGTCTACATGCGAATTCATGAGATTCGATTCCGCATCGTACGAAGCGTCCAGCGCGCGCTCGCTCTGAATCGCCGTGCTCGCAGACGCCATCACCATAGTGGCCAGCATCGTTGCGCCCAGCACAGCAATCAAGATAGCCACCAGCGCTTCAACCATGGAGTCGCCCCGACGGTCGACAACCTTGCGGCGGAACCTGTCGAACAAGGATTCGGTCATGACTGACCTCCCGAAGCCTTCTTGACAACAGTATTATCCCCGTATGTGAACGCAGCCAAACGACCGGCGGCATCATACGTCGGAGTACACTGAACGGACACCGTCATATTGTAGGGGGAGCTTGCTGAAAGCTCTTCGTCAAGCGACAGCTCAACGGTTACGTTCAGGTCGGCATCCACCGTCACCTTGCCGTACACGGGGTCCATAGCTTTCGATTCGGACGGGGGATACACGACAAGGCGATCGGACGAGGCATCGCCTATTGTATAAGGAATACCTTGCTCCCGGCAGGCAAGGATTGTCGCTGTCCGGTCTTTCGTCCAGAAGCCTTTCCCGACTTCCGAATAAACTTTGCTCACGTCGACAGAAGGCTTTCCGTCCGGTCCGTAACTGATCGAAACCGTCACGCAAGGCGCCGAGCGCGTCTTGTCCTCGCCGCCTAATTGCTGGGCTATAAGATCAGCGGCAGATGCCATCGAGTATTCATCTTGCTGCAAATCCTTGTGGGTCTGCACCGCTTTCGCGTTCACCGAAGCAGCCGTTACCACCACGGACCCAACGATCGCGCAAATCAAGAAGAACACAAGCGCGATAACAATGGAGGCGCCGCGTTCGTCACGCAGGGTATGCTGAAGCGCGCGGTTCATGCCGCTTCCTTTGCCGTAGGATCCTCGGCATCCGCAGCACCCGGAGGCGCATCCTCAGGTGCAGGTTCGGTTGACGCTGATTGATCGGGGTCGGGGGAAGCAATCGACCCGGGCAATTGATGCAAGCCGTCATCCTGCGTTGCAGCATGGCCTTGAGCGCTCTCTTTTTTGTCGGGAGACGCTTCTTTCGCTGACGGTTCGTTGTACTGCCTGTTGGCGATCTTGCGGTTGTTTCCAATAGCGTCTTTTGCTTTTCCAAGCAAATCCCCATTGGCATACACCTCGTCAAACGTTTCGTTTAATTGACCGGGTGGGATATGACCGCCATCGTTAAAGCCGATGATCGCCCCTATAAAAGCAGATGTAGACGATCCGTCAATAGTGGCGATTAGATTCGACATCTGTATGAGAAGAGTTTTTCTGTCTTGCCATTCTTCAAATTTACCCTTCTTAAAATACCCAATGAGGCCGCCTATACGGATTTGAGCTTCGCTTTTCCCGAACGTTTCAAGCTGCACGAATTGAGAGGGGGAATACGAAGGATCGTCGCCATCGAAGACAATTTCCACCTCGTTGGCATATCCGATCAAACCGCCAATATTTACGCATTCGCCGCTTCCGAAATATAGGACACCCAGCCTCGATACTTCAAGAGACAAGAATTCGACCTTGCAGTTTTTTATCGTGGTCTCTCGCGCAACACCAATAAGCCCGCCGATATTTGACGGTGTGCTGCTATCGCCCGTTTGCACGCGAATTGCATGCAAATCATCTTCTGCGAGGTTCGGATCCCCCGAAACCGTACAGTTTTCGAAGATTGACTTCTCGTCTTTGCCCACCAGCACTCCCACCGAAGCGCCGCCTAACACCGAAAGAACCCATCTGTCGGGGCCTTCAAGAACGCTCTGATCGACGTCTTCGAGGTGTATGTTTCTGAACGTCGCCTTCTTCGCCGTCCTAAACAGGCCGACAACGCCGCTACTGTCGATGTCTTCAGACAAGCGATATCCCCTGATGGAGAAGCCATCGCCGTCGTACGATCCCGAGAAAACCGTCCCACTGCGGTATTTAATATTCTTATTGCTCAGGTCGATATCATGAGACTGAAGGAAACCGCAGTCGGTATATTCGTCCTGCGTCTGACCGACATCTAGACATCCTACGAACTGATCCGCATGGCGAACGATCCAGGGGTCATCATCCTCTCCCCATTCGTCAGCTGCGTCGTCATCGAGGCTGATCGCAGCTGCAAAATTCACGTTGTACCAATAGTCGTGCTGATTCTCCCCAAGTCGGAACGGGTAATGCAGCGTGTTTTTTTGAGACTGCCCCCAAACCGTACCGGGCGCTTTGTACGCATCGTACCGAATACCGCCGACGGAGAAGTCTACGTCGACCTTGCTCTCTTTTAGCGATTTCCAATTCCAAGGATCTTGGGCATTGCCGCCTTGCTGATACTCCGGCGCTGCCGCTCCGGCGGGCACCACAACGTAGTAACCCCATGAGGCAATCTCGTTGTTTCCAGGAAGATCACCGTCGCAAGACGAACCGTCCAGCGTTCCGTAATAACCCGTCACTTTATTATCATGGTCGAACTCAAGGTACATCAGCCCAACGGAATCCTTCGGAACTTCCTTGTACTGCGCCTTCAGTTTGACCGCGCCGAACGCAAGCTGCGAATCCCAATCGCCCACCAGAGAATTCGAGGTAGGCATAATAGTGAACGAGGGAGATTGGTAGGTGCTGTCGCCCTCAACCTTCCAGCCTGCAAACGCCAGGCCCTCTTTGTTCGGAAGCAACGAGATAGACGCATGCGTTTTGTCATCCTGGACGGTATAGGGCACGTACTGAACATCGTACCCGTCAAGGCGCTTGCCGCTACCGTCGCAATACTCAACGGCTCGGTAGAAAAGGTAGTCCCTTTCGGTGGACAACTCGTAATCGGCGGACGAGGTTTTGCTGAGCGCGTAATCGCTGCTCGCGCCCGAACGCGACGACCTCACGTATGCCGACGGATTGCTCGACAAATAACCGTCGGACTTCTCGTACAGCCACAATTGCGCGCTCGGAAGCTTCGTGCACGTAGTCACGTCGTCCAGCCCTTTGCCCCAAGCAACGGCAGGCGCCGCCGTGTAATACACGCGCACGTCCCCCTGACGAGGGAATGCTCCGTTCGAAAGATTCAAGCTGCCGCCCTTGGTGGTCACATTGTACAAAGCAACGGTAGAAGAGGCGCCGAACTCGTTTTCAAACGGCTGGCGAATCGGTGCACCCAAGTTCACGCCGCGCGACCCCGTCGTAGTCTTTCCGTTCGACAAGTACTCGGCAAAGCGCGGGGCTAGACTGGAAAAGTACGCTTGAACCTCATCCGCGCGCGGCGTGGTGCGAACGTATATCTCATACCCATCGAAGTCCTGCTCGACCAAATCGTAGAGTTTGACGGTGTCTATAGTAAGCGATGTGGCATAGTTGGCCGACTCCGCAGCAGGCAAGGACGCGTCCTTGCCCGACCACTGCACGCATTCACGCAGATCGCGTCCGAGATTCGTATTCTCCCACGTCCAAGCGCCTTGGTCCAAATAGCCGGCTCGTTCGCCGTTGACCCATATTTCGTATATCTGATACTGACGCTGTTTCCCACTTGCCTCGAACGGTTTTCCGCCGGACCACAGCAACTCGTTGTTTCCAGGATTGACCATTCCGCTTACGTCGATAGAACTTCCCGCCTGAGACGTGTACGAGCCTGCGGAAACGAACACGTTAGCTTGCTGTTCTCGAGCATCCGCAAGTTTCACCCAGGCTCCCGAATACGACTGCCGCGTTGATTCGATATTCTCGGCAGCAAGCACCGAAGATGTTTTTATTCCCGCCGCACTAAGCTCGAACGTCACCTCGGTCGATATCATGGAAATACCCGTAACCGGCGGCTCGCCTGCAGTTGTGACCAGCTTCACCGAAGGATCGGCATAGACGCCCGATATATGAGCGGCGCGCGATTTGCCGCCATTGTTTTTAGCCTCAAGAGCAGGATTGGTTACCAAAACCGAAAGCTTCGCCACCTTTTCAGGCCACTTGAAATAAGCAGATGCCGTAGCAGGAACGGATGTTTTCTCCAAGCAGGAAACTCGCGCATCCGCGCGAATATCACCCGCTGAGCTCGACAAAGCACCAATCGTAGCAGCAAGGTCTCCTTGACCGCCGGCCTCTTGCAAGACGCGCTTCAAGTCGTTCAGATCGATTGCGTACACGTCAGCCTGAGCAGCATCGCCCTTCAATCCCAGGGAATACACCTTGGTTTCTTTCACCGTGTTGGAATTGGTCTTGGTCTCCGATCCCGCTTGCACGGTGTACGAGGTTTCCGTCCCGTCAAGCCCTGAAAGTGAAAGAACGCTCGCGCCTAGAGACACGGTCACTTCGATAGAGGTTTTCCATTCGGGGTTCCTTGACAGATTTTTATCCTGCACGCACAACTCGCCGTTTTCGTTCAACCACACCACGGGGTTTTGCAGAGCAATTTCAGGAGTTGCCCCGTGCGGAGTGGAGTCGGCATATCCAATCATGTAATCGGCAGCCATGCGCGCGGCTCGATCGCGCGGTCCCCCCGTTTCGTAATACTCTTGCGCGGCATTCGTGCTATCGGGAGCAAAGCTGAAGAACCCGCTTTTTCCATCCGCGTAAAACACGCTGACCACTGTTGCCGTGGTCACATTGAACTCTATGATGAAATCGCCCCGGCGAACGCTATCATCCACAGCAAGAGGAGGGACGATACTGCTCTTTCGGGCTTGGTCAGCCGTGATATAGAACGTATTTTGGGCATCGGTCGGCCTTCCGTTGATCGTGTCGGGAAGATTCACGGCCTTGGTCTGGGCTAATCCCTCGGACTCGACGAGCGACCACCACGCGCCCGATACCTTTTTAGCCGTCATCTGGGATTGCGCAGCGTTTGCTATCGACTCGGCGGCGTTGTTCAGCTCGACCATGCGCATGTTGTTCTGAGCGCTTACGATAGAAGGGAACGCCAGTGCTGCAAGCACCAAAAGAATCGCTACCGACAGCAACAGCTCGGCAAGCGTAAACCCTTTCGTATGTGCCTGATGCGCTTTTACCAAAGAAGCATCCCTATCTCATTCGTTCAAGTTCTTAACTAATTGTGCTGGTATGATACCACCACCAAGCATAAATGAGACTACATTACTACGACAATTATAAAGACGGTCAACGCTCGATCGGAATCGGCGGAAACGAGCCACCCGGCTCCTCGAAGCGCCGACAAAGTTTTGGGAAACAGACTGGTCCGACCTGCGATAATAGCGGTCTTACAGCAAGAAGCCCCTCCGGGAAACCACGTGACTGCGGCCTCGCTTTTTCTCACGCGAAAACAAATCGCCCGAGCAGCGGGGCTTCGCTTTGCAAAACCTCGACGCTCGGGCGACACTGCATTGCAAGATGCTCGAGAGGTGCTGCGTTGCAGCATCGCTTTCAAGAACCTCGCGAAGGGTGCGGCAGTTAGCCGAAAATCAACTGGCGCTCCTCGCCAACCAAGGACGCACGCGCCTGATCGCGCAGATTGTTCACGCCGATGAAGAACTGGCGCATCATCACAACCATGAGATAGCGGCCCTTCGGCGTAAGCGTGAACTCGTCAGGCGTATCGCGGTCGAATGCTCCTGCCGCCTTCATGAACCCAACCTCTACGGGAAGGCCGCGCTCCACCGTGCATCCGAAATCGCGCTCGAACTGGCGCTTGTCCAGCCTCAATCCGAACAGCTGCATCATGAAGCGGTACCGCATGCGATCATGCTTCGAGAATTCCGTCTTTCCCATAAGCGACATACGATCGGAAGCGATTGCGGCATTGTAGTCGTTCACGCTGAACGTGTTCACGTACAGGTTCTTTCCCAAATACGTGATACCGCCACTGCCGATAGCCGGGTACTCCTCGTAGTCCACAACGTATTCGTCGATCATCGCACCATCGCCCGCAGCACCCGTACCGCGCTTATTGAACGTCCAAGCGCTTCCGTGCTCGAACAGCGGATCGGAACCACCGGCAAGCAGTTCGCTGATAATCTCGTAGAAGCGCCGCTCGCGCTGGTAATCAACCTTGCCAACCGTCCTGGCCAGAGAGCGCGCGACGCTCGGAGAAGCCATCAGCGGATAGAACGTAGTTTGGCTGGTCCCGCTTTCCACCACGCGTTCGATATCCTTGATCAACACGTCTTCGGTCTGCGCCGGGAAATTAAAAATCATGTCCACGTTCAACGACGTGAAGTACGGGCTTGCATCCTGCACGCGCGCCAAGATCTCGGCGGCGCTTCCGTACTTGTCGTAGCGATCCAT
Source organism: Paraeggerthella hominis (assembly GCF_021044775.1). NCBI lineage: Bacteria > Bacillati > Actinomycetota > Coriobacteriia > Eggerthellales > Eggerthellaceae > Paraeggerthella > Paraeggerthella hominis. Next base: position 234,645 of record NZ_JAJNOQ010000002.1, read on the forward strand.
CTGCTTGAGCAGGTCGTCATCGAAGCTCTGAACGCCAACGCTCAAACGCTGAACGCGACCTTGCAGCTTATCCAAGTAAGAAGGGATCAGATGATTCGGGTTCGTCTCGCTGGAGACCTCGTTGATAGAGAACGTCTCGCGAGCAAGGTCGATGGTGTCGCACAGCTCGTCGATCATGATGGTCGGCGTACCGCCGCCCACGTACAGGCTGTCGAAATCGTAGCCCAAATCTTTGAGCATCATCATCTCTTTGCGCATGCTTTGGAAGTACGGTACCGCACGATCCTCGGAAAAGGGGAAACGATTGAACGAACAGTACGGGCACAAGCGCTCGCAGAAAGGCACGTGCATGTAAAGCATGTATTTCTGACCAGGCACCGGAGCCGGAACACGGCGCTCGTCAGTGGGCTTGAGTTTCAAGTACTGGTTCGTGCATTGGCGGACTGCCGCCGTAAGCATGCGTTCAGATAGCATAGACTCCTCTGTCCAAAAAAACCGCCGCCCTTTCGGACGGCGGAAACCTTTATTCCCAAGCGGTCCGTCCAGCAGCAGCTTTTTTGCCGATGTCGGTTCGGAATTGTTTGCCTTCAAAATTGATATAGTCGCACGCTTCGTATGCCTTTTCGCGGGCTTCGTCGAACGAATCGCCCAAAGCCACTACGTTAAGAACGCGTCCACCTGCGGTAACAAGTTCCTCGTCGTAGTTCTTGGCAGTACCGGCGTGGAATACGGTAACGCCCTCTATGGCTTCGGCTTCGTCGACGCCAAGGATGACCTTTCCTTTTTCGTACGATCCGGGATAGCCCTCGCTCGCCAAAACCACGCACACCGCCCACTGCTCGGACCAGCGCAAGGTGATGTCGTCCGGACGACCCTCGGCAACAGCCATCATGATATCTACCAGGTCGGTTTCCAGACGCGGCAGAACCACCTGCGTCTCAGGGTCGCCGAAACGAGCGTTGAACTCGATGATCTTAGGGCCTTCCGGCGTCAGCATGAAACCGCCGTACAGAACGCCGCGATAGTCATGGGCAAACGGCGCGCGAGCCGTAGCAGCGGCAGCCGTCTCCATGATCTCATGCATAGCGGCCAGTTCTTCAGGGGTAACGATAGGCACCGGCGAGTACACACCCATGCCGCCCGTATTGGGGCCGCGGTCGCCATCGAATGCGCGCTTGTGATCCTGTGCGGTGGTCATGCAGTGAGCCTTGCCGTTGCTGACGAACGCAAGCAACGAACACTCGGGACCCGTCAGGCATTCTTCGATGAGCACGGTGGAGCCGGCATCGCCGAACGCGCCGTCGAAGCAGGAACGAACAGCATCCTCTGCGGTTTCCAGGTCGTCGGCAACGACAACGCCCTTGCCCGCTGCCAAGCCGTCCGCCTTGACAACGATGGGAGCGCCCAATTCGCGAACGTAAGCGAGCGCTTCGTCCAAGTTCGTGAAGCTGCCGTAACGAGCCGTCGGAATACCGTTGGCTTGCATGAATTCCTTGCTGTAGGTTTTGCTGCCCTCCAGCAAGGCTCCTTGAGCATCGGGTCCGAACGTAGCCACGCCCGCTTCGCGCAAAACGTCCGCCACGCCGGCGACCAAAGGAGCTTCGGGGCCGATGACAACCAGGTCAATCGCATGCTCCCGCACGAACGCCAGCACGGCATCCGCATCCTCGGGATTCAGCCCGGCAACGTTCTGAGCAACGGCATCGGTTCCGCCGTTGCCAGGAGCTACGTACAGCCGATCGGCGCGAGGAGACTTCGCCAAGGCCCACGTGATGGCATCTTCGCGACCGCCGCCGCCCAACACCAGGATGTTCACATTCGTTCCTTTCATCAACCAACGCGTTTCACGTGAAACGCTCGAAAATCGAAAGCCTGAGAAGCTACGCGCGATCCCAGCCGCGCATGATGGTTTGGTCGCGATCGGGACCCACCGCGATGATGCTGATGGGAACGCCGACAATGCGCTCAAGGTACTCGACGTAGCGCTGCGCCGTTTCCGGCAGGTCCTCGAAGGTACGGCATCCGGTGATATCGACGTCCTTCCAACCGGGAAGCTCTTCGTACACCGGCTTCGCATGGAACAGAACGCTCTGCTGCATGGGGAAGTAATCGTAAACCTTGCCGTCGCACTCGTACGCCGTGCACACCTTGATAGTATCGAATGCGCTCAAAACGTCAAGCTTGGTCAGCGCCACATCGGTCAGGCCGTTGACCTCAGCTGCATAGCGCGCGATAACCGCATCGAACCAGCCGCAGCGACGCTTGCGGCCCGTAGTCACGCCGAACTCGTGACCGACAGCGCACATGAGCTCGCCGGTCTCGGCTTCCTCGCCTACGCCGCCATCTTCGGGAAAGCGCTGCTCGGTGGGGAAGGGGCCGCCGCCGACGCGCGTGATGTACGCCTTCTGAATGCCCAAAACGCGATCGATGGCCGTAGGACCGACGCCCGTTCCGGTTGCCGCGCCACCGGCGCAGCACGAAGAAGAAGTCACGTAAGGATACGTTCCGTGATCGATGTCGAGCAGCGTGCCTTGCGCGCCCTCGAACAGGATGGACTTGCCCGCGCGCACGGCCTCGTTCAACAGCTGCGCCGTTTCGGCCATATACGGCTTGAGAATACGAGCGTACGGCAGGTACTCTTCGCAGATCTCTTCCACCGTGTACGTATGCAAACCGTAGATCTTCTCCAGAACGGGGTTCTTCTGAGCGAGAACCGCTTCAAGCTTCAGGCGGAAGATCTTCTCGTCCAACAGGTCCTGGATGCGAATGCCCTTGCGAGCGACCTTATCCTGATAGCAGGGACCGATGCCGCGCTTCGTGGTGCCGATCTTGTTTTCACCGAGACGCTTTTCGTCGGCGCCGTCGAAGTCTTTGTGGTAGGGCATGATAACGTGCGCATCGCACGAGATCTTGAGGTTCTTGCAGGAAATGCCCTCGGCTTCCAACATGGCCATCTCTTTGATGAGCACGCCCGGGTCGACGACAACGCCGTTGCCGATAACCGGCACTGCGTTCTCGTACATGACGCCGGAAGGCATAAGATGAAGAGCCAGTTTCCTGCTACCGTGGATAACAGTGTGGCCGGCATTGTTTCCGCCCTGGTAGCGAACCACGTAGTCGTATTCGCTCGCGATGAGGTCAGTGATTTTGCCTTTGCCTTCGTCGCCCCATTGGGCACCGATCAGAACCGTGCTGGGCATGTGCGTGAGTCCTTTCAACGCCCCGGTTTCATCATGCGGGGCAGTCCCGTAACAACCCTTGCATTATAGTATAGTTGCGCGTTCGGCCCCGCGCTTCCTCTGTCTTTATCGAGAAACCCCATCTAATGGGCCCTTATCAGCCGCATAACCGAGAAACAGGCCGGAGTTCAGGGCAAATTACAGCTCCAGCTTGTTCAAGGCTGGATCGACGGCGCGCAGGGCCTTGACCACTTCCTCATGACAGGTGAACAGAAGCACCTGCCGCATGCGCGCCAGTTCCGCAAGGGCACGCGCCGCTCCGGCGCGACGCTCCGAATCGAAGTTGACCAGGATGTCGTCGGCCAGGATGGGTATTGCACGGCCGACGTTGTCAGCCGTCATCAGCAAAGCAATACGCAAAGCAAGGTAGAGCTGTTGGCACGTCCCCAACGACAGATGAAGGGGGTCTCGGGCGGTTTTGACTGCGTCGACCACCTGCAACCGACCCTCGGCGGTCATGGCCACCTTAACCCACGCGCCATCGGTCATAACGGAAAGCAAGCGACTTGCCTGGCGATACACTTCAGGCTGGCTCTTGCTCTCCCAAGCGCCAATAGCCGTTTCGAGCATGCGCTTCGCCAGAAGCAGGCGCGCATATTCGCGGGAGCTCTCATCGATGCGCGTCTTCACCTCTTCCGCTTGCAGCTTGAGCGCGTCGAATTCCCTTTCCTTGACGGCATGGGACAGTTCTTGCTTCAGCTCGCCGTACCGGCGGTTCAAATGCTCGCTTGTTTCCAACAGGCCGCTGCGCTGCTGCACCTTTTGAGCCAAAGCCGCGTCAAGCGCTTCCACGGTTCGCTCAGCACGCGAATCGATGCGCTCGAACAAGCGCTTGCGCTGGCGCTTCGCAAGCGCCAAGCTTTCTTCAAGCGAACTGCGCCGCGACACAAGGGCCTGTTGCCGCTGTCGATACAGGTTGGATTCGGCGCGGGCATCCTTCGCTTCATCCAACAACGTACGAGCACGCCGAAGCGAACCTTGCGCCTCTTCCAACCCAACCGAATCAAGCTGAGCGCGCGCCTCCCGGCGAAACGACTCCCTGCTTTCCACGCATGCTTCAAGCTTCTTCTTGTCCTGCAACATAACCCACTGCGCATCTTGAAGACGCTCTTCCTTTGCGTCGGCCTTCTTATCAGGCCGAAACAGCATCACCATCGCAGCCAGAGCCAACATGATGGCGAAAACGATCAGGCCGATGCCGCCAACGGTGAACGAAAGGCTGGTTATCTCTCGGCCGTGGATGAAAAGCGGCACGCCGGAAAGCATGAACAGGAGAGGCAAGGCGATGGACAGCACGATCTGCGTTGCGCGTTGGCGGCGCATCACCCCTTGCACAGACGTTGCGTCCTCGGACTCGAGCAGTACCTCGTACGCAGCCTTCGAAGTGGAAAAGTTATCCTGGGCAAGATCAACGGCATGCTCGAACTTCGCCTCATCAACTGCCAAGGACTCGATCTTATCCCGCAACGCACGGTCTTCCGTTGTAGTCAAGCGAACGAGCGCGGCCGAATCCCCTCGATCGCGCAGACGATGCTCCAGTCGCAGCGTTTCTTCTTCAGCCCTTAAAGAGGCGACCTTGTCCTCCAGATCGTCCATCTCTTGGTCGATCTTTTCCACGCTTGCGCGGCAAACCGTCAACGCCTCTATATCGGAGTTAAGCGAGTCCAAACGCGCGAGCAGCTGGTCCCGTTGCGGTGCAAGGTCGTGAAACTCCTTGTCCTGACGCTTGAACCGTTCGACCGTTTCAGCGGCGTAAGACAGCTTTTCACGCAGTTCGTCCTGCTGGACGCCTAGGTTGACCAGAGAATGTTCGATACCGGCAGCGCGCGAAGTGTATTCAGCCAGGCGATTCTGGATCAATGAGCGCGCGTGAGCGGGGGAGGCTCCGGTTCCCGACCCTGCCGTTAACAGTTTCGCCGTGACGTCCGATGTGTTCCTAAGCGTGCGAAGCTCGTCGCTCGTAAGCGAGAACATGGTTTGGAACGTTTCTTTGTCGATGTCGGACGCCAATGCAGCATCGCCTTGAAGCCCGTCGGCATTACGACCACGCGAGAGTTCTATTTCGTTTCCGCCAGCCTGGAAGAACAAGGACCCGGCGCGTTCGGCGTTCGCAGGCTTGTACGTGTTGCGCATACCGCGCGCGTCTTCCCACCCGAACAGAACGCCGCCGACAAACGAAGCCAAGGTTGTTTTGCCTGATTCGTTTCGGCCGAATATCACGTTAAGACCCGGCGTTAACGGCCCTACCGCCATATTGGAAAACGCGCCGAAGGACGCTATCTTCACGCGCTCAAGATAAGGCCTGGTCATCGGTCCTCCCCTTGAGAGAGAAGATCGAGCACAAGGTTTTCGGCTTCTGCGGACAGGTCGTCCACAAGCCGCGTGCAAGCACTGGGCAGCTGCATGCCCTTCGCAAGGAATTCCTCTTGAAGATACGCTATCTCATCGTCGGGATTCGAGCGTTGGGCATCGGCGACCTGAAGAAACACCGCGGGGAACAGCCCTTCCCGACGCAACGCATCTTTGTCGCGCGGCTCCACCGTTGCATCAAGCAGGGCGTCACAGAAAAACGCCGGATACGAATCGTTCAGGTGCTTTCGCAGGTCAGCGCGTATATCATCGCGCTCGAGCATAGCATGAAGATGCGTCGACCCCACCAATGTGATGCGCGAAACCATTTCCTCGCAGTGGGCTTTTCCGTTTTCGCGGAACAGCTCGCGCATGATCTTGTCGGTGACCGCCGGAAGGTTCGCGCAATCGGAAACGTCCACCCGCATGCGCTGCCACACGACGCTTGCCGTGGGAATAGGCTCTATCGTGTTCCGCGCGCCCTCCGTAAGCGTAACGTGGTAGATTCCGCGTTCGCCCGTCTCGTTGATGTCACGGCCCTGAATGCAACCGGAAAACACCAGGCGAGGATCTTCGAAAGACGGGTAAGCGTACCGAAGGTGGATATGTCCTAACGCCCAGTAATCCATCCCGGCGTTCATGAGAGTGGATGGTGCAACGGGCGCTTTCAAATTATCGAGATTGAGGCCCGTGTGCAAAACCCCTATCGCGAACGGAGCACTGGCAACTTCAGGGTATCTTTGAACAAGTGCCTCTTCAGCAGCGCGGCGCGTCACTCCCTCGGCAATGCACTCGTCAGCCGGCCATGTTTGGTTGTAGTACCCGCGACCCCCCACGATGCAAAGCGGGCGGCCATCGCGCTCGTACAGGGCGAATCCCGGACGATCGCCCGGTAGCATGACCGCATTCGAGGGAAGAGAGAAGCTGTCGTGCTGCCACGAGGTATACGGATCATGGTTTCCCGTGATCAGGTAAACGAGTATGCCCGCTTCCTCAAGCCTGCGCAGGCCAGCGAAAAAGTGCAGGTAGTCGCCGTACGAAGGACGGGCGTTATCGAAAATATCGCCCGCCATCACCACGAAGTCGACCTCGCGGGTAAGAGCGGCCTCTATCACGCGGTCGTATGCTTCGGACAAAGCCGTGAGCAGGCGCGCTGCCCACGCATCGGAAAGCGCGCGTAAACCGCGAAAAGGAGCGCCAAGATGAAGATCGGCGGCGTGGATGAATGTCAGACGTTCGGCCATGCAAGCAGTGTACCTCGAATGCCTGCGACAAGGGAATTACATATAGCCGCCAGCGCGCGAATCGTCGATGAAATCCATGAAGCGCGTAAACTCGGCGTTGAAAGCCAGGGGGATGTCGCGCGTAGGACCGTTACGGTGCTTCGCCACAATCAACTGGGCGGTGCCCAGGTCGGGACGGTCTTCGCTTTCAGCCTCGATTTCATCCATGCTTCGGTCGATGAAGGCAACGATGTCGGCGTCCTGCTCGATCGAGCCCGATTCTCGCAGGTCGGAAAGCATCGGACGCTTCTTGCCGCGCATTTCGACCGCACGGGACAACTGCGACAGCGCAATAACGGGCATGTCCATTTCTTTTGCGAGCACCTTCAAGCCTCGGGAGATCTCGCCAACCTCGACGGCGCGGTTGCCGTCGGCGCGCGCTTTGGGCGGCTGCATGAGCTGCAGGTAGTCGACGATGATCAACCCTTTTTCAGCGTTGCGCAACTCTCGGCGCGCTTTCGCACGCAGCTCGAGGATGGAAAGCGCCGGCGTGTCGTCGATGTACATTTTCAGATTGGAAAGCTTGCTCGAAGCTTCAACGATGGCGCTCCAGTCAGAATCTTGCAACTTGCCCGAGCGCACGTTCGCAAGACCCACGCGGGCCTCGGCGCACAGGATACGCTGGACCAACTGGGAACCGCTCATTTCCAGGGACAGGAACGCAACCGTAGCGCCCAACTTGGCAGCATTCGTTGCAAGGTTCAACGCGAACGACGTCTTGCCCACACCGGGTCGGGCGGCAAGAATGACCAAGTCTCCGCCACGGAAACCGTGGAACAGGTCGTCAACGTCCTTGAACCCCGATGCAACGCCGGCGATACCGCCGTCTTGAGCGGCGATCTCCTGGATCTCCTCGAACGCATCGACCAGCAAGGTATCGATGCCGGTGAACGCCGACGAAACGCGCTGTTCGGTAACGTTGAACAGCGTTTTCTCGGCTTCTTCTACTACAACGCCCAAGTCGTCGGGGGCATCGTAGGCAAGGGCCGTGATAGACGCCGATGCACGGATCAAGTCGCGTAAAATAGACGTACGCTTAACGATTTCGACATGGTTCTGCCAGTTGGTAAGTGCGAACGTATTGTCCGCAAGCTCGATCAGATACGGTTTTCCGCCAACGGCTTCAAGTTGCCCCAAGCCCTTCAAGTTGTCAGCCAACGAGATATGGTCAATGGGAATATGCCGGGCGTACAAATCGAGCATCGATTCGAAGATACGTTGGTGGGAAGCGCGGTAAAAGTTCGCGGGAACAAGTTTCGCAGCGACTTCCTCGATAGCTTCCTGAGTCAGGATACACGCAGCCAACACGGACTTTTCCGCTTCGATATTCTGAGGTTCAAGGCGACGGCGATCTTCGACGCGTTCGTCCTCAGGAGCAAAATCCGGGCTGTAGGGCGCAATGGGACCTGACATGAAATCTATCCTTTCAAAGGTATCGGCTCCCTATGATACCCCAAGCATTCTACCTGGTCATCAGTAATTTCTATGAGCCAAACACACCTAGTTTCGTTATCCACCGCAGCAAAAGAAACCCCTTTGCCCGCTATCAGGGGCAAAGGGGTTTTCCTCAAGTTTCCACAGCGTCTTGCAGTGGAAAACTATTTTTCAAGCAGGCTGCGATCGCTATTCAGCGGACTCGGCAGCTTCCTCGACAACCTCCTCGGCGGGAGCGACTTCTTCAGCCACTTCCTCAACCACGGTCTCTTCGACGGCAGCCGCGTCGCCGACGAACAGCTTCACGGTGGTCTTGATTTCGCGGTACAGGGAGATCTGAACCTCGTGGTCGCCAGCCGTCTTGATGGCATGACCAAGCGCGATGCGGCGCTTGTCAACATCAACGTCGGTCGCAGCCTTGATGGCGTCGGCGATCATCTGAGCGGTAACGGAACCGAACAGCTGACCCTCTTCGCCAACCTTGGCCTCAACCTTGACGACGGAGCCTTCGAGCTTGGCTTTCACAGCGTTAGCATCGGCAATGCGATTTTCCTCGCGCTTGGCAATGTTGTGCTTGCGCTGCTCGAGCTGCTTGAGGTTGCCCTTCGTGGCCAGGATGGCCAGCTTGTTCGGCAACAGGTAGTTGTTGGCAAAACCGGGAGCCACGTCGACGACGTCGCCCTCACCGCCCTTGCCCTTCAATTCTTGGAGCAGGATGACTTTCATGGTTCCTCCTAGCGCCTAGCGGCTGCGACGGTCGCCGCGACCGCTGATGGCGGGAACCGCGTAGGGCATCAAAGCCATCTCGCGAGCGCGCTTCACGGCGTTCGCGATGTCACGCTGGTGCTGGGTGCAGGCACCCGTCACGCGGCGCGGCTTGATCTTCCCGCGGTCGGTAACGAACTTACGCAGCATCTGAGTATCTTTGTAGTCGATGAACTGCGAGTCCTCCTTGCAGAACTGGCAGAACTTGCGACGCGGCTGCTTCGCGTAATCGGACATTTCAATAACCTCTTTCGTATCGCTTAAAACGGGATGTCTTCGTCATAAACCGAAGAAGAGGCATCAACCACCGGAGCGGCCATTGCGGGAGCAGCTGCCGGCGCGGAGTACCCACCGCCCATGCCGCCGCCGTATGACGAATCGCTGTTTCGGCTGGACATGAATTCCAGCTCGTCAACGATCACTTCGATCTTGCTGCGCTTTTGTCCGTCGCGCTCCCACTGGCTCCAACGGAGCTTGCCTTCGATGGACACCTTCGTGCCCTTGCTCAGGAATCGCGACAGGCTGTCGGCGCGAGCGCCGAACATCGTGCAGTCGATGAAGTTCGGGTAATCCTCCCATTCGCCGGTCTGCTGGTTCTTGCGACGGTCGTTGACCGCCACGCCGAAGCCCAGAACCGGAAGCCCGCTCGCAGTGGAGCGAAGCTCGGGATCGCGCGTCAGGTTTCCGCTGATGATCACTCGGTTAATGCTCATGGTGTCTTCCTCTTCTCATGACGGGTACCGGGTTTCGAACCGGGACCCTGCGTCGTATCCTTAATCGCGATCGGTGCGCTTGACGATCATGTGACGGACTACAGCATCGGTGATGCGCAGAACACGATCGAGTTCGGCAACGTCAGCGGGATCGGCGTGGAAGTCGATGAGAGTGTAGTCACCATCGGTCAGACCGTTGATCTCGTAAGCGAGTTTACGCTTGCCCCAGTTGTCGACGTTGTCAACCGTACCATTAGCATCGGCGATCGTGGTCTCGATACGCTTCATAACAGCGGCGCGGATTTCTTCGTCGATAGACGGAGCGACAAAAAACAGCAATTCATAAGCCTTCATCAGCTCACCTCCTTTGGACTGTACGGCCCCGGGCTGTGAAGGCGTTAACCGGGGCAGGAATTAGCCTTGCTAGTTTAGCAAAGGAGGAACGAGTTTTCCGTCACAACTCGCAGTATTCTGCCATTACACCGTTTCGCCACACTTCACAACCGTCGCGTTTGCCCAAATATCATTGTCGAACACGTTAAGGACATGATACCAAGGCGATCTAGCCAATGCATGACGTGCGTCCAGCGCGCAGCCATCTTCGATCCATCCGAATCTTGCACGGATCTAGCTTCTACATGACCCCGCTCTGCTTTGAATCTAACGCAGCGCTCGCTCGAACCTTGCACGGATCTAGCAAGAATCTACGTCGATCCTAGCACAGGAGGTCAGAGGCGTAAAAAAGCCGCGACCCTCTGCAGGCCGCGGCAATCAATGCGAACAATATGTTCAGGGGAAAACGCCTTACTCGGCAACGTCTTCCTCGAGGTATTTCTCTTCGATATCTTCATCGGCGTAGGAATCGGCATCCTGAAGCGCGATCATGAAGTTGGGAGCTTCGCCAATATAAGCCGGCTCCTCCTCGAATTTCACCTCTCCGTCTTCGGAAGTCTCGTACAGGTACCCCACGGCGTATCCGGTGTCTTCGCCGGGAATGCCGCCTTCGGCGATCAAAGCGTCCTTCACGCCGTCGTCCACTTCGATGTAGCCGTCGTAGCACAGAGCGTACGCCGCCGCGCCGCGGGCATGCTCGACGGTGTGACGCGCAAAGTTGAAGCACTCCTCAGCAGACTCGCCGGGATGATTCTCCAGGAACAGGTTTTCCTTCACCACCAAGGCCGTGAAAGGAATTACCTCGGATCCTTGAGCCAGTTTCTCTTTAGCTTCCTCAAGCGAGAACAGCAGAACCTTCTCCAGGGTTTCAGGAATCTCGGGAACCTCTACGTCAGCGCTCTCGACCATGCGATCAGCCATAACCTCGTCCTTTCAATGAAACGCTCGTACCTTTTCGCAAGCGTGTCTCATAACGGCAATACCGTTTTTTCGCTGCATTCAGTGTAGAGCTTGCCAACCTTAACGCGTATGACTGCCGATGGTATGCGTTGTATCTTCAGAATTCTCAGGCTTACGCGCGGGCTCTTTTGTTTCACGTGAAACGAAGGCTATGTCCGCGTCGAAGCGCATGCATAATGGAAGCTGGGAATGAAACGCATAAAAAACCCTGCACCGCCGAAGCAATGCAGGGCTCCTTTATTTTGAACAGCGCAGCTTAGTGACAGCTGCAACGATGGGCTTTGCGGCCCTTCTTTTCCCCATTGATGCCCTTGTCCTTCATGGACAGAATAAGCTTCTCGGTTATCGCGTTCAGCTGAGCGACCTCTTCCTCGTTCAGACAAGACAGGATTTCATCAGCTGTTTTATCCTGCGCGACAACGCGCTTCTGAGCAACAGCGCGGCCTTCGTTGGTCAACTTTACCGCGTAGGTGCGCTCGCCGTCCGCGTCCTCGATGGTCGCGTATCCGTTGCGAACCGCCTTCTTCACGATATCCTTGAGCTCGCTGCGGCTCATACCCATCACGCCTACCAGATCGCGCTGGGTTGCACCGTCGTTTTCGATCAAGGCGTTCAACAATGCGCCCTGGCCGCGCTTATAGCTTTTAGGGCCGTTCTTGTGAAATCCCAGGCGCGTAAGCTTGCTGGCTTTCTTCAGTTGGTTCAACGTCATAGTAGCTTGATTCATAGGTATTCCTTCTTGCATCTTATTGATCTCTGTATGACAGAAGCTACTATACCGCTTGTTTTTTCACCTATTATATTATTCATAAATTCATCGTGATTAATAGTTTTGGCTGATTATAAGCAGTATTTATATTATTCACGAATAAGGAGTTATCAGCTCCTGAGCACCTTCTCCAAGGGTTTCCCCTTTGCCAGCTCGTCAACCAGCTTATCCAAGCGACGGATGTTCCTCATGAGCGGATCCTCTATGGCTTCAACGCGCACGCCGCACACGACGCCGGTTACCTTGTCGGCGCAAGGATTGATTTGCGGCGCCTGCTCGAAAAACGCGACAAGGTCGGTGTCGTCGCTCGTCTTTTCCTGCAACTCTTCCTGACCGTATCCCGTCAGCCAACGAATTGCCTCGTCAAGCTCGGTTTTTGAGCGTCCCTTTCGCTCCACTTTTTGAAGGTAGAGCGGGTAGACGCGGGAAAACGGCATGGAAAACACCTTTGAGGGATCTTTGCTCATGTCATTCACGCTCCTGCACGGTTACATGGACCGTGTCGCCGATACCTTTGCCAAGTTCGCTTCGTATGCCTTTCAATATACCCACTATATAGCAAACAGAGCCGTCTTCGTTTTTCACTCCCATGTTGACGATGCTCCCGTCGTAGGGAATCCCGTCGAACGTGACACGGGCTTTGACGCGGCCTTTTCCGAACTCTTGGCGAACGTCGTAAGGAAACGGAACGTACGCGCCGCCTTTTCCAATTTCCGATGAACGAATAACCGCATCGTATTCGTATACCGCAGGATTCATAATGGTCCCTCGCTTCGAGTATCCGAATGAATAAGGAGCATGATAAAACAAAAAGCGCCCGAAGGCGCTTGTTTGAAAACTGGCGGAGGAGGAGGGATTCGAACCCTCGTCACCGGGGTTGCCGGTGAAACGGTTTTCGAGACCGCCGCATTCAACCACTCTGCCACCCCTCCGCTTGGGGTGTCGAGGCTATGCCCCGTACTGCAAACGCGCCCTTAAAGGGCGCGGAATTAATCTGGCGGAGAGATAGGGATTCGAACCCTAGGTACTCTTTTGGAGCACACACGATTTCCAATCGTGCACCTTCGGCCAGCTCGGTCATCTCTCCGCTTCATGGAATTGCACACCTGAATCGAAACCAGGTCGTGCAGCGAGTATGTAGTATACAACAGCCCTTACGTCCCCACAAGCAATAAATTTCACCTTCACGAGCTTCCCAACCACAGCCCCCATCAATCCAAACCCATGCGCCCGGCGCGAAACAACCTTCGCTCGGCAAGCACGCCGCCTTGCCCGAAAACCACGGCGCATCACCGCGGCGTACCGCCGCACACGCCCATCGGAAGCAAGCCCTGAAAAGCAGCAAGCCGGCCGCTGCGCGCGGTCGGCTTGCTCTCAATTTATGGGAAGCACCTATTACGAAGCTTCTGCAGGCTGGCCGGAGCCTTCGCTCTTCTGCTCGCCTTCGGAAGAAGCATTGTCAGCGTTTCCGGAGTTGTTGGAAGAGTTATCGGCGCTACCTGCTTGCGCGCCCTGATCGGTGGAATTACCCGACTGAGCAGCAGATTCATCCGTCTTGTACTTCGTCACGTCAACGTTGTAGGGAACGTCAGCAGGCATGTCGTTGATCTTCACGTCAGACGCCTCGCGCTGCTCATCGACCCACTTCTGGTACGCCTCGGACTGAGCCTGAGACTTCAAAGACTGCTTGATCGTATCCAGCCAGTCGGAAGGAATCTGATCGACGCTGGTGATCTCCACCTTTTCGGTGCCGTCTTCAGCCTTGGTCTTGGGAGCCTGGTACACATCGGTGCACTTGATGATATGGATGCCGTACGTGCTGGTCACCAGCCCGCTTACCTGGTCTTTCTGCAGGTTGTTGAGCGCATCTTGATACTCGGTCACCAGCTTGGATGTCTTATCCCAACCGATGTCGCCGCCCTTTTCGGCGGAAGCGGTATCGTGCGAGTACTCCTTAGCAGCTTCAGCGAAATCAAGCGCGCCGGAGTTGATCTTGTCCAACACTTCCTGGGCGGTTGCCTCGGCACCGCTATCGAACAGGATATGGGAAGAGCGACGGGCGCCGTCGTAGGCAGTTGCATACATCTGCGCATACTGAAGCTGGTCCGCTTCGCTGGGATCCTCGTCGACGGTGAACGATTCCTTCAGGTACTTGTCTGTGAGCTGCAGCTTGACCTCTGCGCGATAATCGTCTTCGGTCATGCCGGACTGTTCGAGCGCGGCCTGCCACTTCTCATCGTTTTCGTAGTTGCTCTTCATCTGGTCGACGTAGCCGTTCACTTCCGCGTCATCAACCGTGACGCCGCGATCAGCCGCGTGAGCCCTGATAACCTCGCGCGTTACGAACGCATCGATGACCTGCTCTCGGAATTCTGCAGGATTCTTATCGAGCTGGACAAGATACTTACCCCAAGAATCCTCATCGGTCATGCCGTACTGGGTTCTCAGGTTTTCGATGTACTTAGTCACATCGCCTTCGGAAATCTCGACGCCGTTCACCGTGGCTGCCACGCTGTCGGTGCCGGAACCACCCGAGGATCCGTTGCCTCCCGTGCAGCCTGCCAGCCCCCAAACGCACGCAGCGGAGATGCCAACAGCACACACGGTCTTTACAAGATGCAGCTTTTTCATAAGACCCTTCCCTCGAACACGCGTGGTCTTCGCAGTTCATCTGCAAATAACCTGCATGTAAAGATACTGGGCCGTATTTTCGCATACGCACGAAATAGGGTCTCACCTTGCACAAGAAGCCCATGTTCGATTCACAGTCCCCACGCCAGGTTCAGGGAAAACCCTGATACGAAAAGCGCCGCCTCGCATGAGACGGCGCTCGGAACTGCCTTGACTGAAAAAGCCTACTTCTTGTTGGCCTTCTTACGCTCGGTAGCGGAAAGAATGCGCTTGCGCAGGCGAATGCTCTTCGGAGTGATTTCCACCAGCTCGTCGCCTTCGATGTACTCGAGCGCTTCCTCAAGCGTGAAGGTTTGCGGGGGAGTCAGCTGGATGGCCTTGTCGGCGCCCGACGAACGCTGGTTGCCCAGCTGCTTCGACTTCGCAATGTTGACCACCATGTCGCCCTCTTTCGCAGACTGGCCAACGATCATGCCCTCGTAGCAATCCTCGCCCGGACCGACGAACAGCTTGCCGCGCTCCTGCAGGGCGTCGAGCGCATACGCAACGCTCTTCTCGGTGGACATGCTGATCAGCGAACCGTTCTTGCGGCCGCCGAACTCGCCGCGATACGGCCCGTACTCGCTGAAGTGGTGGAACATGGTGGCTTCACCGCGCGTGACGTTCAAAAGGCGCGTGCGCAGGCCCATGGTGCCGCGCGAGGGAATCTTGAACACGAGGTGCGTCTGATCGCCGCGCTGGAACATGTCGGCCATTTCGCCGCCGGCGCTGCCGAACACCTCGATCGCCTTGCCGGCGTACTCGCTCGGCACGTCGACGGTTGCTTCCTCGATCGGCTCAAGCTTGCGTCCCTGCTCGTCCTTCTTGATGAGGACGCGCGGACGGCCCACTTGGAACTCGAACCCTTCGCGGCGCATGGTCTCCATGAGAACCGAAAGGTGCAGCACGCCTCGACCGGCAACCTCGACGCCGGACTTGTCCTCAAGCTCTTGGATGCGCATAGAGATATTGCTCTCCGCCTCGCGCATCAGGCGCTCTTTCAACTGGCGAGCGCCCACGATGTCGCCCTCGCGGCCCACAAGGGGGCTGGAAGACGCTTCGAACACGATAGCGATGGTGGGCTCTTCAACCTGGATGGGATCAAGGCGAATGGGGTTGTCGCGACTGGTTACCATATCGCCGATGTCAGCGTCGTCCACGCCCACCACGGCCACGATATCGCCCGCGTGCACCTCGGGCTTTTCCTTCTTGCCCAGCTCCTCGAACGTGAACACCTGCTTGATGTTGGTGTTGTAGCGCGTGCCGTCGTTCTTGATGACCAGCACGGGTTCGCCTTTGTGGATGGTGCCGGAGAATAAGCGACCGACGCCGATGCGCCCGACGAAGCTGGAGTGGTCCACCGTGCAGATCTGCAGCGCCACAGGGCCGTTCGGCTCGCAGTCGGGGGAGGGGACCTCTTTGATGATGGTCTCCAGCAAAGGAAGCATGTTCATGTTGTCGTCGGTCGGGGCGAAGCGCGCGTAACCGTTCATGGCGCTGGCGTAGATGACGGGGAAGTCCAGCTGCTCGTCGGAAGCCTCGAGCTCAACCATCAGGTCGAACACCTCGTCAACCACTTCCTCGGGGCGCGAACCGGGGCGGTCGATCTTGTTAACCACCAAAACAATGCGCAACCCCAGCTCAAGAGCGCGCTTCAAAACGAACCGCGTCTGAGGCATGGGGCCTTCGAACGCGTCGACGATCAACAAGGCACCGTCGGCCATGTTCAGAACGCGCTCCACCTCGCCGCCGAAGTCGGCGTGGCCCGGCGTGTCGATGACGTTGATCTTCACGCCGTCGTAGGTGACGGAGATGTTCTTGGACAGGATGGTGATGCCGCGCTCACGCTCCTGGTCGTTGCTGTCGAGCACGCGCTCTTCAACCTGCTGGTTCTCGCGAAACACGCCGGACGTATACAGAAGACGGTCGACGATGGTCGTCTTGCCGTGGTCGACGTGCGCGATAATGGCTACGTTGCGGATATTCTCTTGTTTCATGCCTTTCTTCTTCTTTCTATTCAAGCCACGCCTAGATCGGCGCGGCGATGATCCTTGCGGTAGGGCCTGCGGCGGATACCGTTCCCGTAGAGGACGATTGTCGCCCGAAACGTACGTTTTCCACCTGAATTCCGTACGTTTCGGGCGACAATGCAGGCGCCGCCGGACAATCGATGCAACAGGAAGGAACGATCGCCGGCGAAACGGCGGCTACACGTCGTCCAACTCCTCGGCGAGACGCCGTTCTTCCTTGTTCAATTCGTCGATATGCTCGTTCAGCGTATTGAGCGTTCGCTGCGAGGAAACCACCTGCACGATGCCCCACACCGCCGCAGCGCCTGAAATAGCGGCAACGATGCCGAACAGGCCGAACGGACGCCTGCCCGTTATGAACGCCACGATGCCGCCCACGGCTGCCATAGCCATACCGTTACGGCGTTCGTCAAGAACCACGTCGCGCTGCTTGACCAGCTGAATGCGCGCGGCAGCGATTCCCGCCATGCGCGCTTCCTCCTGGCTTCCCGTCGCGTAAACGCGATCCGACCCGTCTTGCGCGCCTCGGCGCGCTGACGTGCGCGACCCTTTGCCCTCGGTCAGGTACTCGTATGATTCTTGGAGGTTCTTGAATTGCTCGGTGGCCCGCTCTTGAAGCTTTTTGTTGCTGGCGAACCGATCAGGGTGCAGAATCTGCGCCGTTTCCTTGTAGGCGGTCTTGATGTCCTCAGGCGTCGCGTCCTCGTCAAGACCCAAGATGCGCAGTGCTTCCGTTCGGTTCATAGCTCCCCATGTGCGGTTTTCGAATGCAGCCTTCCACGAAGGCTTGGCGATGGTCGTACGAAAGAAGATTTTACCACGCTCGAGGCTTTTTCAGGGAGCGCGGCGGCGCTCTCACAGAATGGACGAATGAAAAAACGGCCTTGCGGCCGTTGAATACATGGTGGAGCATAAGGGGATCGAACCCTTGACCTCAGGCTTGCAAAGCCCGCGCTCTCCCAGCTGAGCTAATGCCCCATGTTTTGAACCTATAAGGTTCCGAACATTAATAAACGCTCCACCGGCTAACTCGGCTCACGGTGGAGCGTTTATCGCAAAAAATGGTGGGCCCGAATGGATTTGAACCAGCGACCTCACGCTTATCAGGCGTGCGCTCTAACCAACTGAGCTACGGGCCCCAAAAAAGTGCCTGGCTAGTATAACCCACTTTTGAACGATTGGTCAAGCATCGATTTTCTTAAAATTGAAAATTTTTTATCATGCCTGGTCAAAGGTGTAATATAGGCTTTTCGGACGCTGTTCGAGCGCGAAACGAGGCAGGTCCTGCAATCCGATGAAAGCGGTACCGTTATAATCGAAGAAAGAATCGCATCGAAAGCCATCCCGTGCTTCGATGCCGAGGCGAACCTTGCGAAAAGGAGCATCGATGGTACCCGTCAACGTCCAAACCCTGATAGTTTCCGCCGCTCCCACACCCTCGATCATCGTTTTGCAACCGATCGAGGAAGCCCCCCAGCAAGGCAAGTACCGCATCGTCCCTATCTGGGTCGGCATGAACGAAGCAACCCAGATGGGCGTCGCGCTTGAGAGAGCGCGTTTCTCGCGCCCTATGACGCACGATCTGTTCTTGGACGCGCTGACGAACCTTGACGCCTGCGTCGATCACGTGGTCATCAACGACGTGAAGGGCTCGACGTTCTTCGCGCGGCTCGCCCTGCGCCAACATGACCGGCTGATAGACCTTGATGCCCGCCCGAGCGACGCGCTGGCCCTGGCGGTGCGCCAGAAGGCTCCTATCTACATCGAGGAGGACGTGCTGGAACGCGCATCGTTTCCCTACGTGCTCAAGAACCCGTCGGGCGGCGTGCCCGAACACGAGCTTGAGGAGTTCCGCCAGTTCCTTGAAGGGATTGCTCCCGAGGACTTCGAGGCTTAGCGCAAGGGCACGCTCGAACAACCGACGGCGTCCGGGACGATAAGCCAACAAGTGTGAAAGAAGGGGTCGAACCTGTTGCCGGTTCGACCCCTTCTTCAATGTTCAAGCCGTTGAACGGCTCGTTTTCTCAGCGGGAAGCGCGTCCGTGCTAGTCCTCAGCAGGTGCTTCCTCGGGGGCAGTCGCCGCGTCAGGCGCCTGCGCGTCAGTCGACTCGTCTTCCATGTCGTCGATCTGCGACTCGTCCAGCTCGTCGGCGGAACCCGGCTTCGCGGACTTCTTCTTGCCGCGGCTCGAAATCGCCACTGCGGTCACGCGGTCCTTGTCGGCCACCTTCATGACGCACACGCCCTGCGTGGAGCGGCCCAGCTCGGAAATACCCGAAACCGGGGTGCGCACGACCACGCCCTCTTCGGACATGATCATGATCTCGTCGTCCGATCCGACTATCTTCATAGCCGCGAGCAGGCCCTTCTTCTCGGTCATCGTAATGGTGAACACGCCCTGGCCGCCGCGGTGATGCTCAGGGTACTCGGCGATAGGCGTGCGCTTGCCGTAGCCCTTCTCGGTGATGACGAACAGATCGGTGTCGGGCTGCGCGATCTCCATGCCCAGCACCTTCGCGATAGGCGGCACGTTCATGCCGCGCACGCCCATGGTGTCGCGACCCATGGCGCGCACCTCGCCCTCGTCCCACATGATGGCCTTGCCGGCCGAGGAGACCATGAGCACACGCTCGCCTTGCGCAACGCGGCGCACGCTGATCAACTCGTCGTTGTCCTTCAGGTTGATGGCGATAAGCCCGTCGCGGCGCGTACGATCGTACAGCTCCATCGACGTCTTCTTCACCATGCCGTGGGCCGTGGCGAACATCAGGTACTCGTTTTCCGGGAAATCCTTCGTGGCGATGACGGCGCTGATCGTCTCGCCGCGCTCAAGCGGCAGCAGGTTCACGATAGCCGTGCCACGCGCGTGACGCGACGCTTCGGGCAGCTCGTAAACCTTCAGTCGGTACACCTTGCCCTTCGTGGAGAAGAACAGCATGTACGAGTGCGTGGAGGCGATGAACAGGTGCTCCACGTAATCGTTGTCCTTGAGGTTCACGCCCTGCATGCCCTTGCCGCCGCGCTTCTGCTGGCGGTACGTGGCAACCGGAAGGCGCTTCACGTAACCGGACTTCGTAACCGTGACCACCATGTTCTCCTCGGCGATCAGGTCCTCGACGTCCAGATCCTTCGCCGCGTCGGACAGGAGGGTCTTGCGGGGGGTGCCGTACTTCTTCTTGACCTCCAGCAGCTCTTCCTTGATGATCTCACGCACGAGAGCCGGATCGCTCAGAACGCGCTTGTAGTACGCGATGCGCTCAAGCAGTTCGTTCAACTCGCTTTCGATCTTCTCGCGCTCCAAGCCGGTCAGACGACGCAGGCGCATCTCCAAGATGGCATCGGTCTGCTTCTTCGACAACCCGAAGCGCTCGGTCAAGCGCTCGCCGGCCTCTTTGTCGGTTTGGGACGAACGGATGATGCTGATAACCTCGTCGATGTTATCGAGCGCGACAATCAAGCCTTCCAGGATATGAGCGCGTTCCTCGGCTTTCGACAGCTCGTAGCGCGTACGGCGCACGATGACGTCTTCCTGGTGGGCGATGTAGTAGTGTAGCATCTCCTTGAGAGAGAGAACGCGCGGCACGCCGTCCACCAACGACAGCATGATCACGCCGAAGCCCACCTGCAGCTGGGTGTGCTTGTACAGCTTGTTGAGTACCACCTGCGGGATGGCGTCCTTCTTCAGATCGATGATGATGTCGATGCCGTGACGATCGGCGCCGTCGTGGATGTTGCTGATCTCGGGAAGCTTCTTCTCGCGAACCAGCTCGCCCAGCTTCTCCAGCAAACGCTGGCGGTTCACCTGGTAGGGAATCTCGGACACCACGATGGAGCTGCGGCCGTTCTTGCCCTCCTGCACCGAGCACTTGGCGCGCACGGTCAGCGAGCCGCGGCCCGTTTCATAGGCATCCAGGATGCCCTTCTTGCCCATGATGATGCCGCCGGTGGGGAAGTCCGGGCCGGGAAGCGCCTTCATCAGCTCGGCGGTTTCGATCTCCGGGTTGTCCAGCATAAGGCACGTCGCGTCGATCGTCTCGCCCAGGTTGTGCGGCGGGATGTTGGTGGCCATGCCGACGGCGATACCCGACGAGCCGTTGACCAGCAGGTTCGGAAAGCGAGCCGGAAGCACCGTGGGCTCTTCCAAGCTTTCGTCGTAGTTCGGCTGGAAGTCAACCGTCTCTTTGTCCAGGTCGCGCAAGAGCTCCATGGCGGCCTTGTCCAAGCGGGCCTCGGTGTAACGCATGGCGGCGGCGGAGTCGCCGTCGATGGAGCCGAAGTTGCCGTGACCGTCGATCAGCGGGACGCGCAGCGAGAACGGCTGAGCCAGGCGCACCATGGTGTCGTACACCGCGGAGTCGCCGTGCGGGTGGTACTTGCCGATGACGTCGCCGACCGTACGGGCCGACTTCATATGCGGGCGGCTGGGCGTGTAGCCGCTTTCGTTCATGGCGTACAGGATGCGGCGGTGAACCGGCTTCAAGCCGTCGCGCACGTCGGGCAGGGCGCGCGACACGATAACGCTCATGGAGTACTCCAAGAACGAGGTCTGCATCTCTTTGCCCAGGTAGGCGCTGCGAACGATGGTACCCTCGCCGCCGTTGGCGCCCTCGACGATGGATCCGTGGGGGTTGCCCATGGACGACGTGTCGATCAGCGCGCGAGCTTTGTCTTCCTCGGACACGCCGGCACCTGCGGCGGTCGTTGCATGCGCCTCCGCGGCTTCCGTTTCCTCGTCGGCGCTCTCCTCGGCATCGGCGTCGGCCTCGGCGCGGGCGATCAACTCGTTCAGCTTGTCGTCACGTTCGCCGGAGCCGTCGATGGGGTCGAATTCTTCAGTATTGTCTGCCACTTGCCTTCTCCTTAGATGTCCAGGAATCGGACGTCACGGGCGTGCTTCTGGATAAACTCCTTGCGAGGCTCAACCAAATCGCCCATCAGCTCGGACACAACGCGCTCGGCTTCGGCGGCGTCGTCGATGTTCACCTGCAGCAACGTGCGCGTGGCCGGCTCCATGGTGGTCTCCCACAGCTGTTCGGGATCCATTTCGCCCAAACCTTTGTAGCGCTGCACGTCGAACTTGTTCGGGTCGTCGTACTCGGCCAGCGTTGCGGACAGGGCGGACTCATCATAGATGTAGCGCTCGATCTTCGGGTTGCGCGAGTTCTTCTTCTTGAGGCCGAAGATGGGAGGCTGCGCGATGTAGATGTAGCCGCGGTTGATCAGCTCCGGCATATAGCGATAGAAGAACGTCAGCAGCAGGCAGCGGATGTGCGCGCCGTCGACGTCGGCGTCGGTCATGATGATGATGCGGTGGTAGCGCGCCTGATCAGCGTCGAAGTCGTCGCCGATATTCGTGCCGATCGCCGTGATCAGCGAGCTGATGGTGTCGCTCGAAAGCGAACGGTGCAGGCCCGCGCGCTCCACGTTGAGGATCTTACCGCGCAAGGGCAGGATGGCCTGCGTCTTGCGGTCGCGGGCCTGCTTGGCAGAGCCGCCTGCGGAATCGCCCTCTACAATGAAGATTTCGGACTCGGCCGGGGTCTTCGACGAGCAGTCGGCCAGCTTGCCGGGAAGCGCGAACGAATCCAGCACGCCCTTGCGACGCGTCATCTCGCGCGCTTTGCGCGCGGCTTCGCGGGCCTTGAGGGCCTGGGTGGCCTTGCCGATGATGCGCTTGGCGGGGGTGGGATTCTCTTCCAGGTACTCGGCCAAGCCCTGCGTGACCGCGTTCTGCACGAGCGGGCGGATCTCGGTGTTGCCGAGCTTCGTCTTCGTCTGCCCCTCGAACTGCGGATCGTGCAACTTCACCGAGATGACGGCGGCGCAGCCTTCGCGCGTATCGTCGCCGGACAGGTTGGAGTCCTTCTCCTTGAGGATGCCCTTGTTGCGCGCGTACTCGTTGATCGTGCGCGTGACGGCCTGCTTGAAGCCGTCGAGGTGCGTGCCGCCCTCGTGCGTGTTGATATTGTTCGCGAACGCCATGACCGAGTTCGTGGAATACGAAGTGGACCACTGCATTGCCACTTCCACCGTGCCGTCAGCGTTTTCAGCCTCGAAGTAGATGGGCTTGTTCAGCGTTTCCTTGCCCTCGTTCAAGAACTTCACGAAGTCGACGATGCCGCCGGCGAACTGGAACACGTCCGTGCGGGGGTTACCGTCGGCGTCGGTTACGCGCTCGTCGTGCAGCACGATCTTCAAGCCCTTGTTGAGGAAGGCCATTTCGCGGAAGCGGCTTGCCAGGGTGTCGTAATCGTACACCGTGGTCTCGGTGAAGATCTCGGGATCGGGCCAGAACGTCACTGTAGTGCCGGTGTGCTTAGCCGGACCCGTTTCGTGAAGCTTCGTAGCCGTCTTGCCGTGATCGAAATCGATCTCGTACGCCTTTCCGTCGCGGCGCACGCACACGGCCACGCGGCTGGAAAGCGCGTTCACAACGGACACGCCTACGCCGTGCAGGCCGCCGGACACCTTATAGCCCTCGCCGCCGAACTTGCCGCCGGCATGCAAGATGGTGAGAACCACCTCGACCGTAGGGATTTTCTCCTTCGGGTGCTTATCCACGGGAATACCGCGACCGTTATCGTCGACCGTGATCGAGTTGTCTTCGTGAATCGTCACTTCGATCTGGTCGCAGTAACCGGCCAAAGCTTCGTCCACGGCATTGTCGACAACCTCGTACACCAAATGGTGAAGGCCACGAGGACCTGTCGAGCCGATATACATGCCCGGACGCTTGCGGACCGCCTCCAGGCCCTCGAGGACCTGAATGTCAGAACCGTCGTAATGGTCAGGTTTCTTTGCCACTGACATGCTCCTTTTGTAGTGCGATGCGTGAGTGAGGCGCGTCGGCGCCAACCTATAAAGTTTACCACAGGTATTCGTGGTACGAATAAAATACATCACGTTTGAAGGCTTTGAGAAGCCTTGTAAGACACGATCTTAGAACTGAACGTCGTTTTTAACGTCTTTCGATGTTTTGCGTTGCAAATCAGCAATCATGGCTTTCTCGAGCGCACGGCGAACAGCGGCGTTGTCCACCGTGGCAACAAGCTCCTCCACCGCCGCGGTCTCCTCGGGCGCCAAAGAGCGGCGCGCAGCAGGACGTACGGGCGCGCCGGAGGCTCCGACACCGGGCTCGTCGGCGGAATCAGGCCGAAAAGGATGCCTCGATTTCATATCGAAGCGCGATGGCTTGATGCAGAACGCCTCCACGTGCTCGCCTTGCTCGTTGAGCTTCATTTTGAGAAATTCCTGCCGCGCGTCAAGGTCGGATCGAATCATGCTGTCATCCGAATACACTACCAACACGGTGCCGCCATCCGTCACCCTCGCCGCCGCGCGCGCGTCGTCCACATCATCCGCCCGCATGACGTACACCGCGTTGATATGGTCGAGAACCATAGGCGCCGCATCTTTGTAAACGGCTTCGACGGCTTTTCGCCACATGACCTTCACCGCTGCCGCGCGACGAGCGCGGGCTCCGGAATCGTCCCCTGCGCCGAACGAAGCCATCAATTCTTTCAAGCCGCTTCCCAGCGTTTTCACGACCGATCGCCTCGATCCCCCAAGCGGACCACCCGAGCGCGTGCAAGCAGATCCTCGTCGAAATACGATAAATTCGTCGTGGTTATGAACGTCTGAATATCCCCGGCCACAAACGACACGAGCGCTCGGCGTCGGGCGGAATCAAGCTCGCTCATCACGTCGTCGAGCAACAGCACGGGCTTCTGCCCCAGAATATCCTGGATAAGCGACGCCTCGGCAAGCTTGAATGCCAGAACCACCGAGCGCTGCTGCCCTTGGCTCCCGAACACGCCCGCGTTGCTTCCATTTATGAAGAACTCGATTTTGTCCGCATGGGGCCCTACGAGCGCGCGGCGGCGCGCACGTTCGTCAGGAAGCCGCTTCTGCAGCGCGCACGACAGCGAGGCGCGCGCCTCGTCGCGACCGAACGAGTACGAGCGCGACACGCTTGGATCGTGATCTTCCCACGACGGCACATAGCACGCCGTCAAGGACTCACGACCTTCGGTAATCTCGGAATAGTAAGAACTCATCGAGCTTGCCAGCTTCTCAAACAACGCGCTGCGGTAGCACGCCAGCTGCGCGCCACAGGTGACGATCATCTCGTTCATGCTCTCGATGAGCAGCGAAGACGAATCTTCCTTGAGAAGATGATTCTTATGGCGAAGCACTTTTTCGTAGTCGCGTCGAATCAAGTAGTGATTCGCGGAAAGCTGAGAGCCCAGCGAATCGAGAGCGGCGCGGCGGACGGACATGGAACCCTTCGACAACTCCAAATCGTCGGGTGTGAACGTCACCGAAGGAACAAGGCCCTTCAAATCTGCCGTGCGCTTGGGCTTCCCGTTCAACAGGTGCTTCTTCTTCCCCTCGGACAACTGGACGCCCAGAGTCAATTGACGGCTTCCGTCGGTGACATCCGCCTGCAACCGACCGAACGAAGAACCGGCGCGCACCAGTTGAGGCACCGTGGGATTCCTGAACGACGATTGAGCCGTTAGAAGCTGCACCCCTTCGATAATGTTCGTCTTGCCTGCAGCGTTCGGCCCGACGAGCACCGTCAAAGGACCGATGTCGCTCAAGGCGAACGCTTCATAGCTCCGAAAATCGCAAAACGAGATATGAGATATGCGAAGATCCACCGCGGACGCTTCTCCCGCTTTACGAAATGCGAACTGGCATGACCAAGTAGAGGTAGTTCTCCCCTTCGTCAGCCTTGAAGATACCGGGCTTGAGCGCGGACTGGACTTCCAGGTACACCTTATCGGTCGCGACCGACGACAAGCCGTCCAAAACGTACGCGTAGTTGAACGCGATCTCGACGTCTTCCCCCTCGCCTTCGCACGGAAGGGTTTCCTGAGCAGTACCCACGTCCTGAGCCACGGCCGATAGCTGGGCGGTTTGAGACGCTATGTTGATATCGAACTTAACCGGAGAGCTCGTCTGCCCCAGAAGAGACGTACGCTTCACGCCGGCCACCAGATGACCGACTTCCATGCTCACGCGCGTGACGTACGAATCAGGGAGCAGTTGGCGGTAGTTGGGGAAGTTTCCCTCGATGCGGCGGTTGATGAACACGGTGTCGTGGTAGGTCACGACGATCTGGTTCTCGGCCAACGCAAGCTTGAGCGGATCGTCGGTACGCTGCATGGACGCAATCTCCTGCAAGAACGAACCCGAGATAACCGCTTGGAAATCCTCTGCCGCCGAATCGGGAAGGTCAGCTTCCGTGATAGCCAGACGATACGAATCGGTGGCGACCATCTTGAGCAGCGTCCCTTCCAGCGTGATGAGCACGCCGGTCAGGATCGCGCGGCTCTCATCCTTCGACACCACGCGAGCCACACGCTTGACCATCGAGGCAAATTGCGAGAACGGAATAGAAATTTCCTGCTGCACGTCAACATGCGGGAAACCGGGGAAATCCTCGGCATCAAGCGTTTTGATCGAGAACGACGACGTGTCGCAGGTGATGACTGCTGAATCGTTTTCAGCATGAACATGCACGGCGGCGTCGGGAAGGTTCTTCACGATTTCGGAGAACAGCTTGCCGGGGAACACGGCTTTGCCTTCTTCCTCTACCAAAGCCGGCACGGCATACTGGATGGAAAGCTCAAGATCGGTTGCCTGAAGCGTGAGCGTGTCGCCGCGCGCATCCAGGTAAATGCCCGACAGAATAGGCAGCGTCGAGCGCGTAGCGATACCCTTCAAAACGACGGACAGGGCATTCTGCAGTTCCGTTTGGTTGATGCTGAATTTCAAGCCGCTCCCTTTCTCTTGCTCTCTATGGTTCCGGTTCAGTATCGCACAATCAATCCGTTTTCACGTTTGCCACCATGATAAAAGCTCTGCCGCGCACGGCAAGCGCACGTGAAGAAAAGGACTCGGAACACGGATCTGCTCATGTATCAAAAGTATGCTTGCAGGAAGTACGGCAGCGTTGCGTGAACATTCAAAAAGAATGGACGTTTGAAATTGAAGAGATGCGACCAAAGGGATGTCCTACACACGTGGCCGAAACGTGCATGTTTCACGTGAAACATGCACTGAGCGAGCGCACGGGTATAAGTTCTTCGTGACGCTCGCAAAGAATCATGATCTTAGGTTTTGGGTTTTAAGGGGTCTTCCCTAAATATATATAAGGTTTTAATAGTTGTAATAATAAGGGCGGTGGAAAAGTGGATAACTATTAAAATACCAGATCAGAAGCTGAAAATAATACCTTTCTAGATGTTTAGATCCAGTACCCTCCATCAACATGAATTATTGCTTATATTATCTTTCCAGAGGGTTTCGGGGGTTTTCTTCAACTTGTCAGTCATATTTCAGTCATCTTTCCTCCGAACGTTCGTGCGCCCGCCGAATGGATCGGGCGGGCGCACGAACAAGGCTATATTTCCCTGATAATTTGCCGGAGCGTTTCAAGCTCTTCGCGAAGCTCCCGGTTCTCCTTCATTTTCGCCTCGATGTTCGAGACCGAATACATGACGGTCGAATGGTCGCGGTTGAACTTCTTTCCGATGTCGCTGTACGGTATATCGACCATTTCACGGCATAGGTACGTGGCGATCTGTCGTGCGTAGGTGATGTTGCGCGTTCTTTTCTTTCCTACGAGATCGGCGTGGCTCACCTTGTAAAACGTTTCGACTTCCCTTTGGATATCGGCAATGGTCAGGCGTTTCGACGGGCCTCCTGAGAAGTGATTCTCAAGCAGCGCGCGCGCATCGTCGAGCTTCAGGTTCGGTTGGTTGAAAAACGTCATCTGATAGATAACCTTCGTGACGGCGCTTTTCAATTCTCGGATGTTCGAGCTCGAGCTTTCCGCTATGTACATCTGAATGTCTTCGGGAATATTGAAATCTTGAGACCCCTCCGCATCCCGGTATTCCTGAACGAAGCTTTTCACGATGCCCAGTTTCGTCTCGATCTCGGGAGGCTGGATGTCGAACGTCCCGCCCGAATTGAATCGGCTTTTGTAACGCTCGTCGATGTCGATGTTCTTGGGAGCGCGGTCTGCGGAGAGCACGACTTGCTTTCCCTGGCTGGTCAGCTTGTTGAAGATCTGGAACACGATGTCGAGCGTCTGCTTCTTTCCTTGCAGATACTGAACGTCGTCGATCAGCAGCACGTCGGCTTCTTCGTAGCGCGTTTTGAAGTTCTTGTAGCTGGATTTCTGCTTGTCGTGCGCCGCGCTCGCTTCGGTGTATTCCGATAAGAACTCGGCCGAGTCCACGTAAATGGTGGACAGCTGGGGGATGTTCTCGCTGATGTAATTTTGGATCGCGCGCATGAGGTGCGTTTTCCCCAACCCTGATTTTCCATAGATGAACAGGGGATTTAAGTGCGCTTTACCCGGCATTTCCGCAACGGCGACCGCCATGGAGTACGCCATGCGGTTGGAATCGCCTATGACGAAGTTCTCGAACGTGAGCGTGGACGTCGGACCGTCTTGTCCGGTCTCCGCGTTCTCGCCGTCTTCGCTGCCGCTTTCCTCTATTTTTGGGGCGACGTCTTCCACGAGCGGTTCTTCCGGGCGCAACGTCGGTGCGGGCTCCACTGCGGCCGCCGGCGTCGGCATCGGTACAGCGGGTCGTTCCTGGCGCGGCGCGCTGCTCGCCGCAGGCGTCGGCATCTCGTCAGCGGCGGTGATGTCCACTTCTATGATGACGGTGAACGAAACATGGAACAGGTCTTCGAGCGCTTGCTTGATGAACCCGACGTAATGACGCTCGATCCACGTTTTGATGAAGTCGTTATCGGCCGTCAGCATGAGAAAATCCTCGCTCATCGCCTGGGGATGCAGGCGGGAGAAGAAGGCGCTGATCTGTGACGGGTCTATGTTATTGTAGCTTTTGACCTGGTCGCATACTTCTTGCCAGGTTTCTTCGAGTTTTTGGCTGTTCATACGCTGCTTCCTTGGTGGGTTCGCCCCCGCCCGGGGAGCGACGATGGCGTGCTCCCAATGGCCGTCCGCTTCGTGTTCGATTGTATATAAAACGATAGGGTCAGGCAAAGGGTTACAGGGAAATGGCTACCTGGTATCCCAGATCCGTCAGAATGCGCTTCTGCCCCGCGGTTTTCTCTATCAGTCCGGCTTGCTCGAGCTTCGTCAGCGTTACGTACGTGCTCGATTGGGGAACGCCGGTGATGCGCACCAGGTCGGTTACGCCGAGTGCCCCTTCGTTCAGGAATATAGGAAGGAAATCTCGCTCGCGTTGGGACAGGGGCGGCACCAGCGGCGTGACGGAATGGTGCGGATAACCCGCTTGAGGCATGGACGGCACTGCCGCCGTGGGGTACCCGTAGGCGGGCGCTTGCATCGGATATCCTGTCGTACCGTACGGTTGTGCTTGCTGAACAGGGTAAACGGTTCCCGGCATAGCGCTCATCGGGGCCATGTGCTGGATGGGCTGCATAGGTTGAATAGGCTGTGCCGGCACCGTGTAGCCCTGTGCTTGGGGTTGGTACGCCTGCTGTTGGTAGAGGTTTTCCTGATAAGGCTGCACGGCTTGTGCGCCCTGAGCCTGGGGCTGCCTTGCGGGTCCTTCCGCCACGGCGTCAAACAGCTCCTGCACTGCCGACTCGCTCGGCTGCAGGCTGATGGTGACGACGGATCCGGTTCCCAGGTTGTCCTCTATGGTTATGGTTCCGTGGGAGAAGTCCAGGTATTCCTTCACGATGGGAAGCCCCGACCCTACGCCGCGGATGTACTGCTTCATAGACTCGACCGCCGAGGAGAACCCCGGAAGCTGTGCCTTGTCTTTCTGAAATATCCCCGGCCCCTGGTCGGCGAAGCGAATCGTGTTTCCACCGTCCAGGATGGACACGGTCACCTCGGCGAATTGGGCGTGGATGAAGTTTTCCGACACCTCTCGGATCACCGTGTACGGGATGGTTCCTCCGCTGAGCTTCGCTTGTTCGTAAATGCTCGATGCGAGGTTTTCAATGTAATCCGCCGTCGGTGCGGGGTTGATCTCGGTGACGCGCGGCGCGCTCTTGAGATCGTCGTACAAAGCTATGCGCGCGATCGAGTCGACATGTGCATAGTCGTACAACGCCGAGTTTTCATCGGGCGTTTTACCTTGGTGATCTGCTTTTTCAGTCTGGTTGTTCAATTCTGTTCCGTTTTTCAGATCCGATATTCAGCATTTTTCAATGACTTTCAACGGCATTGTATACGTTTTCAACTTTAAAATCTATCCACCTGGGATATTCAATGCGTTTCATTGCGGATATTCCCGTTTTCCAGAAAAGAAAATCGACTATCTACGCGGCCTTTTCAGCGTTTTCCACTTTTTATTCAAAAATTGTGGAAAACTTTGAAGAAAAGAAAGAACCGAGAAGAAACCCATAGTGAAAAACTCTTGGGAAATGTTGATAGAACCGTGGTCGGGCGCGATCGAAGGGCGTCTGTTTAACGCACCATCGGCCATAGCTGAACGGTTTTCCTGAAACAGTGGATTTGTATCACCTACGTCAAAGAACGCCCTCTTCAAAAGCTAGAGCTTTATAAAACACCAGTTCAGAAGCCTAATTATTCAGTTGAAAACAACTAATGCCTGATGAGGGGCTTGTAAAAATAAGCAAATTCATATCTTGACAAAACAGCGAAATTGGAGATTTCCACAATGATGCTCGAATGAAATAAGAGTTTTCAACATTTTCCACAATTTGGTTTCTCGCTTTTGGGGATAAGTCTGTTTAGCGGGGCTCTTTTCACGCTTTCGGAAGCGATTCAACGCTGTTTTCAGCATGAGCATGGCGTTTGACATCGACGAGGGAAACGGGCGTTCTTGTTGGCAGTATGTTGAAACGCGTATTCGGGGGTCTTTTCGATCGAGTCGACGAGTGGTGAGCGTGCAGCGGGTAGGCAGTGCGACCCAGCGCGAAGACTTGAAACGGAGTTGGTTTGTTCTTGTGAGTTTCGCTTGACTACGCCGTAACCTGCGCTATACTTTCGAGGTTGCTCTAAAACCATGAAAGGGAATCAATATGAAGCGCACGTATCAACCTAACACTCGTAAGCGGGCTAAGTGCCACGGTTTCCGTGCTCGTATGTCGACGAAGGGCGGCCGCAAGGTGCTGGCTGCTCGCCGCGCAAAGGGCCGCAAGCGTCTCTGCGTGTAAAGAGAGCGAGATTGGAGACGATAAAGTCCCGCGAGGACATCTCCGATCTGTTCTCTTGCGGCAAGCGTTTGCATACGCCGTACCTTACGCTCATAGTGTTACCCACGAAGCAGCACGGCCTCAATGGTCGTGTTGCTTTTGTTGCGGGTAAAAAGCTAGGGAACGCCGTCTGGCGCAATAGCGCAAAGCGGCGTATGCGCGCAGTCTGTCATGAGCTCGGAGGGCCTTGGAAGGGCTTCGATGTGATATTTCTCGCGAAGTCGGGTATTTGCAGGGGTTCTTATAGTAAAGTGCTAGCAGCATGCGACGAGACGTTGGAACGCGCGGGGATCCGATAAGGTCGATCGATATGAAGGCTTTTGTAAAGCGCTTGCCGTGTACCATTGCGGTGATGCTGATCACCTTCTATAGGGCCGCTATATCGCCCCTGTTTCCTTCTTGCTGTCGTTTTACGCCGACATGTTCCGAGTACGGACTCATAGCGTTTCAACGCTACGGGTTTTGGAAAGGCTTGAAGCTCACGTTCAAACGTGTGCTGCGCTGCCGTCCGGGAGGTCCGCACGGCTACGATCCAGTACCGTAGGATTGTAGAAGCGGCCTTCTTTGGTATAGAGGAAGGAACAACATACAATGTGGGACGTAATCAAGGACTGGGTGTTTAACATCATCCATTTCTTCTACGATTTTTGCGGCGACTGGGGACTCGCCATCATCGTCGTCACGGTGATCTTCCGTGTGCTCATCTCTCCCTTGATGCACAAGCAGACGAAGTCTTCCTATCAGATGCAGAAGGTTCAGCCTCTGATGCAGGAAATCCAGCGTAAGTACGCTGATGATCCTCAGCGTCAGCAGGAGGAGATGCAGAAGCTGTACGCCGAGGCGAAGTTCAACCCGCTGGCCGGCTGTCTGCCGATGCTGCTTCAGATGCCTATCTTCATCGCGCTGTTCCAGGTGTTGAGCGAGATGGGTTCCCGTACGCAAGGCACCACGTATGAGTTCTACAACCTGGTTCCCAGCTTGGTTATGCGTCCTTCCGAGGCGTTTTCCATGGGATTTGGAACGTTTGTTCCCTATCTGATCCTTATGGTCGTGTTCGCTGCCGCCACGTTCTTGCCCATGATTCTCATGCAGATGGGCAACAAGGATAACCCGCAGCGCAAGCAGACCATGATCATGGCGGCCGTCATGAGCGTTTTCATGCTGTGGATCAGCTGGGGCTCTCCTGCCGGCGTGCTCTTGTTCTGGGGCGCTTCGTCGCTCATCGGCATTGCTCAGCAGCAGATTTCCATGCGCATCATGAAGAGGCGCGACGCTGAAGCTGCCGAAACTATCGAGGTTAAGCCTATCGAGGTTGACGTTACCCGTAAGGTGAAGAAGCCGCGCCCGACCAAGAAGGACACCGTCAAGAAAAGGTAGCTCGGCGGTGTTTCACGTGAAACACCCCAGCTTTTCTGTTTCGATAAAAGGAGTCTGTTATGGCTGAAGAGTTGGTTGAAAACGTTGAGGAGTGCATCGATCCCTCTGAGATTGATTCCACCGAGTTGACCGATGAGGAGCTTGATCGTATTGCTGATACTGCGATCGGTGCCCTGCAGGATATCCTCAAGTATTTCGACGTTGGAGAAGTCACTATCGATGAGTACGAGGGTGACGAAGGCGAGCTGATTCTTGATATTACCGGTGACGATCTGGCCGTGCTTATCGGTCGCCACGGTAAGACGCTTGATGCCCTGCAGTTCTTGGTATCGGCGATCACGGTGCGGACGATCGGCTTCCGTTATCCGGTTATCGTAGATGTCGAGGGCTATAAGGGGCGTCAGCGAGAGAAGCTTGAGTCGATTGCTCGTTCTTCAGCGAATCGCGCTGCAAGTCAGCACCGCAGCGTCAAGCTTCGTCCAATGACTCCTTACGAACGCCGAATCGTTCACATTACGCTTCGTGACGACAAGCGCGTTGAGACTGCTTCTGAAGGCGAGGGAAGCGCGCGCCACGTGGTGATTCTTCCTCGATAACGGCACGTTCCTTGTTTTGATCGAAAGCCCGTATCTTCGGATACGGGCTTTTTCATGTTTGAAAGTTTCACGTGAAACATTCCTTTATACTACAGAGGACATCTTATGAAGGAGCATGCATGCACGAAGATCTACTGAAGCGACACCTCGAGCTTGTTATAGAGGCAAATAAAACAACGAATATCACTCGAATTTCAACATGGGACGAAGGTATGCTCCTGCATGTGCAGGATTCTCTCATAGGTCTGCCGGAGTTGAATGATGCTCCCGAGGGTTGGTATGTGGATATAGGATCGGGTGCGGGATATCCGGGGATACCGTTGGCAATAGAAAGCGGGAGAAAGACGCTCCTCGCCGATTCAGTAGGCAAGAAAACCGCTATACTTGACGGTATTATTGCTCAACTTGGCCTTAGCTCGGTAGAAACCTACACGGGGCGAATAGAGGACCTCGCACGAGAGCATCCGGGTGAATTCGCTGTAGTCACCGCTCGTGCATTGTCTCGAGTTTCCGTGCTTATGGAATTCGCGTCGCCTCTTCTGCAAAAAGGCGGCCGCTTAATCTGTTATAAAGCCCGTATGGAAGATGATGAGCTAGACCACGCGCTATCGTTGCAGGAAACGCTAGGTATGACTCTCGTGTCTGATCGAACGCTTGAATTGGAAGATCGGTGTCGTAGGATCATGTGCTTCGAGAAAACGGCGAAGCCAAAGATTAAGCTTCCCCGTAAAACAAGTTTTGCCCAAAAACGTCCTCTCTAAGGGTGTTTCACGTGAAACACTGGCAGAGTAGAGCGGTTGTGGGAATGCTCCGTTTCAAGGGGAGCGCTTTATATAAGATGCAAACAAGGTATACTGTCGTTGCGGTTAAGAAAGGGGGTCCCTGTGGGACTATTCGATAGTCTTAAACGAGACAAAAAGCCAGCCGAGACTGTCAAGCGTGACGAAACCATACTTGTTGAGGATGATTTGTCGATCGATCATATAGAAGTGGTTGAGCGAGAGGTTCCCGCTAAAGTGGAGGAACCTGCTCCGCCGAAGCCTATCAAATCGTTCAAGGATAAGGCTCCGGTGAAGCATGTGGTTGGTCAAACCAAGGTTATGGCCATTATCAACCAAAAAGGCGGCGTCGGTAAATCTACGACGGCGATCAACCTTTCAGCTGCTCTAGGAGAGCTTGGCAAGCAGGTTTTGCTCGTTGATTTGGACCCTCAAGGGAATTCCTCAAGCGGCTTGGGCATCGAGAAGAGCCAGGTGTCCAACTGTATTTACGATGTCCTGCTCAATGATGTGCCTATCGAGAACGTGATCATTCCCGATGTATGCGACGGTCTTGACGTCATTCCAGCTACCATCAACCTTGCTGGCGCTGAAGTCGAGCTTGTCTCCGAGATGGCACGAGAGAACCGTTTGAAAGACTCCGTTGGAAGTCTGCGCGGCAAGTACGACTACGTTTTCATAGATTGTCCGCCTTCCCTTGGGCTTCTTACCGTGAACGCATTAGTAGCTGCGGACAAGCTGCTTATTCCTATCCAGTGTGAGTTCTATGCACTGGAAGGTGTGACAAAACTTCTTGATTCAATGAAACGTGTCAAAACTCGCCTTAATCCTACTTTGGATATCTTCGGCGTGCTTTTGACTATGTACGATGGACGTACCACGCTCTCGCGGCAGGTGGTAAGCGAGGTGCGCGGTTATTTTGGAAAAACTGTCTTTACGACATTGATCCCTCGTACCGTTAAGTTGTCCGAGGCACCAAGCTTCGGGCAGCCTATTACGCAGTACGACCCGTCGGGAAAAGGTGCTCAGTCGTATGTGGAGCTTGCAAAGGAAGTGATTCAGCGTGGCTAAGTCGGCGAAAAGTGGTTTGGGACGAGGTCTGAACTCGCTGCTGGGAGGTGCTTTCGAAGAAGCGGCTCCTATCGAGTCCGCTCCGAAGCGGGTGTTGGTGGAAAATGAGCAAGAGGAAGCCCCCCGTCCTCCTCGTTCGGCACCGAGTGAACCGGCGCGTCCTCTTGACGATGCAAGCGTCAGAATCACCTCTTTTCCTGCTGAAGGCGAATCTATCGTCGAAGAAGGAAGCCAGGTAACCATCAAAAGCGTGGTGCAACGTAATACGGACGAAGTTGCTATCGAGTCCATTAGCCCGAACCCCGATCAGCCTCGTACGAATTTCAAGCGCGAGGAATTGGAGGAGCTTGCTGCTTCCATCGAAAAAGACGGGTTGTTGCAGCCTATCCTGGTAAGGCCGCTCGGCCAGCAAACGTATCAGATCATAGCCGGAGAGCGCCGTTGGCAAGCGTGCAAGCTTGCTGGCTTGAAGAAGGTTCCCATTCGCATCAAGGAAGCTGACGACGATCGTTCTTTAGAGCTTGCACTTGTTGAGAACATCCAGCGTTCCGATTTGAACCCTATCGAGGAAGCGTACGGGTATCGTCGCTTGATGGAGCGCTGCAACTTTACTCAGTCTGAAGTTGCGCAAGCTATGTCGAAGGGTCGCTCGACCGTTGCGAACGCGTTGAGGTTGCTTGAACTTCCTGAAGAAGCGCAGCAGCTTTTGTTCGAGGAGAAGATTACGGCAGGCCATGCTCGTGCGATTCTATCCATTCCGACCAAGGAAGGCCGTCAAAAGCTCACCGATAAGATTATTGCGGATAAGTTGACGGTGCGGGAAGCTGAAGCAATCGCGCGTTTGATGTCGGGTAAGAAGAACGAATCCGCTCAGCCGAAGGCTCCGCTGCCTAAAACTTACAAAACCGTCGCTCGTGCTTTGAAAGATGCTCTGCATACGAATGTAAGGGTTAAGTCGGTCAAAGGGAAGAATAAGATAGAAATCGAATTCAAAGACGAAGAGGATCTTGAAAGATTGTTCGAGGAGCTGCTTTCTAAGCCCTCATAATGATTTAGACGAGTCTGTACTCAAGAAACACCAATATATGACGTTAGAAGGGCTTAGAAGAGCTCTTCTAACGTCATAGTACTTTAAATAGGTTATCTATCCTTGGTTTTTATGATACGTATTTTTTAACTGTCCGCACGCTCCGTCGATATCGGAGCCGCGAGAATCACGCAAGGTAGCTTCGGTGCCGTGCTTCTGAATTTCACGGAGCCAGGTTTCAATGGTTTCCTGATCGCTCGGTTGAAAAACGGAATCGGGAACGGCGTTGATGGGAATCAGGTTGACATGGCAGTGAAGACCGGAGCAGAACTCTTTCAGTTTGGAAAGCTCTGCATTCGAATCGTTCACGCCTTCTATCATGATGTATTCCAACGTCACGCGACGGTTGGTTTTCTCGACGTACGACTGTAGCGCCTGCTTGAGGTTTTTAAGCTTGAAGCGATCGACTTTCGGCATAAGCAAATCGCGGGTGCCTTGTGCGGCGGAGTGAAGCGATACCGCAAGCGTGAACTGCTCGGGCTCCGTGGCGAACTTTTCTATACCGGGAAGTATGCCGCAGGTTGAAATGCTAATGTGGCGCGCGCCAATTCCGACTGCCTTCGGGTCGTTGAGTATGCGCAGCGCGGCAAGCGTATTGTCGTAGTTAAGGAACGGTTCGCCCTGTCCCATGCCCACAGCGTTCGTGACCCGCGTTCCCGTGTCCTTCTGGATCAAGAGTATTTGGTCCACCATTTCACCCGGAAGGAGGTTCCTGGTGAACCCTTCCCTTCCCGTTGCGCAAAAGGCACATGCCATGCCGCACCCAGCTTGTGTCGAGAAGCATACTGTCAAACGATCTCCGCTTCTTGAGGGTATGGCAACCGTTTCGACGCACACGCCGTCTTCGTACGATATAAGGTATTTTCTGGTGCCGTCGCTCGATATTTGACGGTCAACTACCGAAGGAGCATCTATCGAGAACTTTTCAGCAAGAGATGATCTGAACGCTGCAGGGAGATTCGACATTTCATCAAACGACTGCACGTTGTGTGTATAGAGCCATTCGTAGAGTTGCTTTGCGCGGAATGCCGGCTGTCCCAGGTCTTTCACAATCTGAGTAAGACCGTCGAGTGTATAAGCTTTAATTGAAGTATTCATGCCGGTCATTATACATGTTTCACGTGAAACATTGCTCCTCTCGCACCATGGTTTTCGCTCGGTGTTGCTCGTTTTGCTATACTGCTGACGTTCGTATCCATAGGGTGAAAGAAGGACGCATGTCTGAATGCTTCGATCCGCGCGAGTGTCGCGTGGCGTTGCTTGCCGGGGGAAAAAGCGGGGAGCGAGAGATATCGTTGGCTTCTGGAGAAGGGGCTTCCCAAGCTCTGAAAGAAGCGGGATTTAACGTGACCGTCCTTGATCCTGCTGAGAAAGAGGATTTGAAGCGTCTGATCGACGAACCTTTCGATGTTGCATTCCTATGCTTGCACGGAAAACTTGGCGAAGACGGCACGGTGCAGGGCTTCTTGGAAGTGATTGGGCTTCCTTATATTGGCTCAGGGGTGTGGTCAAGCTCCTTGGCCATGGATAAGGCGAAAGCGAAGTTGTACTATCAGCAGCACGATATTCCTACGCCTCCTTCCGTGACGGTTCGCGCAGGCGATTCCGTAGACGCTCGTCAGGTTATCGCTTTTCTTGGGGATCACTGCGTGGTGAAGCCTGGTACGGAAGGCAGCGCGCTCGGTGTGTTCATCGTCGAGGGAGAGCAAGCTATTCTGGATGCGGTGGAAAAGGCGCTCGAGATAGATGATGAGGTCCTTATCGAACGGTACGTCAAAGGCACCGAGCTGACTGTTGCGGTTATCGGAGGGGATGATCTACAGGCTCTTCCGATTATCGAAATCGTTCCGAAAAGCGACTTTTATGATTTTGAATCGAAGTACGCTCCCGGAGGGTCGCAGCATATCTGCCCTGCTCTGCTTTCTGACGAGACGACGAACATGGTGCAGAAGCTAGCTATCGAAGCGCACAAGGCCCTTGGATGCGATGGTGTTTCGCGCTCCGATTTCATTTTGGAAGAAGATGGGTCGTGCTGGATTCTGGAAACCAATACGATTCCTGGCATGACCGGCACCTCGCTTTTGCCGGATGCTGGCAGGGCGGCGGGGATTTCCTTCCCTGACTTGTGCACGAAGTTGGTACAGTACGCGCTTCGCGCCTAAACTTTCAACGGTGGGGTAAAAAATAGGGCGAGGTCACGAACCTCGCCCTATTTTTTCTGCAAGCGTTTACAGTATTCCGCAGGATTTCAATCCGAACAACGCTAAGGCGACGATTGCAAGAAGGAATATCCAGCTTACCGCATAGCACCCCTTGTTTCCCTTGCGCCCTTGCTCGATCAGCTTCTCGCTCATTTTGCGGCGGCTTTTCATAATGACGGTTCCAGGCTTTTTCTCAGGAAGCGGCACGGTGTCTTTCGGTTGCCATGATCCTTCGCTTTCGACAATCTGCTGCACTGCTTGATCGCCGAATGAGACATCGGGGCGAACCCCGTCCGCCAAGCGCGCCGAGATTCCCTGTATGAAGGAACTCATAGGCTGCTCAAGCTCATTCTCGTAGCAAACGAGCGCGACTTGTCCCCAGTAATGGCCTGGATCGGGCGCGTCGGTGAACGCTATGAAAGACAGGATCGCCTTGAGGTTCCACCCGCGAGCAACGAGGATGCTGAGCGTGCGAGAAGTCTCTTCGTCAAGATATCCGATAAGCCCGCCGAAACGGTTCTTCAGCCAGGCAACGTTCTTCTTGTCCCGAACGATGAACTCTAGTTCGAACACATCGCCAACCAGGTTGTCGGCGCCAAGCAGCGCCGCTGCATCCTTCTTGGATTTTGTCTCGAATCGAGCGTATGTTCCGAAATAGCGTTCCGCCTGCATCTTTTCTCCTCTACCATGGTATAGCTCAGGGTGTGTCGGGCGTGTAATCACCGTGTTTTAGGTTTGTGCGATCCTATGATAGATGATAGGCTGATAGCTATGGATAATCAAAGTATGCTCAAGCAGGATACCCTGCAAAGTTTCATAAGCGATGGAACACCCCAGCCCGTGTGCGACCGTTACGCATTGCTCCCTTCGTGGGCGGAATCCCTTGATTTCGGCGAACTTGACCGTAACGTGGTTGTGCTTGATACGGAAACGACGGGGTTCTCGTACAATCACGATGAACTGACCCAAATTGCCGCTGCTCGCTTCGAGCAGGGCGAGATAGTGGATTGGTTCATCACGTTCGTGAATCCGGGTAAGCCTATTCCGGAAGAAGTGGCTCGTCTGACCGATATCCACGATAGCGATGTTGCTGAAGCCCCTTCCCCTGAAGAGGCGCTTGCTGCACTGGTGTCGTTCGTCGGCGATGCAAGCGTGGTTGCTCATAACGTTGATTTCGATCGCACGTTCACGACGCGTCATCCCAGCGGGTATCCGCTTCTGGAGAACACTTGGATCGACTCTCTTGATCTTGCTCGCATAGCTTTACCGCGCTTGAAGTCTCATCGGCTTTTAGATCTTGTGCGAGCTTTCGGCGCACCGCTTTCCACTCATCGCGCCGATGCGGACGTGGCGGCCACCTGCGCGATGTATCGCATCCTTCTTGCTGGCGTGGCGGCTATGCCTCCTGCGCTTGTGAGGGAAATTGCTCAAATGGCAACCCCTGACCAGTGGTCTACGCAGGTTGTGTTCGATCGTATTGCCGATCTTCAATCGAGCTCAGCGTACAGCAAGGTCTTTTCCAGCCTTTGGAACGATGTTTCACGTGAAACATCGTCGAATGCCGCCGTTGAGCCCGATGATGTTTCACGTGAAACATCACCGCTTGATGCAAAGCACCACTTCTCCCTTCGTGCTTTGAGAAGGGATCGACTGGGTAAAAAAGAGCATGCTCCTAAGGTGGATGCAGACGATATAGCCTCCAATCCCCAACGAGAGCTTGTGTTTCCTTCGCAGGAAGCTATCGACCAAGCGTTTTCCGAGCAGGGACTTGTTGGAGCTTTGTACGGCGATTTCGAGCGGCGCAAAGAGCAGCGCATTATGGCTGAAGCCGTGCGCGATGCGTTTGCCAGTTCGGAAAATCTTATTGTCGAAGCGGGTACGGGCGTTGGAAAGTCGATGGCTTATCTGGTGCCGGCTGCGCTTACGGCGCAGGCGAACAACATTACGGTAGGCGTTGCGACGAAAACCAACGCACTGCTTGATCAGCTGGTGTACCATGAGCTTCCTGCGCTCGCCGAAGCGCTTCATACGGTGAATCCCGAGAGGCCGCTGTTGACGTATGCCCCGTTGAAGGGATTCTCTCATTACCCGTGCCTGCGGCGCATAGATCGCATTGTGTCTGATGGCCCTCAGATGAGGCTTGTGAATGGTAAGGAGCAAACTCAGGCTCCGGCGCTCGCGGCTCTTCTTTCTTATGTGGAGCAAACCTCGTACGACGACATGGACGGGTTGAAAATCGATTATCGAGTACTGCCCCGTCGAGCGGTAACCACGACGAGCCATGATTGTCTTCGCCGTAAATGCCCTTACTTCGGAACGTCTTGTTTTGTGCACGGGTCTCGCCGGCGCGCCGAGGCGGCCGATATCGTTGTGACCAATCATAGTCTTCTCTTTTGCGATTTAGTGGCCGATGGCGGGTTGCTTCCCTCTATTCGATACTGGGTGGTGGACGAGGCTCACGGGGCTGAATCGGAAGCGCGCCGAGCTTTTTCGGTTTCTCTGGCTGCTGAGGATATTACGCGTCTTGCTCATCGCGCCGGTGCTGACGAAGCTTCCCGTAACGTGTTCGTTCGAGCCGAGCGCCGCGTGGTGGTTTCCGGAAGCGAAGAAGGAAGCTCCCTGTTCTATGCGTTGACCAGTAAAGCTCGAGCTGCCGGGAAAACGTATGCCGAAGCTGCGCAGGAATTCGCTTCCCACATGAAAGACCTGCTGTTCTTCGATCAGAACAAACGAGGACGAGGGTACGAAACCGTAGAACTCTGGATCAATAACGATATTCGCAACAGCGCTACGTTCGGTCAAGTTACATTGCTGGGGCGGGCTATGTCGGATGCTGCGGAAAAGCTGGTGGCCGCATGCCAAAATCTGGTTGCGTATCTGGAAGAGGTTGACGGGGCGGCTGAAATTCAGCGCGAGATCGCATCGATGGCTATCGAGCTGAAAGAACAGATCGATTCCGTTGACATCATATTGACTAAAGCGCCCGAATCCTGCGCATACTCCGCAACAATCAATCGCAAGAAAGACCGCGTTGCCGAAAAGCTTGAAGCGCTGATGGTCAACATGGGCGCGATTATGAACGAGACCTTGTTCGCGAAAACCCACTCAGTGGTGTTTGCTTCGGCCACGCTGTCGGTTGATGGAAAATTCACTGCGTTTGAGAACTCGCTCGGGCTGAACGAAACCGAATTCTCGCAATCCAGGACTTGCAAGCTTGATTCGAGCTACGACTACGACGGCCATATGACAGTGTACGTTGTTGACGATATGCCCGAACCGAGCGACGCAGCCTACCTTTCTTCGTTGCAGCGCCTTCTGGTGGACGTTCATCGTGCGCAGCAGGGGTCTATGCTGACGCTGTTCACGAATCGTCGCGAAATGGAGAAGTGCTTCGACGAAGTTAGTCCGCAGCTTAAAGAAGACGATCTCCGTGTTGTCTGCCAGAAATGGGGCGTGTCGGTAAAGGGACTTCGCGATGATTTCCTTGCCGACGAACATCTATCGCTGTTCGCTCTCAAGAGCTTTTGGGAAGGGTTCGATGCTCCCGGGGCTACGTTGAAGGGCGTGATTATTCCTAAGCTGCCGTTCTCCAAACCTACTGACCCCTTATCGTGCGAGCGCGCGGCGCGCGACGATCAGGCATGGCGCCGTTACGTGCTTCCCGCTGCTGTCCTTGAAACGAAGCAAGCGGCAGGAAGGCTTATTCGCAAGGCCGAGGACGAAGGCGTGCTTATTCTTGCTGATAAGCGATTGCTTACCAAGAGCTATGGCAAGGCTTTTTTGAATTCTCTACCAAGCCGAACTATCAAAATCATGTCCGCGCGCGAGATAGCGGACGATGTGCGGCGCGGTCGTGCGTGATCTAAGCTGCGACGGGGTTGTATGGCCAGGAGAGACGACAAGCTAACGCGAGCTGCACATATTAAGAGGCATACGAAGGGCACGTCGAACGAGATTTCGTTCAGCGTGCTCGATGCCGCTCGAGAGGCTCTTGACGGTGGCCGCGCAGAGAAGGAAAAGCGCGGCCCGTTCGGTCATGTGTCCTTGTTTACGCTGCCCGCGCGCAGAAAAAAACCCTCAGGAACCCCCACTAAGGAAAAAGGACTCCCTCTTTCGACTGGTGACTTCGTATCGGTGGACGACAAAGAGGTTTTTTCGCGCTTCGATGCGTTTGATTTTGCAGCTCCAGCGATGGGGGGCGCTCAGTCTGCATCCTCGGACAAGACAAGACGTTCAAGGTTGTCTTCGTCGGCCTCCTCTGCACCGAGGAAAGCATCGAGCCCTTCTAAACCCGTTCGGTCTCCTGAAGAGGAAATAGCCCTGCGCAAAGCCCGCCGCAAATTGAGCAAAGTGGTGGCTGCTGTTGTCATATCGCTTACGATGGTGGTATTGCTGTCGCTTGGCGGGATGTATCTGTACAACGATCTTAAGAGCCATCAGAGCAATGTCGCGCAATTAGACGAGGCGCTTGATTTGGTGAATCAGGCTGACGAAGTGATCGTGGAACTCGATGATGTGGTCTCGCATCCTTTTGACGAGGGAATGGCGCAACGGCGCAAAGACGTGTACTCGCAGCTTGAAGCCGCGTCCCTTCAATTGAATCAGGCTGACGAAAAGGCCCGCGCTTCATCGCTTAATCTGAACGAATCGCGCGATAAGGAAGCGGCTAATCAGACTGTGGCCGCTATTGCTGCTCGTCGGTCGCTTATTGAATCGGGTACGGAGCTGCTTGAAGAGTCTTCCAGGGCTGAAACTGCCGCTATCAATCTTCAAAATGTTTGGAACGAGGTTCTGAAGGCCGATAGCCTCGCACGCGACGCGGCTAAACTGGTGAAAAATACGACAGCTGAGAATGTTCAGGCTTCGAAAGATAAGACCAACGAGGCTCTTGCTGCGTTCAATGACGCCTATAGCGCTCTTTCCGAGGTGCAACGTGCCTACGATGAAGCCGATATGAGCGCATTGCTCTCTTATGTGGAAAAAAGAATAGAGTCCCTTGGCTATGCGATAGCTTCGGATGACGCGTTTTTAGCTAAGAACAAAGAAGAGGCGTCTGCTCAGAACGAGGCGTACAACGTTGCCGATGCAGAGGCGGTCGCTCTTGCGAAGGCTATTCCCGAAAAACCCGAAACGCTTGTGTACGAAGCATACGAACAGGTCGTGTCCAGCATGGAGGAGTCGTACTCAACAGCTCGTTTACAAGCGGGGACGGCCGATGCTTTTATTCGCGATTATTTGGGCGCGGAAAGCAAATAGCGTATACTTGCGTTATATGTGCCTTGTAGAAACACCAGGGAACGAAAGGCAAAGCTAATGCCGGAAATAGTAGATCACGTTGCGTATCTGTCCCAGGAAATCGGCCCGCGTCCAGCGGGAACCGAAGAGGAGCAGCAGGCGGCGCTGTACATAACCGAGCAAATGCAGAAAGAAGCTGGCCTTTCCGCAGTGATCGAGGATTTTAACGGCTCTCCGGATGCCGATATTCCCCGCATGATTTGCTGTGGTTGCTCGCTGGTCATCACGGTCGCGGCTTTGTTCGTGCCTGTTCTGGGAATCGCCTCGGTGGTTGTTACATTGATAGCAGCGCTTTTGTTTGCAGCGGAGGCGTTCGATCGACCGGTTCTGTCTAAGGTTTTGGCGCGAGGCGTCAGTCAAAACGTGGTGGCGAAGTACGATCCGGGCTATTCTGCTGAAGCAGGCGGATCTCGTCGGCGTAAAGTCGTCCTGGTGGCTCGTTATGATAGCGGCAAGGTGCGTGCCGAGCTGAACGGTCCGCTTGCGCAGGCGCTTCCTGCCATTCAATGGACGACGTTTGGGGCTATGGCCTTGCTGCCCGTTGTTTTACTGCTGCGCAACGTGGTGTTCTTGAACGACGGTGGAATGGTTTCCACGGTTCTTAATGTGATTGTCGTCATCCTGCTGGTTCTTGCCTGCATTCCTTTGGTGACCGGCGCTTTTCATAAATTCGCCGCTTACAACGAGGGCGCGAACAGCAACGCTGCGGGTACGGCCGT
Source organism: Paraeggerthella hominis (assembly GCF_021044775.1). Lineage (NCBI taxonomy): Bacteria > Bacillati > Actinomycetota > Coriobacteriia > Eggerthellales > Eggerthellaceae > Paraeggerthella > Paraeggerthella hominis. The sequence continues at coordinate 278,563 of NZ_JAJNOQ010000002.1, forward strand.
ACTGCTTGAAGTGGCGCGCCGCGTGGGTCGCGGCCGCGTAAGTGAAGCTGAACTGGCCGAACGTGGAGAAGCTGCCATTCATGGCGAAGATGCGGCCCGGGCTGCTGGATTGGTTCCCGAGGGAGTCGAGCTGGTATACGAGGCCGAGAACTTGAAGCCGCCCGCGATGGCTCCCCAGACGCCCGAAGCTCGTTTGGCGGCTGCAAAAGCGGCCGTTGCGGCTTTGACCGGAAAACCTGTAGCGGGTGCTGCTGCCGCTGACATAGCGCAGAATCTCGTCCAGATCAAAGAGCCTCCCCTGCCTCGTCCTTCCGATGAAGATTATCACGAGGTGCGCGGAGAGGTTTTGGAAGCGTTTTCCACTATTCCCCCCGATACCATGCAGGAAGCGCTCGCTAAGGCTGAAGCCGCTGCCCAGGATGTTGAGGGAATCGTTGCAGCCGGCGATGCTGCCCTGAACGTGGTTTCGTCGGTCGAGCCTACCCCGTACTCCACCGCATCGACGGGTGGAGTTCCCGATTGGTTCAGGAAGGCGCAGGAAAAGGCGAAGAAGCCCCGCACCGTTGAAAAGCCCGTGCAGCGTTCTCGTTATGCGAGCGCGCTCGATGCGGCCGTAAGCGAAAGCGCTGGTCATTTTGCCGAGGCGAACATGGCTGTTGAGCGCCGCTTCGAGCAGCAGATGGACGCGAACCGCGATGGCATTCGCGAGATAAAGGCCCCTCAGTGGAACGTTTCCCCCGACCATGCCGAAGCTCCTGGCAATGCTTCCAAGGACGGAGAAGCGGTCGACGGCGCTGCTTCTGCTGCCGAATATGGCGCTGAGAACGTGCATTCGTCGGACCCCTTCGACGGATCTGCGCCTTCCGCTCCGCAGGATGCGGAAAACGATCCGCTGTCCACCACCGCGATGGCTCCTATCGATGTAAGCGGCCTTCGACCGGGTGATCTACCTTCCATGCCGGAACTATCCATGCCGTCGTTTTTGGATCCTCGCAAGGTTCAGGAAGAGGCTTTGGCAACGCGTCAAGACGAGCACCGTACGGATAACCGCGTAAACGTGACCGACGGCGTTTCTGAAGAGGATGAAGCGGTGTTCGGGCTTGCTCAGGATACCCCGCTCGACGAGGCGGCGCGTAAGCCCATCGTGCTGCCCGATATCGGCGTTTCTGCGGCGAAGCCGGCTCCTATCACCGAGCTGCCGAAACAGCGTGCTCCTTTAGCGGACGTTGAAAGCGCTGGTAAAACTGCTGCGAAGAGCCTGCTTACCATGCTTCCTTCCATCAGTTTGGGATCTTCCGACGAAAACGACGGATCGGGATCGACGTCTGCCGAAGGTTCCCCATCCGAAAAAGGCGCTTCCCTTCGCTCTATGCTTCCGTCTTTGTCGGGGGCTATTGCACGCACAAATGCGCCCGAGGCGAAAAGCTCTAACGTAAATGCCGCTGGGTCGTTCGCGCCTGCTGGAGCTACCGGCGCCTTCGCTCCTGTTGGCGATGAACTGCTCGACAACGTGGATCCCGACGACATCTACGTCGACGATGCTGATGACTCGGCGTACGATGCTAACTTTACCGAAACGGGCGCTTTTGCCGGACCTGGGTACGTGGAAATGCCGAAATCGCGCGTCCGTCGCTTGCTCGATCGTTTCCGTCGCAAAGATAAGGAAGAGGCGCCGAGCGCTCAGGAGTGGTTGAACGTAGACGACACGTTCGATGCGCGCACCGTGGGAGCCGAGCGTGGCGGATGGGAGAGCTTCCGCGAGGAAGATGAGTCCGCGGGCGGCGTTGATCCTTCTGCAACTACGCGTATGGATGCGTACGAGGGCGATTATCTTGATGAGTCGTTCGATACGTTCGACGAGAACGCTTTTGTTGGCCAAGGTGATAGCTTTGAAGCCGATGGGTTCTACGACGAGGAGCTTGATGTCGAGGATGACGAATTCGACGGCTATAAAGGCAACGCCTCTCGCCCTTGGAACGGCGGCGCGTTCTCGGCCCGTCGCGTAGAGAACGCGGATTTCGATTCTGAGAGCCTTGCGGAAGAATCGGCACAAGCTGCTGCGTCTGAAATCGAGATTTCGGACGAACTTCAGCAGATATACCAGTTCCGCAACCCTGATATCAATACGGAAGTATGGTTCGTCTCGCTGGGATCCGAGCTTACTCAAAACAGCGGTATGAAGGCTTTCTTGGCAGAGCACCAGCAGGATTTGCGCGGTGCGATCATCATCGATCTCGAAGCTCTGGGTGCAGGCGATTTGAGCATGATTGAACAGGAAGGCCAGTTCAAGACGGTAAAAACTTCTTCTCGTATGAAACGGTACGTAAAGAAAGCTTCTCAAGCAACCGGAGTCAGCGTGTCGGGCGGGCGTATTCTGTGGCAGGACAGCGCTGCTTCGTTCGCTATCAAGCACGGCCATCAGGCAATGCACCTGGTGGGCATGGCGGGGTCCAAGCCTGCTTACTTCGCCCAAAGCGACGACGTTTTGGAAAACATCGATGAAGAAACGCTGTCGTCGAATGCAGACTTTGTTATGGAGTTGTTGAAGAATATATAGTCACCTGCGGATATACTCTTCAAGCATGTTCCAGGTGACCTATAATGGGCAATTGCGCATCTTGGGATGCAAGTTTACAACCTTGATTTAAGAGACGGGCTGCTTTGCGGTTCGTGAGAGTACAGGACAGAGAGGTGTTTTTCAGCCATGGCTATTGAGGCATATTGCGTGAAGTGCAAGGCAAAGAAAATCATGAAGGATCCCGTTGAGAGCATGACGAAGAACGGTAAGCCCATCACGAAGGGCAAGTGCCCGGATTGCGGCACCACGATCTGCCGTATCGGTGCTGCGAAATAGCCACCATCTCTTTTAAGAGTATTGAATGCCCGTCGTAGGACGGGCATTTTTATATATACCGAAGGTCTCGTATAATACTCTTTCACCATGGTTTTCACCGATAACTCCCTTTGGCTCGTTGTGCGGAAGGTTGTTGCGCTTTATCATGGTAAAGACTTCATTCTCCACTCTAAAGGTACGCAAGGCCGTCGTTTCAGATTGGCCGTATCCGCTTTATCGAAAAGCCGTTGCTGCGGCAGGAAGGATGCGCTATGGGAGACGAGAAAAAAATCGCGCTGTACGAAAGCTTCAAAACCATTAACTCGATTGATGTCGATAATTACGATCTATACGACGTTAAGCGCGGTTTGCGCAATGCTGATGGCACGGGTGTCGTAGCGGGATTGACCAATATTGCGAACGTTCATGGCTACGTGATTTCGGATAATGAGAAAATAGCCGATGACGGCATGCTCCGATATCGCGGCTACGATATCTACGACCTGCTTGATACCGATGCTATCGATCGTCGCTTCAACTACGAAGAAGTTGCTTACCTTCTTCTAATGGGAGAACTTCCTACGCAGGACCAGCTGGATCGTTTCGTTTCCGTTCTGGATGCTGAGCGCGAGCTTCCTGATGGGTTTACCGCGTCGATGATCATGCGCGATACTCCCCCCGATATCATGAACGTTCTTGCGCGCACTATTCTGCTGCTGTATGCGTACGACCCCGAAGCTGAAGATCGCAGCGCTCATCACGAGGTTCATGCGGCTATTTCTCTCATATCGCGCCTGCCTCGTATTATGGTCCTTACGTATTACGCCAAGCGTGCGCGTTACAACAACGAATCGATGATTATGCATCGGTTCCTGCCGGGGCAATCTACTGCAGAGACCATCTTATCTATGCTTCGCCCAGACCGTGCTTTCACGCCCGAAGAAGCGCGAATGCTCGATATTATGCTGTGCCTGCACGCCGAACACGGCGGCGGCAACAATTCCACGTTCACGACGCGCGTTTTAACTTCGGCGGATACTGACGCGTATTCCACGTATGCGGGCGCAATTGGATCGTTGAAAGGCCGTAAGCACGGCGGTGCGAACCATCAGGTGCTGGCTATGCAGAAGGAAATCAAAGACCATGTTTCCGATTGGTCTGATGAGGGCCAGGTTGCAGATTACCTGGCGAAGATCGTCAATAAGGAAGCATACGATAAGACGGGGCTGGTATACGGCATGGGCCATGCCGTATACACGAAGTCGGATCCGCGTGCCGTGATCTGCAAGAAGTTTGCGGAGAAGCTTGCTCGAGGAACGGAATACGAGGCGGAATTCCAGCTGCTTGAGAATATCGAACGTCTTGCTCCTGAGGTTATCTTGAAGGAAAAGGGTACGCGCAAGGATATGTGCGCCAACGTCGATATGTACTCAGGCTTCGTGTATTCGATGATGGGCATTCCTGAAGATCTGTTTACTCCCCTGTTCGCTTGTGCTCGCATGTCGGGATGGGCTGCGCATCGTTTCGAGGAAATCGTTTCGGGCAAGCGCATTATTCGTCCGGCTTACAAGTCTGTACGCAAGGGAAAGCGCGACTACGTTCCCATGACGGATCGTTAAAGATTGCAGCACTACTCAGGAAAAGCCGATGTTTCACGTGAAACATCGGCTTTTCTTTTTTGGAACGTATCGCTACTTGTTTTACGAGGATAGGCGATAGATTGGTTTTCATGCGCTGTGCCGTTCGTGTCTGAACGTCTTGAGGTTAAGATGTTTCACGTGAAACATCTTAAAAGATCGGGCATTGACGAAGGCGATTGGTTGCAATCGAGGTACTTTTTTCTGTGCAGGTGTGCAGGTGTGCAGGTGTGCAGGTGTGCAGGTGTGCAGGTGTGCAGTCGCTTCGCGTCAAACAGATAAAGGGCCAGTTCGCGATTTACCGTGATACTAAACCCTGCTACTCTTAAATATTATTAAATAAATTATAAATAAAAATACGAAAGCATACGTTCTGGAACAAACGCTTTTTCAGTCCCGTTTCCCCCGTAGCGAAAATCGTCACCGTGTGGCATTGCTTTTCATAATACGTATTTGATCAGGTAAAACAAGAATATCAAGCTAACGATTATTGCCATCTTGACGCTTTTGGAATCGGTTTCGTACACTGGCGCAACCGGTAAGGGGAATCTGCAGATCCTTCGCAATCGAACATGTGAAACAGTCGTGCTTTGGAAAGGATCGGCCATGGAGGGCATGAAACGTACCGTAGAGGCAAGCGCTGCAAAGCAATTTACTCGTCGCGAGGCGTTGTTCGCTGGCGGCGTCGTGACAGTCGGCGCGTTGGCGAGCAGCTTGCTTGGGGGTTGTTCAGGCGCGGCGTCATCGTCGTCCGCAGAATCATGGGATAAGGAAGCGGACTTGGTAGTCGTAGGCGCTGGGACAGGATTGTACACTGCGCTTCGAGCACGTGAAGAAGGACTGAGCGTTATCGTGCTGGAAAAGGGTGCGAAGCCCGGTGGCTCTACCCTGTACTCGTCCTCGGTGGTTTGGGCTCCTGCGAACAAGCTTATGGAGCAGAACGGTGACAAGGACTCGAAAGCGGACGCACTCGCGTACCTTGCAGCAGGATCGGGCGAAACGTACCTTCCTGATCATGCTGAAGCTTTCGTAGACAATGTGAACATCGCTCTAGACAACGTGACGCGCCTAGCAGGCGTCGAATGGGTGTATTGGGCACCCGGTATCGACTACCGCTCTGATCTGCCGGGAGGAAGGACCATAGGGCGCTCTCTCTGCCCCAAGGTAGAAAAAGATCAGGCAATCGCCGGAGTTCTGGGCGGCGCCCTTGTATCGAGCGCGGAAAAAGCAGGCGTTGAAATCATGGCGAAAACTCCGGCAACCCAGCTTGTCACGCGCGTTTCTGACGATGGTTCCACCGAAGTGCTTGGCGTGGTCGCAAAGGACGGCAAGAGCGAAATGAAAATTCGCGCCAAACGGGCGGTCGTCATGTCGTCGGGAGGGTTCGATTGGAACGAATCGATGATGAAAACCTATCTGCGCGTCCCCGCGTTGTATAGTTGGGGCACGCCGGACGGTACCGGCGACGGACAGCGAATGGCTATGAAGGCGGGCTGCGATCTTAGCTTCATGAACGAAGCTTGGCTTTCGCCCGGGTACAAGGTCGAGTACGAAGAAGCTCGGGCTATGGGAGCGAGCAAGCTTTCAACGGCTATTCGCGACGATTGCAAGCGCGGGGTGATCTACGTCAACAAGCACGGAAAGCGATTCACGAACGAATGCTCCAACTACGATTCCGTAGGCAGGTCGTTCTGCGCTTTGGAGAACGGGGTTGAGCCTCGCGGTTGGCAGAACCTTCCCGCGTTCGCGATAGCCGACCAGGCTGCGGTTGACACGTATGGGCTGAACGGCGGAAAGCCCGGTCAGCCGGGGGCGGCGTTCAAGCAGTACGGCTCCATCGAAGAACTTGCCCAGGCATGCGGCATCGATGCTGCGGGTCTTGCCGAGGAGCTTGCCCGATACAACGACCATGCGCGGAACGGTTCGGATCCTGATTTCGGTCGCGGGCAAGACTACTATGGACAGCACTACGTGGGTGGCGACTCGAACTACGAAGGAGCGGCTCGCACGCTTGCTCCACTGGAAACCGGTCCTTTCTGGGCGGCTGAAGTGGTTCCCGTTGTGCTTGGAACCATGGGCGGGATGAAAATCGCCGCAAACGCTCGGGTTTTGGATACGGACGGTAACGAGGTTAAACGTTTGTTTGCTCATGGCAACTGTGCGGGGGTTGGCTGTGGAGGGGCATTTTATGCAGGAGGCGGCGGCACGTTGGGCCCCTCTCTGGCGTTCGGTGAAATCGCCGCGGCCCAGCTTTCTTCGCTCGAAGCCTGGTCGTAAAAGTTACTGCATGCCATGGGAGGTGCAGCCCTCCCATGGCATGAGGGAGCGGAGGGGTCTGTGTCTTTGGGGTTTTTAAGCAGTCCGGAGTTTCAGCTTCTGCTTTCGGCAACGGCGCGCCGCCCCATGCTGAAAAGCGAGCTTGATCGCCGGTTTGTACCGGACGGTTATACAGCGGACGAAATATGGGAAGCGTTGACGGCCATCCGACGTGGCCAGGCGTTTTACGGGCCGATCGTCGAATTCACTCCCGAGGGAGTTCGTAAGAACTGGCATACGGTTCCAGCGACGTTGCAGTATTCGTTACGCCAGATAGCTCGTAAAACGCAACGGGGATCGTTTCTTGATCTTCTTATATCGGAGCGCGCCGGGTGTCGCTTTGTGACGCAGTATTACATAGAGGAAGCCGTTGCGAACTTAAAGCACGATGGATTTGAAACGGACTACGAAAGCGTTCGCGCGGCAATATTCGGCGAGCGTGCATGCATGACTTTCGCGGAGCAGCTTGCGGTGAACTTTCATTCTATTATGAGGGATTTGCCTGCGTACGAAGAGCTCCCCTTCGACGAATCGGTCATTATGCGTTTGTACCAGGACCTTACCGAAGGGCTTTCGGATGAGGATCTTCCTGCTCCGGGTACGGTGTCCTTGTTGGATCAGCATGCTGTTTCGGCTCGAGACAACGGCGTGCTGGATATCATCGTTGCCACCGGAAACGACTTGAACACCGAGCCGGTTCAAGATCCCATTATGGTGTCGATGCTGGTGAACTGCCATTTCTGGAGGCTTTCACCGCTTCCGTCGTGCAATAACCTCATGGGGTGCATAGCCAGCCGGTTCTATCTGCTTAAAAAAGGGCTTCCTGCGTTTCGCTTCCTTCCGAAAACGAAGATTCTGGAAGATTGGAGCATGGGAAGCAGTTTTTCAGGAAGCGCTCGCTACTCTTTGAGAGAGTCGATCGTGGCGGACGGGGCTGCTACGGATTGGACGGCGTACTACGATTCGTTTATGTCCATCATGTTGCACATGCTTCAGCTTATGGAGGAATCCCTTGCAAACCTCAAGGAGTCAGATGATTTGATCCTTGCGCGCATTGCGGCTTCGGATGGATTCAATCATCGACAGAAAACCCTGTTGAAACGCGCGGTTCTTGCACCCGAGACGGAATTCGCCATATCGGAACATCGCGCTGCGCATGGAATCGCATACTCGACAGCACGAACCGATTTCGAAGATTTGGTTGCTCGGGGGCTGCTTGTTCGAACTACGAGGGCTACGGCGAACGTGTACTTGAGCGCACCCGACTTGCGGGTATCGTTCGCTCGGCTGATCGAGCGATCCGCATCGGAAAAAGCTGCGTTGTGATTTGGGCAATCAGCAAGAATAGCAATGGCGGAGGCGGTAGGATTTGAACCCACGAACGCGTGAACGTTAACAGTTTTCAAGACTGCCGCCTTCAACCACTCGGCCACGCCTCCGCATTTTCGGTCCTGGGGCTTTGCGCGATTGGTTTGGCGAACGCGTTTGGGCTTGCTTTGTTTCACGTGAAACAATGATATTTGAGCCGCTCCAGCATTCTGGCCATGCGAAAATCGCGTTGAATCCCTGAACGATTGGTAGGATACCATATAATATGCGACATGACTGATGAAGACTACATGCGTATGGCTCTTGCCGAAGCGCGCCGTGCCGAACAGTTGGGCGAAGTTCCTATCGGCGCCATTGTCGTATACCAGCCTATCGATCCCGCTACCCGCAATCCGTTGGCTGATCCGATGGTTATTTCTCGGGCTTGCAATATGAGGGAAACGACGAAAGACCCAGCTGGGCATGCAGAGTTTTTGGCTATGAAGCAGGCTGCTGAGTATCTAGATGCATGGCGTCTGACAGGTTGCACGGTGTACGTGACGCTCGAACCCTGCATTATGTGCGCTGGGCTGATGCACCAAGCGCGCGTCGATCGGTGCGTCTTTGGCGCTCCTGATCCGAAAGCTGGTGCGACGGGCACGTTGTACTCCGTCAACGCTGACGAACGGCTTAACCATACCTTCGAGGCGACTTCCGGCGTCCTTGCCGACGAATGCGCCCAGATACTACGCGACTTCTTCGCAAGCAAAAGAAAGAGGCGAACGAAACCTTTATGACGAATACGACCGAACTTCCGGAATCCAGGCCCGTTTCTCCAGGTGCGGAAGGGCCCTCTTCTCGTGCAAACGACCCGCATGTTGTTGATATGTTCGAGGTTGCGCGCATCGCTCAGGGGGTGGATGTCGCCTCGTTCAATGCCTTCGGCTCCGTTAAGCTGGTTGCTCCTGCGAAGGTGAACCTGTATCTCGATATAGGCGAACAGCGCGCGGACGGATACCACGAGGTTACTACCGTCATGCATGCGCTGTTGCTGCATGACGTCTTGCGCATGAAAACCACCCCGGCGGCGCTGGGTGCGGGATTGGCGGTTGATCTGGTTTCACGCTCGTGCGAGGGACTTGCGCCGCTCGACGTTGCCCCTTCGGACAATATCGTGAGCAAGGCTATTCGCCGTTTCGCCGCCGCGCTTGGGCGGCAGCAAGACGAAACGATTGTGGTAAGTATCGAGAAGCACATTCCTGCAGAAGCCGGTCTTGGGGGCGGGTCTTCCGATGCCGCTGCCGCTTTGGTGGGCGCGGCGCTCTTATGGGGCGTTCCGACCGACGATGCTTTGATTGAGGAAACCGCTCGGTCACTCGGTGCCGATGTGGCGTTTTTCTTGCACGGCGGCTGCGCGTGCTTGACCGGCGTAGGGGATGTGCTTGACCATAAGCTGACGCCCATGAACGGGCCGGTGGTGTTGATCAAGCCTGAAGGGGGCGTTTCGACGGCCGCTGCTTATCGCGCCTTTGATAGGAACCCTTCGTTCGTTTCAGCCGATCAACGTGCTATTGCATTACGTGCCACGCGTGCGCAGGATGTCCCCTTGATCAACAACTTGGTGCCGGTCTCCGAGGAGATGCTTCCGGCTCTTGCGGATATTCGAACATGGGCAAGCTCTCATGAGGATGTGGATGCCTCGCTCATGTCCGGCAGCGGATCCGCCGTGTTCGCGATGTGCAAGTCGATCGATGCCGCAACGCGCGTGGCAGCGCAGGCTCGAAGCCGGGGTTGGTGGGCTCGCCCGACAACCTTCGGTCCTTCGCGCGCGACTTCCGTTCCGGTGAGATAGGTTCCCGGCCCGCTTGATGCGGGACTGGGGCGATTGATCGGCGAGTCTTACCGTAAGGGAACGGTTACAGAATAGTGGCGTACGGTAGTCTCGTTTCCAGCGATGGTAGAATGAGCCGTACGCATTAGCAAAGGAGAGCTATGGACATCGTATGGATCGTCGTGCTTGTCATTGTTGTTGTGCTTGCTTTGGCTGTTATCGGGTTGTACAACAACCTGGTCAAGCTGCGCAACATGGTGGACAACGCCTGGGCACAGATCGACGTTCAACTGCAGCGTCGTTTGGATCTTATCCCCAATCTTGTTGAGACCGTCAAGGGTTATGCTTCGCACGAGCGCGGTACGCTCGACGAGGTCACGCAGGCTCGCGCAGCCGTCATGAACGCCGGCACTCCCGAAGGGAAAATGCAGGCTGATGGCATTTTGACCGGGGCCCTGAAAAGCCTGTTCGCCGTTGCGGAGGCATACCCCGACCTGAAGGCGAACGTGAACTTTCAACAGCTGCAAGCAGAGCTTTCCAACACGGAAGATAAGATCAGCTACATGCGCCAAAGCTATAACGACACGGTCATGAAGTTCAACACCGCTATTCAGACGTTTCCTGCCGTGCTTATTGCCGGTATGATGGGTTTCAAGGAGCGTCAGAGTTTCGATGCCGCGTCGGGCGCGGAAGTGGCTCCCCAAGTTCAATTCTAGCAAGGGCAGCCCCTCGTTTCGTGTCTGGGACGAGGGGCTTTTGTTCTATACCGGGATCGTGCTGCTGAGTTTTGACGATTGACGGGGTCCGGTACAGCGACCCAGCTCGATGCGTCCTGCTCCCCTTCCCTGGTTTGTCAGACGGAGCGGTTTATGGGCAAGCGCGAAGATCGACAATCGAAAACGTTTGACCGCCTTCTGGATTCCTCGGGCGTCTTTGCCGTTGTCGCGTTGATTTTGGTGGCGTTTTTGGTTGGCTTCTACGTTGTTCTGTCTATAAACATGAATGAGATAGACCAGCGAACCGAGCGGCTGAAAGACCACCCCTACGCGGTGACGCTGGCCGCTGGTCGGGCTGAGACGTATCTGATGTCCATGAGAACGCTCGACGATCGCCTGGGTTTCGCGCGCACTCCTGAAACCGTGGAGAGCGTTCGGGTTGAGTTCGAGGAAATCGACCAGCAGATGATCAAAGAGCTTGAGCAGGTTTCCGATCGGTTCATCGCCGCTCCTGAACTTGCCGTCGAGCTCTCGAACCGCTACGAAGAGTTCCGTCTACAACAGCAAGAGCTCATCGATATGAGCTTGGGCGATGCGAGCGATCATGATGTAGCTCGCTTCCTTTCCGACAATATCGACCCGCGCATCAACCACATGCTAACGATCAACACCGAGATCATCGACGTTGCGTCCGAATCGTTTGACAGGACGTACGCTCAGATAGCCGATGCCCGGAAAGAGGCTATAGACACGGCAACGGTTCTCTTGAGCGTGTTCGTCGTTGCGCTCATCCTGTTCATCATTGTGATCATGCGGAAAAACAATCAACAACGTGCGCTCCAGGGAAGCCTGAGCTGCGCGCTTGAAGCTGCGCAGGAAGCCAACGAGGCGAAGTCGAGGTTCCTGTCGAACGTGTCCCACGACATTCGCACGCCCTTGACCGCGATCATCGGGCTGGCGAACATAGCCAGCGAGCACGAGGATGACCGCGAGCGCGTAGGGGAATCTATCAACAAGATAAAACTCTCCTCGCATCATCTTTTGAACCTGGTCAACGACGTGCTGGACATGAGCAAGATAGAAAGCGGGCAAATCGATCTAACCCGCGCGACGTTCAACGTGTGCAATTTGGTGGAGATGATGGTTTCCATCGTTCGCCCGCAGGCCGATACGAAACAACTTTCGTTCGAGGCGGTCAATTGCTCGCTTGGGCGCACGCTGGTGGTTGGCGACGAGATGCGCGTAAGTCAGATTTTGGTCAACTTGCTGGGCAATGCGGTGAAGTATACGGAGCCGGGCGGTCACGTGTGGTTCTCGGCGGCCCGTATGCCGTTCGGCGAAGTGGCGGAAGAGTTGAACCTGAACGAGCAGGATGCCCAGAAAACCTGCGTAGTTCGCTTTGTGATCGAGGACGACGGCATAGGGATGTCGTCGGATTTCGTTGAGCGCATGTTCGATCCGTTCGAGCGGGAGGAGCGCCCATCGCGTCTTGCGGTGGAGGGAACGGGTTTGGGGATGTCTATCGTGAAGAACCTGATCGATGTTATGAACGGGTCCATTAAAGTGGAGAGCGTTCAAGGGAAGGGTTCGAAGTTCACGGTGGATATTCCCTTCGAGATGCAGGAGGAGGCCTCGGCGGACGCCGAAGATCTTTCGACGGCGCCAGACGACGCAGAACTGCCTGATGGCGGCCGTTCGGCTGATTGGGCGCGCGTACGGGTTCTGCTTGTTGAGGATAACGACATCGTGGGAGAGATCGCCGAGGAGTTCATCAAGAGCACGGGCGCTTCGGTCGATCGCGCTTGGGACGGTCTTGAAGCGGTCGAAACGTTGAGGTCGGCACCGGAAAACTATTATGACCTGGTGTTCATGGATATACAAATGCCGCGCATGGACGGTTTGGAGGCCGCTCGCGCAATCGTGGAGGAAAGCTCTTGCGCGCATCGTTCGCATCCGCCGATTATTGCCATGACGGCCAATGCGTACGTCGAGGACAGAAAACGTGCTTCCGAGGCGGGGATGGACGGCTATGCGGTCAAGCCAATCGGAAAAGACGAGATCGTACGGCTGCTTGAAACGCACGTGAAGCCACGGAGCGCCCGTTAGAATCGATGAGCCTTCGCGCGGCCTCTTGCGAGTCTGGTATGATGCGGAATCAAGGAGTTCGTACAAGCAAGGCGCTTGCTGTTCTGAGAGAGGAGTTCCGTCATGATCGCCCGCTTATCGCGCATCGCTGTGCTGTTGGTTGTTTTGGCGGTGGTCGCGCTGGTGGTCTATCTTGCTGCCACGTATCGCTACTCGCCAACCCGTGCGAAGGAAATCCTCATCAAACTGTTCACGGCTATCACGGGCGTTCTTTCCTCGTTCTTTGGATTGTTCAGCCTGTATGCGTGGTTCGAGCACAATGTGGGCGTGTTCGATCTGGCGTTTAGCTTTTTACTTACCGCTTTGGTTGCGCTTGGCGTGACACAAGTATGCCGCGCTGTTTTCCTCAAGCATCATCCGGCGTACCGCAAAAAGCCGATGAAGGCGAAACGGATCGGCTCGCGCTTCAGGGGCCGCCGAGGCTGATCGGCTGTACTCGTTGGTATTCGAGCGGACCTGCGCAACAGCGGGTCCGCTTGTTTTCCAACCCATTCGTAACTGCTCTTTTTCGATCCGCCTTCCTTTTCGTACTGGCCCCTGTTTCGATCGGGGTCAGTCATACGATGGCATTCGTGCAACGTATGGTTCCGGCGCTTGCCGGCGCTGGCGATGGGAAAGGAAGGGTTCGCATGAGGTACACCAACGGCAACTACGAAGCGTTCGCTCGGCCTAGAAAACCCAAGGGAGTCGATGACAAGTCGGCGTATTTGGTAGGCGGCGGCCTTGCCGGTTTGGCAGCTGCGGTGTTTTTGCTACGCGACGGACACATGCAGGGCAATCGGATTCATGTATTTGAAGAAACGGCTGTTCCGGGAGGATCTTTAGACGGTAAGGCGGTGCCGCTTGACGGATTTGTGACGCGCGGCGGCCGCGAGATGGAGAACCACTTCGAGTGCTTATGGGATTTGTTTCGATCCGTTCCATCGCTTGAGGTGGAACATGCGTCAGTGCTCGATGAATTCTACTGGCTTGATCACGACGATCCGAACTCCTCCAACTGCCGCATCATTCACGATCGCGGGTGCCAGGTTGAAGACGATGGCGACTTCACGCTTTCCAAGAAGGCGAAAAAAGAGCTGATCGAGCTATGGATGGCTTCCGAGAAATCGCTCGAAGGCAAGCGCATAGAAGACGTTTTCACCGAGGAGTTCTTCAAATCGAACTTCTGGCTGTACTGGTGCTCGATGTTCGCGTTCGAGCGTTGGCATTCCGCTATAGAAATGCGCCGCTACATCATGCGCTTCATTCACCACGTCAAGGGGCTTCCTGATTTCACCGCGCTTAAGTTCACGCGCTTCAATCAATACGAATCGCTGGTCAAGCCCCTGGTTTCGTACTTGAAGGAGAACGGCGTCCGGTTTGAGTGCCATGCGCGGGTCGTTGATGTTCGCGTTGACGTTTCCGACGACGCGAAGGTCGCCCGCGAGCTGGTGGTGGACCGCAGCGGTCGCATCGATCGCATAGGGCTGACGGAAAACGATCTGGTGCTGATCACGAACGGATCCATAACAGAAAGCTCCACGCAAGGCAGCCATTTCGATCCGGCTCCCGTCACCCATGAGCTGGGCGGCAGCTGGACGTTGTGGAAGCGGTTGGCCGAGCAATCGCCCGAGTTCGGCAACCCTGACGTGTTTTGCGAGAACCTGCCCAAGGAAAGCTGGTTCGTTTCCGCAACGGCTACCTGGCAGAACAGCAAGATCGATCCGTATATAGAGCGATTGACGAACCGGGGCCTCAGGACCGGAAAGGTTGTGACCGGCGGCATCGTTACCGTGAAGGACTCCAACTGGCTTATGAGCTTCACGATACATCGTCAGCCTCATTTCAAGGAACAGCGTCCCGACCAGACGGTCATGTGGATCTACGGCCTGCTGTCGGGCGTTCCCGGCAACTACGTCAAGAAACCCATCGAGGCGTGCAGCGGCCAGGAAATCGCGCAAGAGCTGCTGTACCATTTGGGCGTTCCTGAATCTCAAATCGAGGCTATGGCGCACGATGATTGCACGGTGATACCCGTGTACATGCCGTTCATCACGTCTTACTTCATGCTGCGCAAGCCGGGGGATCGTCCTTTGGTGGTTCCCCAGGGATCGAAGAACCTTGCGTTCATCGGCAATTTCGCTGAAACCGAGCGCGACACGGTTTTCACGACCGAGTATTCCGTGCGCACCGCCATGGAGGCGGTGTACCAATTGCTCGACGTGGAGCGCGGCGTGCCTGAGACGTTCGCGTCTGCGTACGATGTGCGCGCCCTTGCGAGGTCTCTGTACTATCTGTCGGATCGCAAGAAGCTTGTCGACATGGATCTTCCCTTTGTGGAGCAGCGAATTGTCGATTCGTTCGTCAAAAAGACCGAGAACACTTACATCGGCGATATTCTCAAGAAAAGCCATTTGGCGTAAGCGTTCGGCGTATGCTGCGTTGCTTGCCGCTCGGCTTCGCTTGGGCCAAGCATCGTGCGGCCGGTTTGCACCTGAGGGGCGGTGCACTGGTACCTATCCGTTGCCGTAGGGAAACCGGTTGGACGATATAATGAAGCCCGGCAGTTGAAAAACTGTCGGGCTTTTGAAGTTGGTGGCGGAGAGCTGGGGATTCGAACCCCAGACACCCTTTTGGGGTGTACTCGCTTAGCAGGCGAGCACCTTCGGCCTCTCGGTCAGCTCTCCACAATATAATAGGTGCGGTTTGCTATGATACCGTGACCACCTCCAAGTTGCAAGGAGCATGATTGTGCAAAACATGAGCGGTACGCAACTCCACATTTCCTTCGCTATGCAGCGCAGGCGATTCGCGCTTGCATTCGCCTGCCTGATCGCCTTAGCCGTGGGCGTTCTGGCGTGCTCGCCGGCCTATGCCGACGCGAAGTCGTACACCATGCCTAAGGTTGATATTCAGGCGCAAGTTGAAACCGATGGGTCCTTGCATGTGGTGGAGCAGCGCGCATTCGACTTCAGCGGCGATTTCACGGCTGTATGGTGGGAGCTCGGCAGCGGTCTTCCGTCGAACGCGTCCATCAAGATCAACGGCATGCGCATGGGCCAGCTTGGCGCCGACGGATCCATTTCGGGCGAATGGACAACGCTCAAAGACGTGCCGTTCGTGCTGGGCTGGCGCGAATCGGGCGGACCTGGCACGGATGCGTACTCGTTCGACGAGCCGAAGAACACCGTGTACGCGTTCTTCAACCAATCCGATACGCAGGCGATGATAGAGCTTGACTACACGGTAGTCAACGGCGCGCAGGCCTACGGAGACGTGGGAGAGGTGTACTGGAAGTACATAGGGTCCCAATGGGCCGAAGCGTCCGACAACGTGACGATGACCCTTGCGCTGCCGGTGCCTCAAGGAACCGAGGTGAAAGCGGGCGATAATGTGCGCGCTTGGGGTCACGGCCCGCTTGACGGATCGGTGTCGGTCAATGCGGATGGATCCGTTACGTACAAGGTCCCCCATGTGTCGGCCGGGCAGTTTGCCGAAGCGCGCGTTGTGTTTCCCGTGAAATGGCTCACGAACCTTTCAGCGAAAGATGCCGCCGCGCACGGTGGGGCCATGCGTCTTGATACGGTGCTGAAAGAAGAGCAGTCGTGGTCTGACCAAGCGAACGTTCAGCGCACCATGTCGCTTGCATTCATCGTGGGCTGCGGTGTGATAAGCGTTTTGCTGCTGCTTTGGGGCTTGTGGTCGTATCGTCGGTACGGTCGCGAGCATGAACCTGACTTCAAGGACGAGTATTGGCGCGACGTTCCCGATTCTGCCGTGCACCCTGCGGTGATCGGTCGCCTGTGGCGTTGGGATCGCGAAAGCCAGGATGATTTCTCGGCTACGCTCATGCATCTGGCTCATATCGGTGCCGTGCGCATCGATGCCGGCAGTTATGACGAGCCGGGTTTGTTCGGATCGTCCAAAACGAAGGGCGACTACTATATAACCAAGCTGCCCGCCGCCGACGCGGTGGCCGATCCTATCGACCGTGCGGCGCTCGACCTTCTGTTCGGCCGGGTTGCCGAAGGCCGCGACTCGCTGTGGTTCGGCACGATCGAAACGTACGGCAAAGACCATCCTCAAGAATTGCTTGACGCCATGCAGTCGTGGCAGGGAACGTTGTCCGCCGCAACGAACAGCCAGGATTTCTTCGAAGCAAAGGGCAAGCGCTATCAGGGGTATCTGATTGCTCTTGCCGTAGTGATGGCCGTTGGCGGCGTGGCGATTTGGTTGATGATGGAGAACTTCATACCTCTTATCTTCATGCTTCCTGTGGCTATTGCCTTGGGCATTATCGCCAACTACATGCCGCGCCGAAGCGTGCGTGGAAACAACCTGATCGCGCGTTGCAAGGCGCTGCGCAACTGGTTGCGCGATTTCTCGTCGCTTGACGAGCGCCCGCCCACCGACGTAAAAGTGTGGGGCGAGTTCATGGTGTATGCGTACTTGTTCGGCGTTGCCGACCAAGCTATCAAGCAGCTGCAAACCACCATGCCGCAATTGTTCGAGTACGACGGGTCCTTGGGCGTGTCCTACATGCCGTGGTGGTTCTGGTACACGGGCGGGCATACGTCGACCGGCATTGCCATGCCTGCGGTGGGGGATCTGTTCCAGTCGTCCATGGCTAACACCTTGTCGTCGGCTCAGGCCGCCCTGTCCGCTGCAAGCGGGGACTTCTCAAGCGGCGGCGGATTCGGTGGAGGGTTCTCGGGCGGCGGAGGCGGCGGCTTCGGCGGAGGCGGCGGCGCGCGCTAGAAAGGCCGTGCTACAATGCGGATGAAGTTGTCAGCTAGGGAGGAGCCAGTATGGCGGAAAAAGACAATATCGTTCTGATCGGCATGCCCGGTGCGGGCAAGTCGACGCTGGGCATTGTGTTGGCTAAGATCATGAACTATCACTTTATAGACGCAGACCTGGTCATCCAGAATCAGTGCGATAAAACGCTTCAGAAGCTTATCGATGCATGCGGGCCCGAAGGGTTTATCGAGGTTGAAAACGAGATCCTGCGCGATATCGAAGCGTCCAAGAGCATTATCTCCACGGGCGGTTCCGCGGTTTACTCGGATGAGGCCATGCAGCACCTGACCGAAATCGGCACGGTTGTGTACTTGCAGATATCCTACGACGAACTGGTGAACCGCTTGCACGATTTGCAGGAGCGCGGCGTGGTTCTCAAGGGCGGCATCGGCATGAGCCTGCGCGAGCTGTTCGACGAGCGCAAGCCGCTGTACGAGCAGTACGCCGAGATCACGGTCGACGTGAACGACTTGACCATTACCGCGGCAGCCCGCAAGGTTGCCGACGCGATCAAGCAGGCGCAAGCGTAGCGAGGGAGGCTCCATGGTCGAAACGATAGAAACCGCTCCCGTGAAACCGCTGATCACGATTGACGACTTGGACAAGCTGGATATTCGCGTCGGGCGTATCGTGCTGGTTGAAGACGTGGAGAAGTCGAGCAAGCTTATAAAGATGACGGTGGATTTCGGCGGCTTTACGCGCACCATTCTTTCGGGCATGAAAGAGGAGCGAGAAGATCCGAAGGCCGAGATCGAGGGCAAGCAGGCTCTGTTCGTGGTAAACCTTGCTCCGCGAAAGATGGCGGGCGAAGTGTCCGAGGGCATGATCTACGATATCGGATACGAAGACGGCATCCTGCCGGTTCTCGCCGTCCCTGAACGCGACGTGCCGAACGGCGTGCGTCTCGGCTAAGTGCGAAACAGGGACGGAGACCGCAAGTTGTCGGCTCCGTCCCGCTTCGCTGCGTTTTTCCTTGCTTTACCGGGGTTTCCGCGCTTCGACGAACGCGCGAATCACCGAAACGGCTCCTTGCGCATCAAGCTGTCCGGAGTTGAGGCACAAGTCGTAATTAGAGGCTTGCCCCCATTGCTCGTCCGTGAAGTAGCGGTAGTAGCTGGCGCGCGCTTTGTCCACTTTGGCGATGCGCGCACGAGCTTCTTGTTCCGACAGGTTGTTGCGGCGCATGACGCGCTTGACGCGGGCGTCCATCGGGGCGCTGACGAACAGGCTGACCAAGCCCGGGTGCTTTGAAAGCACGTAGTCGGCGCAGCGGCCTACGATGACGCACGGTCCCTCGTCCGCTATGGATTTGAGAATGCCCACTTCCGCTTTGTAAATGCGCGCCGCGACGGGGTGTTCGATGTCCGTTCCGCAAAAAAAGTTGTTCGGGTTGAGCAGCAGCGGTCGCAGGGGCTTTTCGTCGAAGTCCGCGATAACGTCCCCGTCGAGGCCGCTTTCCTCGGCTATGCGCTTGAGCAGCAACTTGTCGTAGTAAGCGATGCCCAGCTCGTTTGCAAGGTGCTCGCCTATCTCGCGCCCTCCGCTGCCGTATTCTCTGCTGATTGCGAATATCAGGTGCTGGTCCATGCGATCCCCTTCTTGCGTATCGAGCGCGGACGTCTGTGGTATGCCGCTCATTGTACCAGTTCGGGCCC
The DNA here is from genome assembly GCF_021044775.1 of Paraeggerthella hominis. Classification (NCBI taxonomy): domain Bacteria; kingdom Bacillati; phylum Actinomycetota; class Coriobacteriia; order Eggerthellales; family Eggerthellaceae; genus Paraeggerthella; species Paraeggerthella hominis. The sequence continues at coordinate 297,783 of NZ_JAJNOQ010000002.1, forward strand.
GCGTGCTGCGGGCCCGAACCAAGGGAGGGAATATGCTCGGCCGCTGCGGGAGCGCTGCGGCCGAGCCGGATGGATCGACGGCGCTATGCCGAGTAGGCAGCTGCGTTCGTTCCGGCAATGCGTCCGAACGTGTAGATGTCGGTCATCGAGCAGGAACCCAGGCGGTTCGTGCCCATCTTGTGACCCGCCACTTCGCCGGCTGCATAGAAGCCCGGAATGGGCGCGCCCGTCTGGTCGAGCACCTGCGCGTCGGTGTTGATGTGCAGGCCGCCCATCGTGTAATGGACCGCGGGCTTGCAGGCCATCAGGTAGTACGGCCCCTCTTCGATGGGGTTCATCGTGCCGCGGTAGTTGAACTCGGGATCCTTGCCGTCCTTGCAGTACTGGTTCCAGGTGTCGATGGTCTTCTGCAGTTCGGCAGCGTCAACGCCCATCTGGCTGCACACGTCGTCGAGCGTGTCTCCCTTTGCGATGGCCTTGCGAGCCAGAATGTTCTCGTACTCGTCGGCGTGCGTGACCAGCAGTCCTGTTTCGTCGGCGCCCTTCTGGTTGAACAGCAGGTAGCCCTTGCCGTCGCTTTGCTTCGTGATGGCGTTGGAAATGACGTCGCGGCGGTCGAGTTCTTCCACGAAGCGATCGCCTTCCTTGTTCACCATGATCGCCTGGTATTCCAGACGCACGTCGCCGACGTACAGCAGCGCGCCGGTCGAGGGGTCGCATACGGGATACGTCTGGATGTACTCCATGTCGATCAGGTTTGCTCCGGCTGCCTCGCCCATGGTGATGCCGTCGCCCGTTACGCCTACGGAGTCGGTGGACAGGATCTTGTCGTCCATGGCCGGGTTGTACTTCACGCGCATCTCGATGTTGGAGCCGAATCCGCCGCTTGCCATGACCACGGCTTTGCAGGCAACCGTGCTCTCTTCGCCGGTCACGGTGTTCTGTACCTTGACGCCGCTGATGGCGTCGCCGTTTTTCACCAGCTCAACGGCGCGCGTGCAGTCGACCAGCGTAATATCGTCGATCTCGTTCACGCGCTTGGTCAGCTTGGTGGTCATCTCGGACCCCGAGTGCGTGATGGGGATGATGGAGCGCTTCGTGTTGTGCCCGCCGAACTGCATGAGGTCGTGCTTCCACGACACGCCGCCTTCGAAGGTGAGCCATTGCGAGCTTTCCAGCGCGCCGTCGGCGATCACCTGCACCAACGCCGGATCGCCCGCGTTGTCGCCGCCTTCAAGCATGTCCTTTGCTAGGGCTTCGGGGCTGTCGGCGATGCCCTCCTTCACCTGGATCCAGTTGCCCGGAACGGCCATCTCGCCGCCGGAAAGCGCGGTGTCGCCGCCCAGTACGCCCATTTTTTCCATCAAGACGACCTTCTTGCCGGCGTTCGCTGCGGAAATAGCCGCTGCGAATCCTGCACCGCCGGCTCCGATGACCACCACGTCGGTGGATTCGGGCAGCGTCGTCTCGTTCGCGTATTCGGCCTTGTCGCGCTTCTGCCATTCGCTCGACTTCTGCCCCAGGTCGTCCAGGGCGCTTGCCACGGCGCCGGTGAACGCCATGCTGGACAGCGTGGCTCCTGATACGGCGTCAACGTTGAGCGTCTGATTGTCGATGATCAGCTTGGTGAGTTTCTGCATGGCGACGTCGCCCATGCCCGGCGTTTCGCGCGAATCGAGCACGGTGATGCGGTCGATGGCTCCGTCGGTTACCGACACCTCTACATTGAACTCGCCATGCTTGCCCATGCCCGACCCGATTGCCGTGCTGGTTGCGCCGTCGCCGGCCGATGCGTTCTTGGAGCCTGCTGTGCCGCTGGGCGCGCACCCGGCGAGTGCCAAAGTGCCGCCGAGCGCCGCTACGGCGCCGCCTGCAATGAACTGCCTACGCGAGAATCGTTCCATGTGTATAGTCCTCCCTACAAATCCCGTCCCGCTGCTTCGCGGGTTGCTCCTTTTTGCATGCGGGTCCGTCGGATGTTGCCGAGCGTTGGCCGCACGCGCCCGCCTCAGCTTGGCGAACGTTCTCAACCGCGCCGCAATGCCTCTCCAAAATGCCGCGATGAGCCGCGTCGCGCAATTGTCCGCGTAGGTTAAATACGTAACCCTTGCCATAACCCTCTTTCGCCATCAGGCTCTTTTGGCTATGATGAACCGCGGCTAGGGAGTTGAAGCTGCACTGCTTCGCCGCCCGGGCGCAGGGGCGCCGAAGCCCTTGGACGTTTCACCGGTTGGTGCTGCATCGCACCGCCGTTCCACTTGTTTGGGGAGGAAACCGTGGAAAGCGTGGAGAAGCAGGGGTTCGCCCAGCGGTGGAAAGCCATATTCGGGCGCGTGGCGATCATCCCGTTCGTGTTCTTCGGGGTTGGCCTGTACCGCGCGTGGATTGCGACGCTTTTCCGCTACGAGGCGTTTCCCACCATTACCGTGTTCGACTACTTTTTGTTCGAAGCCGCTATTGGCGTGGTGTCGTTGGCGCTTGCTTTCGCTGCTCGGCGCGTGGCGCCCCTCTGGGCGAACAAGCCCGCCGTGATTGCAACGGGCGCCAGCATGACGGGCGGCTCGGCTCTTGTCGTGATCGCTTGCTTCTTCGTTCCGTTCGAGCCTTTGAAGGTGGCCGGATTGCTGCTTGCCGGTGGCGGTTTGGGATCCCTGATTCTTATGTGGGCGGAATTCTACGGGTCGCTCAATCCGCTTCGCGTGGCGTTGTACCATGCTATCGCCATCTTCGTGGGCGAGGTGGTGAAGTGGCTGTTTCTGGGGATGTCCGTTCCGTACCTGGCGTTTTTCGCCGTGGTCTTGCCGCCGATCTGCCTGGCGTGCGTCCGCTCGAGCATGCGGCGGCTGCCTGACCGCGATCTTCCGCGCGCCGTGCGCGAAGGCGATGTGAAAACCATACCCTGGAAGCCCATCTTCCTTATGGCCACCTGCACGTTCGCAGCGGCTTTCGGCGCGCTGCCCATGCAGCCGCTGGTCCCCGGCAACGTCGTGGGCGCGCTGTTCGTGACGGGGCTCGTGTTCTTCGGCGTACTGTCCGCTTCGCGCTGGTTCAACTTCGACACCATTTACCAATTGGCATTTCCGCTGTTCATCGTAGGGTTTTTGTTTGTTATGCCCTCGTTTGCCGGCAGCGCACAAATTATGGCGCTGTGCTACGACGCCGGATACACGATGCTGTCCATGTACATCATGATCGTCATGAGCAACATCACGTACCGCTTTGGCGTGAACGCGGTGTGGATCAACGGCATCGAGCGCGGCATTCGCTACCTTGTCGAGCTTTTGGGGTGGCTGACGTTTGCGGGCGCTTCGGCGTATCTGGGCAGCGCCGACGCGAACATGGTGTACAACGGGATTGTGGTGGCCGTTGTGGTCGCGTTCTTGGTGATCTTCTTCACCGAGCGCGGGCTTTCGGCGAAATGGGGCGTTGCTCTGAACGACGACCAGATGGAAAGCGGCCCCGCCGAAGGTCGCACGGCTATGCGCGTGTCGGACCTTTCTCGCGTGTACAGCTTGAGTCCTCGCGAAGAAGAAGTGCTGCAGCTTTTGGCCCAACGCGCCACGGTCGCGGAGATCGAAGAGGCGCTGTACGTGTCCCAGGGCACGGTGAAAGCCCATATCAACCATATTTACCGGAAGCTGGGCATTCACAGCAAAGCCGAATTGTTCGGTTTGCTTGACAGCCCTGAAAAGCCGGCCAGGCGCTAGTCGGCGGGGGTGTGGGCCTGGCGGGCGATGGCGGCGTCGGCGCTGCGAGGCGCCGCCATCGCGGAGTGCGAACTGGCGCCCCGCCCCGCTGGGCCGGCGTCCTATGCGAAAGGCCCGCAACGTGAGCGGGCCTTTCGCGGAAGTGCGGAGAGTTTTAGCGAGCTAGTTCTTCGATCCCAGACGATCGGTCAATGCGTCCAGGGGCGGGATGTCCCAGTTGTCGCCGATCAAGTGAGGTTCCATGCCGTCTTCGTCACCCGCGGCTTTCAGGCGCGCGAAGTAATCCTTCGTCTCCTTCGCCACCACGCCGGACAGGGCGATAAGGGCGATCATGTTCGGCAGGGCCATCAAGCCGTTGAAGATGTCGGCGATGGTCCATACGGCGGCAACCGTCATGTACGGGCCGATGAACACGGCGGCAATGTAGAGCCAGCGGTACACCTTCACGGATTTCATGTTGCCGTTGCTGAAGTACTCCAGGCAACGCTCACCGTAGTAGTCCCAACCGAGAATGGTGGTGAAGCCGAACAGAACCAGGCACGCCATCAGCACGAACGACACGATCTCGCCCGGGATGAACGGCAGGCCGGCCTGGAACGCTGCCGTGGTAACGGCGGCTCCCTCAAGGCCGGGGATCTGGTAGGCGCCCGTCATGACCAGGGCAAGGCCCGTCATGGAGCACACGACGATGGTGTCCAAAAACGTGCCGGTCATGGACACGAGGCCCTGACGCACCGGCTCTTTCGTCTGAGCGGCCGCTGCGGCGATCGGAGCGGAACCCAGGCCGGCCTCGTTCGAGAAGATGCCGCGTGCGATACCCTTCTGCATAGCGATGATGATGGCGCCCAGCGCACCGCCGGCAGCTGCCTGCAGGCCGAACGCGCTTTCGAAGATGGTCACGAACGCGCCGGGAACCTTGTCGAGGTTCGTGAAGATCAGCAGCAGCGAGAAGCCTACGTACAGCACCACCATGGCGGGAATGACGCGCTCGGAAACCTTCGCGATGCGCTTGAGGCCGCCGATGACCACCAGGCCCACCAGCACGGCCAGCACGAGCGAGCCTATAACGGTGAAGATGGAGTAGTCCATGCCCAGGATGCTGACCGTCATGGACTTATTGGGATCAAAGAAGCCGGTGATGGCCGTCGAAATCGAGTTCACCTGCGTGAACGTGCCGATGCCGAACAAACCAACGCACATGCCGAAGAACGCGAACATCTTGGCGAGCCAACGCCAGTTGCGCCCCATGCCGCGCTCGATGTAGTAGAACGGACCGCCCAGCACGTGCCCGGTCTTCTTGTCGACGCTGCGGTACTTGACGGCAAGCAGGCCCTCCGAGTATTTCGTCGCCATGCCGAACAGCGCTGCAAGCCACATCCAGAACATCGCACCCGGGCCGCCGGCTACGATAGCCGTGGCCACGCCCACGATGTTGCCCGTGCCGATGGTGGCCGAAAGCGCGGTGCACAATGCGCCGAAGCTGGTCACTTCGCCGGTGCCGTCTTTTTCGTTCTTCACCATGTAGCGCAGTGCGCGGGGCAGCTGGCTGAACTGGACGCCGCGCAGGCGCACCGTCAGCAGAATGCCTCCGAACAAGATGAGCACCATGAGGGGAACGCCCCAGATGAAGTCATCGATGGCGACCAACATATCGTTGATCGTGCTGAAAAACCCTTCCACCAGTTTCCTCCTTTATGCATGTACGTACGTGCAACTTCTGTAGCCTCGCAACAACGCGGAACAAGGCCGAACAGGAGGATATGCAAGGGGAAACCAAGGAAAGCGAGCGCCGCCTAACGCGACGAACTCGTAGCTTAGCTCTGTCCTTTTGCCTGAGAGTTTCAACGGTGCTGCGCGTGGACCGCGTCCACGTTCGCGTATGCATTCCGCCTTGCCCCTTCGGCACCCGATAGCCGGGATTCTCCAGAGGCCCCTTCCGCGTCCTGTCTCGTAAGATTCAGGACGTATCAACGGGGTACGCTATGAAATTGTGGGCACATTGTAGCAGGTAACAGTTTGGTTGTGAACGAAAAGAAAGGCTTGCGACCTGAAAATTTGCGCTGTGCGGTTGGTCGGAGCCTTTGAATCAACGCATCTCGTGTTGGCGGCAGCTTTTCGAACTTCCCCTAAAGCACCAGTTCAGCAGCATCCCCCGCAGCGGGGCAGGGCATCTTCCTCCGAAGTTCTTTCGCGGTGGGTGATTTCCCGACCGCGCGGGAAGCGCTGATTGCAGGCGCGTGCACCCGGGTGACGTCCAGGCAATCAGCGCCGTTCTGTCAAAACGGACGAGTTTTGCTGGTCCTCAAGCAAGAATAAATGGTCCTTGCAACTCCGTGACCTGGTGCGATGTAAAACGCGCTTGGGGGAAGGTGTCTTCGAAGGCGGAAAATCGCCGCAAAACTCGCTTGTTTTGACAGAACGGCGGGAGCGGCGGGTCGCGACGACCGCCGAGTGGGGATGGCGCGCCCTGCGGCCTCGAGTGAGGCATGCGCCTGCGGCCATGGGTTGGGCGGGCGGCCCTGGACGCGCGCGGCGCGGCGACGATCCGCCGCGCCGACAACGCGGGTTCCTACCAGTGGCTTACCACGACGTCGCCGCCCTGGACTATCGCGTACAGTTCCCCCGCCTTGTCGGGAGGCAGGTTGACGCATCCGTGGCTTCCCAGGCCGTCGGCGTATTTCGTGCCGCCGAAGCCGCTCGTCTGCCATTCCGCATCATGCAGGCCGATAGCGCCTCCTACGAATGGCATCCAGTACTGAACAGGGGTTTCATAAATCTGGGTGTCGCCGTCGTAGCCCTTCAGCGTAGACGGGCTTTCCTTGCGGTTCATCCAGTACACGCCGTCGGGGGTGTCGTGCGTCCCGTCGGGAATGCCCGTGATGATATCGGACTCCCAAACAAGAGCACCCGACTCATCGTAGAAGCGCGCATGCTGCTCGGACAGGTCGATGTCCAAGTATCGTTTGCCCCAGTCCTGCACGCCGGGGCCCTTGAATGTTTCTCCGTGCGTGACCGTAGGTACGGCGATCGCCTGCGTGCTTCCGGTGGAAACGCCTTCCTTCACGGCTGCGAGCAATGCGTCTCGGTCGATTTCCCAACCGTATACGCCGCCCTTCACGGTGATCTGCTTTCCGTCGGCACGCGTGTACGTGCGCGCGCTGCCAACGGTGTTGTTTGCTTGAACCAGTTGATCAACCCAGCTGCCAAGGGCGGTTTCGTCCAGTGTGGCTTGGGCCTCGTCGTTCACGGTGATCCACTGAGCAACCAGGTCGGCGTCGACTGTTGCAAGGGGATAGTCGTCCATGGTCAGGGGGATGTTCGCGGCGATCATTACGTTGGCGGTTTCGATGGCCGACTTCAGGCGCTCGTCGGTTTTCAGGATGGTTGGCTGCTGCAGCTGGTCCGCCGTGATGGCGGCGCGGCGATTGAGCGCGGAAAGCGCATCTTCCGCCACTTTGACCACGGCATCTGCATCGAGGGCTGTACCCACCGATTCCGGTTCGATATTGAAGGTTTTCGTTGCCTTGTCGAACGCGAGCGTCGCGTTTTTCGGCGGCGTGGCGTTTGCATTGACCTGTTCGACGGCGGCTTTCACGGCATCTTCAAGGGCGGTGCCGCTGGACCCCGCTACCAGTTTGGCGGACTCGTCGTGCTGCGCTCCAATCTGAAACGGCCAGAGCCAGGGATTCACGTCCGACAGCATGTCGTCTATGACGGCCGACGTGTTGACGGCCAAGCCAGCTTCGGATGCGGTCAACTTGAGGTCGAGGCCTTGTCCGCTTACGGAAAGCGTATAGTCGTCCAGCTTGTTTTTTAGGGATTGCTCGGCCTCTGACGAGGACATGAGAGACAGGCTCATGCCTCCTGCCGTCGTGTTTGGCATGAAGCGTCCGGAAAAGTACAGGGCAACGCTGACGTATACCGCTAACAGCAAGGCCAAAGCGCAGGCCAGCATGATGCCGATGACTTTAAGGGGGTTGGTGCGGCGGTGTTCAACGTGAAAGCCGCGCGGGGCGTTTTGATACTGGTTCATGTGCGCGTCCTTGAAAAGGTGGGTTGAAAATATAGTCCAGTATAGGAATAGGGTCCAGCCGGTGCAATCGAACCCGCGAAAAACCGACAATCGGCAACCCGAAGGTGTCGAGATCTTCCTGGTCAACGCCTTCGACCAGGCGCTTTGCTCGGTCGAACGTGATTGGCTCGGCTGCTTTCAGCAGCGCGCGCGCTTCGTCGGTGATACTGACCGCATGAGCGCGTCGGTCGTTTTTGTCGCGCGTGCGAACAACAAGACCCTTGCGCTCGAGCAGGTCGAGGTAGCGCGTGATGGTTGCCTGTTCTTTGCGGGTTCGCTCGGCGAGTGCTTTCTGGGAAAGCTCGCCAGCTCGGTCGAGCTGGTTGAGCAGGTTGAACTGTCCGGGCGTGATGCCAAGCGGAGCGAGCGCCGTTTCCAGGGACTTATAGATGGAGCGTTGGGCGTCGTACACTTTGAAGCCGATGAGTTGATTGTGCTCGTTTGCCATGGATGTCCTTCTTGTGAGCGTATGGCGGCAGGAGAGACTGTGTGCATTGTTATACAGGGTATACATAACCACAAGAGATGATCCTTCGTCAAGAATCATCTCTCGCGGGGTTGAATTTGTACGCACGTGGGCGGGCGCGTGCTGCCTGGTCGGCCCTCTATACGCTGGCTATTTTATCCTCAAAATAGGAGAATTTAACTTGTTGAACTAATAATTACAGTAAATATAATTAGGTATGCAAGTAAATAGCGGGGATCGAGGGTTCGGGCTTCGGAAGAAGGCGCCCATGCACTGCTTGCTGCGTACCTTGCGCAGGGCGTTCAGAGAAGTCCTTCGGCTCCTGCTAGAAAAGGGAGAAGCGGGAAAAGGAGGAGGAATGGCACTGAAAATGAGCCGCCGCGGCTTCGTGAAAGCTTCGGCAGTTGCGACTGCGTCCACGCTTTTGCTTGGGTCGCAAAGCGGCACCGCCCTCGCGGACAGCGCGCAAGGCGCGTCGGACGCGGCGCGATCCGACGACGTGAAGAAGATCCCCAGCGCCTGCCGGCAGTGTTACGGCCGTTGCGCGCTGTTCGGGCACGTCAAGGATGGCCGCGTGGTGAAGATCGAGGGAAACCCGGACCTGTTCAGCGAGGGAACGCTGTGCTCGCGCGCCTTCGCGATTCCGCAGGAGCTGTACAATCCGCTGCGCGTGCGCTATCCGCAGAAGCGCGTCGGCGAGAAGGGTTCCGGCCAATGGAAGCGCATCACCTGGGAAGAGGCGTACCAGGAAGCGGCCGACCGGTTCACCAAGATCGGCGAAGAATACGGGTGGCACACCATTGCTCACCAGTACGGCACCGGCCGCGACATGCTGCAGTTCCAGGCCATCAACAAACTGTGGCTTGAGCTGGGAAGCACGGCTACGTTCGGCGTGGGCAACCTGTGCTGGGTGGGATCGTACTTCACCAGTCAGCGTTTGTACGGCGATGAGACGCAGTACACCGGATGGGATGGCAACAACACCAACTGCATCCTTATCTGGTGCCGCCAAGAGCGCAGCCGCGGTTACTACGACTGGCTGACCGTCAAACGTGCTCAGGAGCGCGGCGCGAAGGTCATCTGCGTGGATCCGCGTTACACCTGCACGGCCAGCAAGGCCGACCTGTGGCTGCCCATCCGTCCCGGCTCCGATATGGCGCTGGTGCTGGCCTTCATCAACGAGATCATTCACTCGGACAAGTGCGCCACCGATTTCGCGCGCGCGTACACCAATGCACCGTTCTTCATCGACGAAGCGGGCACGGGCTACCAGCTGCGTCAGTCCATGATTCAGGAAGGCGGCTCCGACGAGCTGTATCCTGCTTGGGACGAGGCGCATGACCAGCTGATCTTCTGGAGCGGCGACTGGCAGAACAAGCAGAACCTGGGCGGCCCGAAGGCGTTCCAGTGGCTGGACGCCGAAGGCAACATCGTGCCCGACGCGAAGCCGGCCCTTTCCGGCAGCCGCGAGATCAACGGCAAGACCTATCGTACCAGCTGGGACATTCTGGTCGAGCATGTCACGCCGTGGACCGTCGAGCGCGCCGCCGAGTTTTGCGAACTGCCCGAGGACAAGATTTGGGAAGCCATCAAGATCTACATCGACGCCAGCCCTGCGGCATGCTTCTGCCGTGGCCAGAAGGTGGAGTTCTCCATCAACACGTCCGGCATCTCGCAGGCGTTCACCATCATGATGGCGCTGGCCGGCAACTTCGACACGAAGGGCGGCCAGAACATCGGCCGCGAACCTGCCACCGGTTACGACTCGTTCATGTTCGACGTGGTTCCCAACAGGGAAGGTCGCATGGGCAAGCGTCGCATGGAAACGGCCAGGAACATCAAGAAGCTGTCCGTGTGCCAGAACACCGGCTACCAGCAGATTCTTGTGGCCGACGACGCGACGGGCGAGCTGAAGGAAACCACGCAGAACTCCGGAGGCCAGGTTATTTACGGTCAGCAGGGCGGTTTCGGCGCGGCCACCACGAAGGCTATGGCCAAGGGCGACCCGTTCCAGATCCATGGGTACTGGCAGCAGACGTCCGAGCCTATCCTGTCCATCGAAAGCGGCCACGAGATTGTCGAGGGCTTCAAGAACCTGGACTTCTTCGTGAACGTGGACATCTACATGACGCCTTCGGGCGAGCTTGCCGACATCATCTTGCCGGCCGCTCATCCCAACGAGGTCGATCGCGTGGAGTGGGCGCACTCCGGCCACGGGTATCCCACCAGCCACACGTACCTCATCCGCCAGCCGTTCCATAAGCCGCTCGGCGAATGCAAGGACGACATGGACATTTGCTTCGAGTTCGCCAAGTACATGGACGTGGACATGTACTGGAAGGACAAGTACGAGTTCTTCGATTACATGGTGAAGGGCCCTGAGACGCTGCCTCCGAAACTGAGTTGCGCCAGCTTCGAGGAGTTCCGCGAGCGCATCAGCGTGACCGGCGTCCAGATGACCGACGTGAAGGGCGCGCCGAAGTACGAAACGGGCTTCATGCGCAAAACGAGCGACTTCCGTCCCGGCTTCAACACTATGTTCCGCGGCAACAAGATGGGGTCGGTGTATCGCTTCCCCGGCGCGAAGACGCCGGACGGTAAGGTCATCCCGCCGCATCCGCAATCGGATAACGGCAAGATGGAACTGTGGTCGGAGGACCTGCTGCTGTACGGCAACGGCCCGCTGCCGCTGTACATCGAGCCGCCCATCACGCCGCTGGCTCGACCCGACTTGCTGGACGAGTACCCCTACACCCTGATCACCGGCGGGCGCAGCCATGCGTTCTTCCATACCGAGTATCGCAACAGCCCGTGGTTGCGCGAGGTCCACATGTTCCCGACGATGGACATCAACCCCGTCACGGCCGCCGAGCACGGCATCGAGCAGGACGATTGGGTGTACATCGAAACCTACGTGGACAAGATCAAGCAGCGCGCGAACCTGACCGAGGCCATCAAGCCCGGCACCATCCACGTCGAGCATGACTGGTGGTTCCCCGAGCGCGAAGCCACCGACGACCTGCACGGCGCGTACGACTGCAACTGCAACGTGCTGTTCGAGAACAACGGCCCTTACGATCCGGCCGTGGGCACGGACAACTACGGCGGCCTGTGCAAGGTGTACAAGGCCGAAGACGGCGCTCCTGCGAACATCTGCATGAACGAAGAGGACCTGAAGATATTCCTGCCGCTTTCCGCCGAAACGCTGGCCTCGGACGACCAGGCGAACGGCGTGGCGCAGGTGACGGTGAAGGGAGGTGCGAAGTAGCATGACCCGCAACATTATTTCCATCGATCTGGACAGCTGCATTGGATGCCATTCGTGTGCGGTTGTCTGCAAGCAGGAAAACGGCGTGGGCCTGGGCACGTACTACAACAAGGTGCTGACGGTGGGTCCGTCCGGAACGTACCCTGACCTGGAGATGTACTACCTGCCCGTATCTTGCCAGCATTGCGACAATCCCGAATGCGTCAGCGTGTGCCCCACCGGCGCAAGCTACAAGCGCGAAGACGGCGTGGTGCTGGTGGACCACAGCAAGTGCATCGGCTGCCAGTATTGCGTCATGGCGTGCCCGTACGGCGTGCGCGCATACGACGAAGGGCGCGACAAGGGCGTTATCGAGAAGTGCACCATGTGCGCGCACCTGATCGACAAGGGCGAGCAGCCCGCATGCGTCAAGCATTGCCCCGGCCAGGCTCGTTTGTTCGGCGATTTGGACGATCTCGAGTCCGCGCCGTCCAAGATGCGCGCGTCGAAGAAGACCTACAAGCTGACCGACGTAGGGAACCATCCGGGCGTGGACTACGGCTTGGACAAGTTCTCTTGGAAGGGCGGTGAGTAAGCATGGAGATCCAGTGGCCCCTTTTGATCTTCAGCGTATGCCTGGGCGTTACTTCGGGAGCGTTCGTGTTCCTGGGCGTGGGCGAGCTCAAGGGCAAGTTCAAGGACGTGCGCTTCCTGGGAGCTTTGATCGCGTTCGTCTGCCTTGCGGTCGGCGGCTGCGTGTCGGTGCTGCACATGGGACATCCCGAGCGTGCGACGCATTTGCTGGGCAACCTGGGATCGGGCTTGTCCAAGGAGCTGTTCATCGTCGCCATCATGGGCATCGTTTCCTTTGCCTACCTGATTCTGGCGAAGAAGGACTATCCAGGCGCGAGCAAGGCGCTTGGCGTGGTCGGCGGCGTGTTGGGGTTGGCGCTTCCGGTGGTTGCCGGCATGTCGTACTTGATCGCGGCGCGTCCCGCATGGGGCAGCATCACGCTGCCTCTCATGTACCTGGGTGCGGGTTTGGGCATGGGCATGCTGCTCATGTGCGGGCTGGTGCTGCTGCGCGGCAATGCCGCTGAAGAAGGCGGATTCGCGCTGCGCTTGGCTCTGGCGGGCGTGGCCGTCATGGTCATCACGTCGCTGGCGTACGTGATCTGGATTGCCATGGCGCCCTACCAGGCTCCGTCGCGTTCGATCGAGCGCCTGATCTCGGGCGATCTGGCGTTGCTGTTCTGGGGCGCGGTCGTGGTGATCGGCTTGGTGGTTCCGGCGGTTTTGACGGGCTTGGCCTGCATGAAGGCCACGAAGGGCGACAAGGGGTTGGGCGCAACCGATCCGAAGAAGCTGGCTTGGTGGCTGCTCGCGGCGTTCGCCTGCTCGGGCATGGGAGCTGTGGCGTTGCGCGTCATCATGTACGACTTGGGTACTAGCGTGGAGTCGTTCATTTACTGATGAAGCCGACAAGGCGGCCGGAACGACCTGTTCAGGGTCGTTCCGGCGCCCCGCCTTGGATCGTCGATCGTCCCTCGTGCCGGATCGAGGCCCCCTCCCCCATGCCGCGTTCCGGTACGAAGGACGACCAACGAACGGATGTCGAACCTCCCGGCGTCATGTCGGGCTGCCTTAGAAGGAGAAGCATCATGAGCGAGAATTTGACCAGCGAGCTCACCGAGAACTTGATCGAGTTTTGCGAGAGCCGCAAAAGCGTGTACGCATTGCTGTCACGCTGCTACGAGAAGGAGCTGGATGCTGCATTCGCGAGCGATTTTGCCGCAGCTCCGGCGTTGATCTCGGATGACAAAGCGCTCGCGGAAGGATTCGCTCTTTTGCAGTCCGATCTTTCGAACTGCGGCGAGGATGACCTCGAGCGGTTTGCCGTGTCGTTCAACCGGGTGTTTTTCGGCATGGGCCCGCGTACTGCCCAGAAAGCATTCCCGTACGAATCCGTGTACACCAGCTCGTCGGGCCTTATGATGCAGGACGCATACGCCCAGGTGAGAACTTTGTATCACGCCATGCGCTTTGCGAAAACCCCCGACTTCCCGGAGCCCGAGGACCATCTGGCCGTGGAGTTGGCGTTCATGGCGCGCTTGTGCGACGTGGCGGTGGATGCTTTGCGAGAGGGTGACGCCGCGGCTGCCGAAACCGCCCTGTCCGCTCAGCTGTCGTTCTTGCGCGACCACCTGTTGAACTGGATAGACCGGTTCGTCGTCGATGCGAAGAAGGCCGACGACGGCGGGTTCTACGGGGATTTGGCTGCGTTTACGCAGGCGTATTTGGAGGCCGACGTTGATGCGGTGGCGGAGGTTGTCGAGTAGAGCGTGCGGAGGCGAGAGGGATGACGGAGCAAATTACCCGACGAGGATTCTTGGCGGCCGGCGTTGTGGGCGCGGGTCTTGTGGGGCTGGGGGGATACGGTGCCTTGACGCGGCAGGCCGACGAGGCGTTCGTGCGCCCGCCCGGCGCGCAGTCGTCTTCGGACCTGGTGGCTGCGTGCGATCGCTGCCAGCGATGCCTGCAGGCATGTCCGTATGAGATTGTGACCCCGGTCCCGCTGTCCCAAAGCTTGGTGGCCTACGGCACGCCGATGCTTGCATTCGAGAACGGGTGCTGCGATTTCTGCATGAAGTGCACGGAAGCGTGCCCGACGGGCGCGCTTTCCTTCGGCGGCCCGCGCGAGCGGGATCTGGGCGTTGCCGTGGTGGTGAAGGACGCGTGCGTGGCGTGGGACTGGGCCGGATGCACGGTGTGCGTTGACGAATGCCCGGTCGAAGGCGCGATCGAGCTGGACGGCAACGACCGTCCGCTTGTGCACGCCGACTATTGCGACGGCTGCGGCAAGTGCGAGAAGGTGTGTCCGTCGGCTTCGCTGCGAGCGTACAACGCGGGCGTTGCGGACAAGGGCATCGTAGTGGTTTCGCGCGCCAGCGAAGCGGCTCAGATGACGGGCGCGGTGGATACGGCCACGCTGGAAGCGGGTAAAACCGTTGCCGTGACGCGCGGCGCGGAACTTGCCGCGCATACGAAGGGCGTCCATCCCGACGGCCCGGATAAAACACGCGAGGCGGGAGGGCTTCGATGAAGACGCGCGCGAAGATGGTTCGTATTGCGGTGGCTTCGGGCGTGCTGGTGCTTGCCGTTGCGCTTGCTCATGTGGGGGGCGTTGCGGCTGCGGGCACGCTTTGCGCGCTTTGCCTGGTTGGCTTTGCGCAGATCGCCGCGGCGTCGGGCTCGATTCCTTGGGGGCTTGCGCCCGGCGTGCTGGCCGTGCTGGCAATCGTGTTCCTGATCGGCCGGGCGTTTTGCTCGTGGCTGTGCCCTTCGCAGCTTTTGAAAAACGTGTTCGGCGGCCGTTCGCCTCGCGGCATTCTAGGCCGCAGCGGGAAGGCGGCGAACGGTCGCGCGCTCGAATCGTGCGCGCCGAACGACGATGCCGCGGCGCCTGCGCATGGGGGCTGCGCGTCGTGTGCGGAGGCTTCGGGGCTCGGCCTTAAAACGCAGGGCATCGTGCTGGTCGTGCTGTTGGTCGTGTCGTTTGCCGTCGGGTTCCCGGTGTTTTGCCTCCTGTGTCCGATCGGGCTTGTGTTCGGTACGCTGTGGGCGTTCAATCGCGTGTTCGTGCTGTTGCAGCCGGGCTGGGAGCTGATCGTGTTTCCGCTTATGCTGGTGGCCGAGCTGTTCTTGTTCAAACGCTGGTGCTCGTCCGTGTGTCCGCTGGGATTTTTCTTCGGGCTTGTGGGCAAGCTGCGTGCGAAGCTGGGGTTCGGGGTGCGCCCGGTTGCCGACTGCGCAACCTGCCTATCGCGCGAGGGCTGCCGCACGTGCTCGACGGTGTGCCCCGAGGACATCGACGTCTCGGATTCCGGCAAGACCACGCTCGAGCACTGCACGTTCTGCCTTGATTGCGTGGAAAACTGCCCCACGAAGTCCATCAAGCTAGCCGTGAAGGAATCTGCGGCCGACGCCGATCGATCTTCTCATTAGGTGTGATGCGACTAGTTTTCCGTGCCGCCCGATGCTCGCGCTTTCCGGTATCATGGCTGCATCAAGTGCGATGAAGCTTGCCGCGCGGTAGCCGTGCGGGCAACAAGGAAAGCGAAGGGAAGTCGATGAAGTTCACGATTGTGGCGGTGGGCAAGCTCAAGGAGCGGTTCTGGGCGGACGCCTGCGCCGAGTACCTGAAGCGTTTGCAGCCGTACGCGAAGACAACCGTGAAGGAGATTCCCGATGTTGATCCTGCGCGCGCCGGCGGCGTGGACGCCGCGCGCGAGCGGGAGGGCGCGGCCATCGTGGCGGCGATTCCTCCCAGCTCCCATGTTCTGCTGCTTGCTATCGAGGGCAAGCAGCATTCAAGCGTGTCGCTGTCGAAGCGCATCGATGCGCTGGCGTTGGGGGGCACGAGCGACCTTTCCTTCGTCATCGGCGGATCCGACGGCGTGAGCGCTGCGGTGCGCGAACGCGCGAACGAAACGCTCTCGTTCGGCCCCATCACCTTGCCGCACAACTTGGCGCGCGTGGTGCTGCTCGAGCAGCTGTACCGCGCTCAAAAGATCTCGCGCGGCGAGCCTTATCACAAGTAGCGCGCGTTGCCGGATCGGTCGGATAGCCTCTGTCGCCGCGCGGCCGCCGCTGCGCCGCCAGCGAGCATAGCGAGCGCGCCTACGACAAGCGTTGCCGCTGTTGCCGAATCACCGGTTGGCACCAAGGCTTTCGGGTCTTCGGGTTTCGCTGCGCCGTCCTTGGCCGGAACGTCCGGCGCAACCGGCGGGGTAAGCGGATCGCCCGGCTTCTGAGGATCCACGTCAAGGGGCGTCGTGATGTTGTAGAACAGGAAATCGCCCGGCCATGTGTTTTCGCGCCCGCCTTCGTTTGCGCCGGCGGGCGAGCCTTTAGGCCCGAACAGCGCCATCAGGTCATGGCCTATGTCCAGCCACCCTCCGTCTGCCAGCCAAGCGCCCGTGCACACGGGCGCCGTGGACAAGGAAGCCGTTCGATTCATGGTGGCATCAAGGAATTGAACGGTGCCCCTTATGGCTCCTTGAGCTGGCAAGGGGCCGCGCGCAAGAAGCGCGATGCCGCCGTTCTTCCCAACGCGCATGTGGCTGAAGGCGTCTCCTGTTGCGGCGTCCATGCTGATGTCGGCGCGGGCGATTTCGACGCCCTTGTCGTCGAAGCGGACGAGCAAGCCGTCCTCTCCCTCTGCTTGAGGGTCGTACGGGACCGAAAGCAGCACGTAATAGTCGCCGTTAGCGCGTTGCACGTCAAGGAGCGACCGCCCGACTGCAAGGGGGAGCGTGGCGCTCATGACGTCGGAGGTGCACGCGTTTCCTCCATCGCTTGCGTTTTCGGGGCTGTACGTGCTGTCGGCAAGCTTTCGAGCCAAGTCGGTTCCGGCTACGATGCCCACTTCTTTCAATGCGCCGGTTTCGTTGTCGATGGTTCCGCAGGCGATCGCGTCGCTTCCCGCGAGGGCGGTCACGTCGAACGATGTCCAGCCGTAGCGTGCATCGGTCGTTTTGTCCGCTTGGAGCGTCAGCTTGGTCAAAAGATTGCCGGCTCGCCATCCTTGCGGAGTGTGCCCCGGGTACGTGGACAACATGATGACGCTTTCATCTGCGCTTATGATCCTTGGATGGCTTTCGCCGCCAAGGGAGCACGTTGCTTCCACCACGCCGCGCTCAAGATCTATCCAGTAGCCCTCGCATGATTTCGTTTCGTCGTTCGGCGTGGCTAGGAATGCGCGCTGGTTCGACAGCGGCACCGCGGTTAGGTTCTTCACCACTTCCCCGGCGGGCATGTCGACCCCTTCGACCACGACGGTTTGAAGGTGCTCGGGACTTTGCGGATCGATCGTGTGCAGCTTGAGCTTTCCGTCTGCCACCTGGAAGAACTTCTGAGATCCGTCAGAGGCTGAAAACAGGTTGCTGGCAGCGGTTTGGCTGTCGTGGTATTCCGTTTCGAAATACTGGCCCGACTGCGAGATCGTTGCCATGTGGGCATCGACTTTAAGGGGGATGCGCACTTCGGGGGACAGGACGTCCTCATCGTTTTCCCGTGCGATCACGAACGTGCCCGCGGGAAAAACTATCTCGCATGTCGAGGTCGGCTTCAGATCGGCGGGGTTTACGAAGAACGGCACGGTTATCTTGGTTCCGTCTATTTTGATGTCGTAAAGGGGCGCATGCTCCCCGTCTACGATGAGGGTGGGCTGGGGTGTTGGTCCTAAGGGAAAGCTCGGCGCGCTCGATGCCTCGAACACCAGGTTGTTCGCGTTCGACACCGTGCTGAACGCGGGGGTCAGCGTGAAATCGCTCGGCGCTGCGGGCTTGTCTTCGGAAGAGTACGAAACGGAGAATTTTCCTGCGCCTCCTCCTGTTTCGGTTGCGGTTATGGTCAATCCGGTAAAACCCAGGTTGACGTTCTCGAAGAAGTTGGTTGACGGAAAGCTGCGCGGGGAGACCGTGTCCCCTTCGTATAGCATGCAGCCGTAGCCCGTTCCGTTTACGGCTGAAGAGACAAGCCCGCCGCCGCCGTTGGTGTGGATCTCGTTCATGTCGGGATCGACCAGCTCTATCAGCTGGTTGTACACGGTTCCGTGGCTGTTCGTGTGCGCGTAGTTCTCTCCGTTCGCGGTCAGCTCCCCTTGCACGCGGAACAGGCGGAAGCCCGAGGGCAGCGGCGCCTTTCCCTCGGAAGAGCTGCCGTAGTAGACGCTTTGGTTCCCGGCGAATTGGTCGTATTCAAGCACGTAATACGACGAGAACATGCCTTCGTCCTGGTTCGAGACGACGGCTATCCGGCCGGCCTTCGTCGGATCGTTCGAGGTGAAGGGCTCCAGCGTCTGCTCGACGGTCGCGCTGCTGGGCGCTTGTTCCACAACGGCTTGCCCCTGCTTGACCGTGATGCCTTGCTCGTTGGCGATCACGCGCGTGACGTCTTCGTCGGCTATCCATCCGAGCAGCCATTTGGAAAAGCCGTTGTGGTCGCCTTGGTTGTCCATCATCATGTCGAAGGTGAGAAGCCCCGTTCGAGCATCGGTGCTTCCCTGCTGCGCCGCGTACTGGTAGTAGTCGGGCAGGCCCAGAACGTGCCCGGTTTCATGGATGAGCGTTTGCGCGGCGTGTGCGTCGTTCGACGGCTCGGCCAGCGTGACGGTGTTCCAAAGGCGCACGCGTCCGTTTTCGTACGTTTCGGTCGAGCCGAAGGCGGTGCTTTCGTTGCTCCACCATACCGAGCCCCATCCGGTGTCTTTCCCGGCGAATCGCAGGTACACGGCGTCGATCTTCCCGTCCTCGTTGGCGTCGAAGCGCGTTAGATCCACGCTGTCGTCGAGCGACTTGAGCGCTTCCTCGAACAG
Organism: Paraeggerthella hominis; assembly: GCF_021044775.1. Classification (NCBI taxonomy): domain Bacteria; kingdom Bacillati; phylum Actinomycetota; class Coriobacteriia; order Eggerthellales; family Eggerthellaceae; genus Paraeggerthella; species Paraeggerthella hominis. The sequence goes on from NZ_JAJNOQ010000002.1 coordinate 316,653, forward strand.
GGCCGTTATGTTGGTCGAGTAGTAATCCCGGGGGTGTTGCGCGCGGTACTCGAACGTCTCTCCCGTAAGGGAGAGCTTGCCGTACGACGCCCGGTAATAGTACGCGCTCAAGCTTTCGTAGGGAAACGATGTGGCTCCGGGATTGGCGGCGGCTCCTTCGGACGTAGGCCCGATAAGCGCCTGCAAGGCTTGAGCCGTGTCGCCTGCTTCGAAGGAGTAATCGGGAAACGTGACGTGCAGGGCCAGCACGTGGGCCTTCCCTTGCGTGGCCATGCCGCTTGCCCAAACGCTGGGAACCGATCGCTGGGCAATGCCGTCCTGGGTATTCTGGCGTGCGAGGGCCTGCTGCACAAGCGCGTCGTTCGGCTGGTCGTTTTCGAGGGCTTGTTCGAATGCCAAGCGGTTTTCGAACGAGCCGTCGGCAAGGTAGGCGGCCTTTTGCTCTGCGGTGGGCGTGCACGGGGATTCGCCTGTTTCGTGCGCGAGCGCCCAGCTCGGCGCAAGGAAAAGCGCGCATGTTAGGGCGATGCCCGCGGCAAGCGCGACCGCAATGCCGTGCAGTCGGCGTTGTTCGGGCGTGCGCTCGAGCGGCAGGGCTGTTTCGTGGCGGGCGAAGCGGTCCATGCGGTCCTCTTTTCAAGAAAGAAATCGATAGCCCGTATAGTATCGGTTTGCTCGATCGGGCACCACCTTTGCCGAGCGCGAAGGTTGCATTTTCCTGCGGCAGGCTTCGCGCGCGCTTCCGCTATACTGGACGCGATCAATTCGAGGGAAGGATTCCCATGCGCTTTATATCGTGGAACGTGAACGGCTTGCGGGCCGTGCAGAAAAAGGGCTTCGAGGACATCGTGTCCGAACTCGATGCGGACATTGTGGCTTTGCAGGAAACCAAGCTTCAGGAAGGTCAGGCAACGCTCGATTTGCCGCAGTACCGCGAGTATTGGAGCTATGCGGAAAAGAAGGGCTATTCCGGCACTGCCGTGTTTTCCAAAGAGGTTCCTTCTCGCGTGATTCACGGCATTGGCTCTCCGTATCTGGATACCGAAGGCCGCGTGACGGCGCTCGAGTTTCCCCAGTTCTGGTTCGTTGACGTGTACACGCCCAACGCTCAAAACGAGCTTGCGCGCATCGATCATCGTATGGAATGGGACGATGCGTTCCGGGATTTCTGCAAGGGGCTTGAAGAGGGCGTCTTGCCTGCCGGCGTGCCGGTTGAAAGCCCTGCTCCGGGAGAGGGGCACGTTACCATTTCCGAGCTGCCCTTGACGCAGCCGGGCGATAGCGCCGATCCGAAGCCCGTTGTCGTGTGCGGCGATTTGAACGTTGCGCACCAGGAGATAGACCTGAAGAATCCCGGCCCGAACCGCGGAAAAGCCGGATTCTCCGATGAGGAGCGCGGCAAGTTCGACGAGCTGCTTGCGGCGGGCTTCACCGACACGTTTCGGCATTTGCATCCCGACGTGACGGGCGCGTACTCGTGGTGGAGCTATCGCTTCAAGGCGCGCCAGACGAACGCGGGATGGCGTATCGACTACTTCTTGGTGAGCGATTCCCTTGCGCCGAAGATTACGAGCGCGTGCATATACGACGAGGTGTACGGCAGCGACCACTGCCCGGTCGGGTTGGAATTGGACCTTGCCTGATAGCGCACGCCCTTCCTTGGCGGGGCGCGGTGCTTTGACGTGCGGCTGGGTTCGGGCGTGCGCGTGCGGGGTTGTTCGTCGTATGCGCCGCGAGCCGGTCCTGTGCGTTGCATTTCTGTGCGCCGCGCTTTCCGCGCTGTTCGTTCCGCTTGATGCCGCCTACGCTTCGTACATTGACGCACGGGTGTTGATCTTGCTGTTCTGCTTGATGGCAACGGTTGCAGGCTGCAAGGCAAGCGGCTTGTTCGACATGCTTGCAAAGCTGTTGCTGCAAGGGGACCGATCGTTTCGCGTGGTGTCGTTTACGCTGGTCATGCTTCCGTTTTTCGCATCTATGCTGGTGACCAACGACGTTGCCCTGATCGCGTTCGTTCCGTTTGCCGTGCTGGTGCTGACGCATGCCGGACGCACGCGCTCCTTGGCGTGGGTCGTGGTCTTGCAGGCCGTGGCTGCGAACTTGGGCGGCATGGCCACGCCTGTGGGCAACCCCCAGAACCTGTACCTGTTCCTGCGCTACGACGTGGGGCTTGCTGAATTTCTGGGGCTGCTCGCTCCCTACGTGGCGCTTGCCTTTGCGGCGTTGGCGGCAGCGTCGTTGGCGTCGGGGTCGGGACGCGCTCGCGTGGTCGTGCCCCTTGCGGCGAAGGGCGTCGACGTGCGGCGCGTGGCTTTGCACGGCGCGCTGTTCGCTGCGTGCTTGCTTGCGGTCGCGCGCGTGATGGACGCGTGGCTGCTTTTGGTTGCGGTGGTGGCGGTGCTGCTGCTGTTCGATAGGCCCGCGCTCAAGGCGGTCGATTACGGATTGCTGCTCACGTTCGTGTGCTTTTTCGTGTTCGCAGGCAACATGGGGCGCATCGACGAAGTGCGCGCTGCACTCGAGGGGCTTATGGACCAAAGCGCCTTGGCGGCATCGATTGCGGCGAGCCAGGTTATCAGCAACGTCCCGGCCGCAGTGTTGCTTTCGGAGTTTACCGCCGATTGGCGAAGCCTGCTGCTCGGCGTGGACATCGGCGGGCTGGGAACGCCGGTCGCGTCGTTGGCCAGCCTTATCGCGCTGAGGATATACTTGCATTCCGAAGGGGCTGGCATCGGGCGCTTCCTTGCTACGTTTGCCGTGGTGAATGTAGCATTTCTGGCGTTGCTGCTTGGCTTGTGGGCATGCATGCTATGATGCTGGGACAAAACGACGAAGGAAAGCTTGGTATGGATAGAGCGAAAATAGAACAAGGCGTACGGCTGATTTTGGAGGGCATGGGCGAGGACCCCGATCGCGAGGGCTTGCTCAAGACTCCCGAGCGCGTGGCCAAGATGTACGAAGAGGTATTTTCCGGTTTGACCGAGGATCCCTCCGAACATTTTGAAACCACGTTCGACGAGCACCATGAAGAGATGATCCTGGTTCGGGACATCCCCTTCTATTCCATGTGCGAGCATCACCTGGTTCCGTTTTTCGGCTTGGCCCACGTTGCCTACATTCCCGCCGCCGACGGCCGCATTTGCGGGCTGTCGAAGCTGGCGCGCCTGGTTGACGTGTTCGCCAAGCGCCCTCAGGTGCAGGAGCGCCTTACCTCGCAAATCGCCGACACGCTGATAGAGGAGCTGCATCCTCAGGGCGTCATCGTGGTTTTGGAGGCCGAGCACATGTGCATGAGCATGCGCGGCGTGAAGAAGCCGGGCACGAAAACCATGACGAGCGCCGTTCGCGGTGCGTTTGAAAAGAGCCAAGCTACCAGGGCCGAAGCGCTTTCGCTTATCTTCGCGCGCTAGAGCTGGTGGCGCCGCGCACGTGCTTCATGTGAAACATGGCCGCGCGGTCGGGTATTATGGGTGCGAGCAGATTGTGGATGCAGGCGAGAAAGGGATTACCTTATGAAGTGCGTAGTTTCCGTTTTGGGCAAGGATCGCAGCGGCATCGTTGCAAAGGTTTCGATGGCCCTTGCCGAGTGCGGCGCCAACATCGACGATATCAGCCAGACCATTCTGGACGACATCTTCTCGATGACGATGCTCGTCACGCTTGATACTAAGGTCGCCGATTTCAACACCGTGCAGGAAAAGCTCGAGGCGGTCGGCGAAGACCTGGGCGTGCAGATCATCATTCAGCGAGAAGACGTGTTTCAGTTCATGTATTATGTGTAGCCTTTTGCAAGGCTGCATTATGTGAAGCTGGCGGCGTTTTGCCAGATGAGGCTGAATCTCATCCTATACCAGCTCCACATAATATTTTTCGGCCTCCTGCCGTCTAGACGACTGTTTTGAGAAACTCGATGAAGTCTTCCTCGGCAGGAGGTTTATAATGGGCTTTCGCTAGCACCTTGGCGTTTGCGCGCTCGATGGCCTCCTGCTTGTCTTTATCTAGGACTTGCGCGTAGATTTCGGTTGTCGAAATGAACTCATGGCCGAGCAGATCCCGAATTTTTTCCAAAGGGACGCCTTCTGCGAGCCAGTGGGTGGCACGGCTATGGCGCATCGTATGGGGTGTGATATGCCATGATGGAAACAATTCAGGATGTTCGTTGCGAGCTGTATCCACATATTTGGACAGGATGTAGGCAACTCCTCCTCTGGTCAAGCGTTCGCCCTTTTGGTTTGTGAAGAGTGGATCGCTTGGTACGTAGCTTTTGTCGCGGCGCTTCAGATATTCCCTAAGATGCGAGGTGGTGAGCGCTGAAATCCCCACAATTCGGCTCTTCCTGCCTTTGCCTACGAGGTAGACCGTGCTGCTTTCGGAAGGATTTCGCAGAGCGAGGGAGTTGGTGCTCAAATTGATCAGCTCGCCTACGCGGCAGCCTGAATCGTAGAGAAGCTGCAGTAGGGCTAGATCCCGCAGGCTTCCCTCTGCCGCTTCTTCGAGGATGGCCTTCACCGCCTCGCTCGAAAGGTATTTCAGGTGGCCCTCGCTGCCTTTCTTGGTGTGAATCGACAGGATGCCGCGACACTCTGTCAGCATTTCAGGCTCTTCATATTGAAGGTAGTCAGCGAACGATCTCAGTGCGGCGAGCCGTGCGTTTCGGGTGGCAGTCGAGTTCTCCCTTTCGTCTTCGAGCCAAAGCAAGAAGTCGCCCACCGCCTCAGCGGTAAGGTCATGCAACGTCATTTTATTAGCGGATATGCCTCGCTCGTCTCGCATGTAGACAAGGAAAAGGGAGATGGAATCTCGATACGCCGCGACGGTGTTGGCGCTCCTGCTGCGCTGCTTCGGCATCCACGAGCGCAGGAAAACCGTCACATGTTTCTGGAAGTTCTTGTTGCTTGCCAACTGCCTAGATGGCATCGTAATCCACCTCCGGGAAAATGCTCTCATCGAATGCGGCCATGGTGTTGACGATCCGACGTCGGCTCTCCTCGGTGAGATGGAGGTAGCGCATCGTGTCTTGAACGCTGGAATGCCCCAGGTAGCTTGCGAGCACGGGGAGGAGCGCGTACGGATCTTCACCTCGCTCCGCTGCGGCATCGAGCGCGTGGCAGGCGAACGTGTGGCGCAGGTCATGGACGCGCGGGAGGTCTCCTTTGACGGTAGACAATTTCAAAGTCGCATAGGCTTCTTTAAACACCTTGCGCACTGCTTGCTCCGTATAAGGGACAATGCGTTTTTCCGGGGAGGGAAATATGACGCGGTCAGCCGGCCCTTCGGCAAACCGCATGTTTTCCCAATACCGCGCGAACTCGGCTGCAAGCGACTTGGACATGGGGACGAAGCGGTTCTTCTCCCCCTTCGCGTGCCGAATCGCAAGGACGTCATCACGCATATCGACGTCGCAGGCAGCGAGGTTGAGGGCTTCGCCCAGCCGCAGGCCGCATCCGTAAAGGGTTCGAAACAGCATGGGGACGACGAGATGGCGATCGGGATAGCGCTTGTCATAGGGTATGGCGTCGAATATGCGGGCCAATTCCTGAATTTCGGCATGCGTGAAGATGTAGGGTTGGAAATCCGACGAGCATTTTGGCAGCATGTTGTTGGGGAGGACGTACGCGTCGTACCCGTTGGATTGCAGGAAGAGTCCGAAATTCCTGATCATGCTCGCACGGTTGTGCCTCGTGCCCATGGCTTCTTCTCCGCGGGGCTCGATCCATTGGAGGACGGCTTCGCGGGGAAGGACGCTATCGTCTCCAGCCGGTCTGTATGCCTCCGCCGCTTCTGAAATGCTTCGGAGCATGTAGATCTTCCCTACGTCCACTTTGTAGCCCATGGACCGCTTGTGGTTGACGAAGTCGATGCACAGCTCCGCATTCGGGCCGTTGATTTCGATTCGGTCTATAGACGGCATGGCGGCACCTCCAGGGCGACCGAGCGTAAGCGCTCGATGTCGATATCGAGATAGGGCCGTGCAGAGTCGATCTGCGATTGCCCGAGGACCGAACCGATGATTTTGTAGTCGGTTCCGCCGTCCATCATCGTCGTGGCGAGTGAGTGGCGTATGGCGTGCGATCCGTGGCGGCGGCCTACCACGTCGATTCCGGCTCGAGCGCAAAGTTCGGTGATTTTCGAATAGATAGCGCCGGCGCTGTTATAAGGTCGATATGGCTTTACTTCTGTTAGGAACACCGTGTCGAACCCCGATTCGGGGCGTTCGTTCTTTAAGTAATCTAGCAAAGCCATCTTCACGGGGTGAGTCATTAAAACGATCTGCGTCTCCCCGCTTTTGCTTTGCGCGAAGCGGATCTCGTCGATTGCCCAGTCGATGTCATTGAGCGAAAGGCGTATGACGTCTTTCGCTCGGAACCCATAGGTGACGAACAATAGAACCAGGGCCGTTTTCATCTTCGGGCGGCGAGGGCTTGCGGCTGCGGCATCCAAAAGGCATGCCAGCTCTTCGGCTGTGAACCAAGAAGGCAGTTGGGGAGCGGCTTTTGCGATTCGGCCTGTCAGCGCGTTTTCAGGCGAGTGACCCAGTTCGAGTACGGTGGACCCGTATGCAAGGAAATCACGAAGCCGAGTTACGGTGACGGAAACCGATTTGGGCGCCTGGCTCTCCCTTGCGTCGAGAAGGAAAGCCGTTACGTGCTCCGGCAAAAGCTCTTCGATACATCCGATTTTGCCATCAATGAAATACAGGAATTTTCGCGCGGCGTTCAAGCGGCAGCGCTTCGTGTCTTTCTTGAGCCCCCGCTCGGTAAGATGATCGCGATACCCTTCGACAAGGTAAACAAAGCGGGCCGGGCAAGGATAGCGATAGTCTGCCCTGCAGTAAAACATGCCTATCCGGTCGAACTCGACAAGCCGACGGATGGGTAAACATAAGGAAGAGGGGGCATTGGCGAGCGCGCGTGTTGCTAACTTCTCTGAATACTGGTCGTCGCCCGAATCTTTGGCGAAACGCTCCAGGTACGCCCATCCCTTCACATACCGCTCGATGATGCTTGGAGAGTAGCCTTCGGCCTCCATATAGCGACGAGCTCTGCCGACAATCTCACTTACGGTCTGTCCCATAAACCATCCTTTCACGTTGGGAATAGAGACAGACCTATTGTGGCGATAAATTATGTGAAGTAGTAATGTCCTATAAAGAAACCTTGAACAGCTAAGACTTGCAATCACTAAACATAATATTTACTTCTTGAGCACTTTGCATAAACCGTTTTATGGACAGCTAGTGATAACATGTACAAGATTTAGCTTCGAAGCTAAATAATCGCAGGGCCGATGCCGCTGCGATTGCAAACGTGCCGTCAGAATTTCCTGGCGGCACGTTTCGTTTGGTAACGTCATGGTCTTCGTCGCGGGCTTTCGCATTGCTTGGCTTACAATGTGCTCGCGTACGTGAGCTTCTTTGCCGAGCTTGTCCATCGAGCAAAATGTAGGTGATACATGCATCGCGGAAAAGAGAAAAGCCCTAAAGCGCTGCGCCTTGTGAGCGCGCTCCTTCTTGTCATTGCGTTGTTGGGGCTGGTTAATGCGTTGGTCCTGCTTTTTAACGTCCACGCTATCATCCAAGACCCCGAAAGCGTCAGGCAGTTGTTCGACGGGCAGGCTCTTGATAACGAGATTGTTATCTTGTTCGTGGCGGTAATCGCAGGCATAGGCATAGCGGAATCCTTGCTGCAGATTTTTTCAGCTGCGATGGGTTTTCGCGCCGCGCATGGAAAAGCTCCTGCCGAAACGTGCCAGGTTCTTGGTTTAGGGCTGATTGGCGCCGCGCTGATCTCCTCGTTGGCCACGGGTCTGCTTTCGGGCTTTACGTACCAGCATATTGTTTCGTCTGCGGCTTCCGTGATCTTGCCCGTTCTGTATTACGCGGCGGCTCGTCGTGCCACCGCGGAAACGTTTTGGCAGGGCATCAAAGAAGAGCAAGACCATGAGGACGAAAAGGCCGAAGTCGATTCGGCGGCTTCGCATGCTTTCGAAGCTCCTTGCTCGTACCGACTTGAAGGGCGGCTGGTTCCTGTTGCCGATTCCGACCAGGCGGACGTGTTCATTGTGGGCAGGGATCCCGCCTTGTGCGGCGAGGCGTGTTCGTCTGACGACTTTGCAGAGAATCTCGTGCGCCATTGTCATGCGGACGTGCTGCCGTCGAACGTGAGCGGAACCCTTTTGCTTCCGGTTGACATGCTTCCCGAGGAGGTGAAGAAACACGCCGCGCGCCCCCTTGAGGCTGCATACGTGTTGGACGAGGGGCACTTGGTTTTTGCGACCGAAGACCCGTTGTTTCCCGTGCTGTTCAAGCTGTACGTCGATCGGCAAACGTTTGAAAAGACCAGTTCAGCCGCAGTTCTATTCGAGTTTTTGCGCTATCTCATCGGAAACGACGCAACGTATCTTAACGAAGTTCTCGAGCGCTTGGACAAGCTTGAGGAGAACACGTCCGAAGAGGTCAACGAGATACCGAAAGACTTCGAGGAGTTCGTGATGTCGTTGCGCCGTTCGCTTCGGGAATTGCTGCGCTTCTACAAGCAGTATTCTCACATGGGGCGAACCTTGGCAACGGCACGCAGCTCGGCGCTTACCGAGGATGATCGTGCGCTGTTCACCATACTGGCCGATCAATCTCAACGGCTTGCCGATGACACGCAGGATTTGCTGGACTATGCTCTGCAAATCAAAAACCTGTACCAGGCGAAAATAGACGTACGGCAAAACAAGGTCATGCAGATTCTTACCGTGGTCACATCCATATTCATGCCCTTGACGCTGATAACGGGATGGTACGGCATGAATTTCAAGGTTATGCCCGAACTGGGCTGGAGCATGTCCTACTTCGTCTTGATAGCGGTGGCTATCGTGATCGTGACGGTGGAGATAATCATCTTCAAGCGCAACAAGTGGTTCTAGCGGTTTGAATCGATTGGCTCGGCGGCGTTCTTGTGCAGGCTGCGCGCCCGGCTTGGAGCGGGCGGGGTTGCTGCAAAGCCCCGTCCCCTCCAAGCCGGGCGCGCTTTCGCTTCGGCGGGGCGCGCCCGGAATTTACTTATCGGTCTTGCCGTCCTGGCTCATGATGCCGCCAGCTGCCATGAATCCTCCTACGAATGCAAGTCCCAGATCGGCGTACATGCCGGTGAGGGGCTTGCCGGCGGGGTTGCCCTCGCCCGAAGAACCGCCTGCGGTATGCCATCCTGCGTACAGGCCGGGAATCGGCTTGCCGTCCGTGCTTACCACTTGCATGTGCGGCGTGATGCGCAAGCCGGTTTTCGAGCCGAATACGTGCCCGCCCAGCTTCGCTCCGTAGAACGGGGGCTCGTCTATGGCGATCATCCACTCGGGCGGGTACGGATAGGTTGCGCTGTAATCTTCGCCTTTCGCGCATGCTTCGTTCCATTGCCGTACCGCATCGGTGAGCACGCCTTGCCCGAGTTCAAGCTTTGCTTCCAGCTCTTCTATCGTGTCGCACTTGAAGACGGCTCCCCCGTCGATCATTTGCTGGAATCCGGTGTGCCAGTCGCGCAGCCATTCGGGCACGCGGTCGATGAAGGGGTCGTCGGCTGCCACTATTTTTGCCTTTCGGCAAATAACCTGCCCGAAGAAGTTGTTCTGCACCAGTTGGTCGAATTTCGAATCAAAGCAGCAGTACGTTTTTCCGCCCGGTTGACTCATCTCGATGGCGGCCGTGTCGCACAACCCTGCCGACGACGGAGGGGCGTCGGTGGTGTACGGGTAGCTGGTGGCCGACGTGGATATGAAGGGTACGCGCTGGCCGTCGCGGTTGATGCGCAGCCAGGGCTGCCTCAATGCTTGGTTGCCGTCTTTGTTGATATGGGAGTCCATCATGGTGTCGAACTCGTCGTAGTCGCGCCACCATACGCCTCCGTCGAACGCACCGGTTGAATCGTATCCCGAAAGGTCTGCGCCTACGCCTTGTCCCATGCGGATGCATTCTCCGGTGCCGTTCGGCGGGGTGGCGATGTTCGCTATGCCGGGCAAGCAGGTGGCGGAGTACTTGGCCATCATGGCGCGGTTCATTTCCATGCCGCCAGCCGTCAGCACCACGGCGCGCGTCGCTCGGACAAAGCGCGCCTCTTTCCGCTGCGTCGTCTTGACGCCCAGCACGCTTGTTCCGTCGAAAACGAGCGCGTCAACGTTGCAGCCGACGCGGATGTCGACGCCCGCGTCCCGAGCGGTTTTCTCCAGCTCTTGAAATGGGATGAGGTTGACGTTGATTCCGTTCGTGGGCGTGGACATGCCCTCCCATTCCAGCAGTCCGTTTCCGGCAGGCGAGGGATTCATGGGCACCCACTTTGCGTTTGCCTTTTCGTTCATCCAGTCGATGCACTTCGGTCCTTCGACAGCCATAGCTCGAAGAAGATCGGGATCGCCCGTCATTTGCTGGCAGTCCATGACGAATTCTACGATGTTGTTCACGTCGTAGGGGTACGACGGGTAGGCCCAGTGAGCAGCTTCGGCTTGCTTGTGCCCGCCGAAGTTGGAGAACACCGACGAGTGCTTCGAGTTGCCTCCTGTTTCTTCGTTGCGCTCCAGCATGAGGACGCGATAGCCCGCTTGCGCCAATCGAATGGATGCGTTCATTCCTCCCGCGCCCGATCCCACCACGACGACCTCGGTTTCCTCGTCCCATGTTGAAGGGGGCTCCACCGGGTCGATGGGCGCCGCGGCTGCTTCAAAGTTTGCTTGCGCTCCCGTGCCCGCTGTAGTTGCGGACATGGAGGCGCCGCCCTGCGGCGAGCATCCTGCCAAGCCTGCAAGCGCGCCGGTTCCTCCCAAGATCGCGGCGCCTTTCAGAAAGCTTCTACGGTCAAGTTCCATGGTCGATTCCCCTTTCCCTGCGTTGTTCGGCTCCCCAGCCGAGTTGAAGCACGCCGTCCTATTCGCGGGTCGAGCGAGTTTGCTTTCGATGCCGCACGGCGCGTATCGCCATCGTATGCCCGGTTCCTCGCCCGCACCTGAAGCCTTTTCGCATAGGGCGAAGGTATTTTTGGGGCGCTGTCCAAAACGGGTAAGAGGGTGTAAAATTTTCTTTACAACTGTTCGTCGTTGGACCAGGGAGGGGACACCGATGGATACACGGTATGTGGAAGAGTTTTTGGTTTTTGCCGAAGATGCGAACTACTCAGCGGCTGCAAAAAGGCTGTTCATCACGCGTCCGACGTTAACCGAGCATATTCACGCGCTTGAAGACGAGCTTGGATGCTTTCTGGTGGGGAGATCCCAAGGCAAGGTGGTCTTGACTCCTGCGGGAAAGCAATTCGTGCAGTCGGGAGCGAAGCTTCTGGACTTCGTTCATGCTCTGGTGGACGACTATCAAAACATGGCCGACAATCTTTTAACAGTTACGGTTGCCCAGACCAATCTGCCTTGGCTGGAGACCATTTTGTACAAGGCGCGCTGCGAAGTGCAGCGTCGCTATCCTATGAAGCGCATCGACATCGTGACGGTTAACGGACCGTGCAGCACGGTCGAAGCGCTTAGGGATGCAACGAACGACATTGTGGTTGCAGGCGCGAAAAGCTATGTTTCCAAGGACGATCGCGGCGCGTATCCCGAAGGCATCCAGGGATTTCGCTTGGGGTCAGAGGAAATCCGACTGCTTGTTACGCAGGGAAACCCGCTGTTCGATCAAGATGTTGTTCGCGCTCGTGACCTGGACGGGATGGCCGTCATGCTGCCTCCCGACATCTACCGGGGCTATATCCGCGATGGGGTGGCGGACCGGTTTCGTTTGCGCGGCGCCGACGTTGATCTGAAGACCATGGGGTTCTCCGACCATTTCGAGTACTTCACGTACGATTTCAAAGACAGCATCGGCGTGGTTCCCACGACGCTCGTTCCCCGGTTCGGGCTTGACGAACGGGAAGAATGCCGCACGTTCGTCTTGGAGGATCTGCCGCTGCGTACCGATTTCTACGCGCTGTATACCGATGAATTCGCTCGCTCCGAAAACGGGTCGCTGTTGGTGGCCGCTATGACCAAGCTGGCTGCCGCGTCTGCTCGGTAAAGCCCCCTTGCTTCAATGCTACTCTTTTAGTAGCATATACGAATGCACGACAACCTCACCGCATGAGCAAAAAGGAGCACACGCATGACTCAGGCAACCAAGCAGACCATCGACGGCGTTGACGTCTCGATCGAATACACGAGCGCATCGGACGCCCCGGTTACCGACGCGGAGATTCGCGCCTACATCGATCGCGGTAACGCGCAGCACCCGAACAGCTCTGTGACCAGCCTTGATCTTGAAGTTGATGGTCAGGATGTGGGCATTCGCTACGGATTGGCACCCGTTCCGTTCGATCGCATTCGTCGCATTACCGGGTACTTGGTGGGCACCATGGACCGCTGGAACGACGCGAAGTCTTCCGAAGAGCACGATCGCGTGAAGCACGGTGTCGCGCGCGACGAGCGCTCGTTCGCCTGCGCGAACGGCTGCTAGCAATTTCGTACCACGCTGCGCGCTCGGGGTTTCCGGCGGGCGAAAAAATCGTATTCGTTGACGGGTCGCGACATTTGTTTGCGACTCATTTCGTATACTAAAGCAATGACCGCGATGAAAGATACCACTGTGAAAACCCCGCAGCCTTCAGACGACCGAGCCGAGCGGTGCGAGCCGATCGGATCTTCCGAAGATACGACGGCTCCCGCATGCTTGAGCGGCGATCCTTCGTGCGCCCCTACCGAGCGCATCCTGGAACCCGAAGTGCGCGGGCACCATCGCCGGCGTCGCAAGCTTTTGGAGTTCACGCACTCGTCCACCCGGGCTACCATGCTCATGTTGGCCGCTGCCGTGGCCGCGCTCGTTATCGAGAACACGCCCATCCTTCCGTACTTCGCCGAGTTTTGGCATTCGTTCAATATCGGGTTCTCGCTGGGCGATTTCGCGCCTCATCTTACGCTGGAGCACTTCATCAACGATTTCCTTATGGCGATCTTCTTTTTGCTGGTAGGTTTGGAAATCAAGTTCGAAATGACGGCGGGAGAGCTGACGAACCCCCGCAAGGCGCTGCTTCCCATCGTTGCCGCTGCGGGCGGCGCCGTGCTGCCCGCGCTTGTTTACTTGGCGGTGAACGCCGGTAGCGGCGCAATGCAGGGCTGGGGCGTTCCCATGGCCAACGACATCGCGTTTTGCCTGGGTATCCTTGCCCTTTTGGGAAATCGCATTCCGTCGGGGCTGCGATCGTTCCTGTCTACGCTGACCATCGCCGACGACATGATCGCCATTTTGGTCATCGCCGTGTTCTATACGGCCAATCTGAACATCGTGTGGCTTGCGGGCGGCTTGGCGCTGTTTGCTGTGCTCATCTTGTTCAATCGCCTGCACATCTACGACCTGCCTCCCTACCTGCTGGTGGGCTTGCTCATGTGGGTGTGCTTCCTCATGTCCGGCGTGCACGCCACCATCGCGGGCGTTTTGCTCGCCCTGGCCATACCGGCGCGCTCGCAGGTCAAGCTGGATCGCGCGCCAAGCTGGTTCGAAGCCCGCGCGCGACGCGCCGACGAGCGCTACGACCCAGGCGAGCCCGACATCGTGCAGAAGGAGTATCTGAACGAGCTCAAGGAAATCGGCCGCGTTTCGCGCCTGTCCATTCCGCCTGTCACGCGGCTTGATCATCACCTGCACGTTCCCGTGTACTTCTTCATCCTGCCCCTGTTCGCGTTCTCGAACGCCAGCGTGGTGCTGGTGGGAATGGATCCGATGGCCATCATTACGAACCCGGTTACTATCGGCGTGTTCTGCGGTTTGCTGTTCGGCAAGCCGCTCGGGATTTTCCTGGCAACGTGGATTACGGTGAAGCTGAAGTTGTCCGATCTTCCTCGCGGCGTGAACTGGGGCCACATCGTTGGCGTGTCGGTGTTGGGCGGCGTGGGGTTCACCATGGCCATCTTCGTAACGAACCTGGCGTTCGTTGACGCCGCTACCATCGCGGTGGCGAAGGCGGCCATTCTGGCGGCGTCGCTCATTGCGGGCATCGTGGGCTTTCTGGTGCTGCGCAAGGTTACCGACGAAGTCGAGGTCGAATCCGAGGGTGAAGGGGCGTAGCGCGCGGATCTTGCGCGCCCTGCGCCCCGTTCGGCGGTTGCCTTGTGGAAGCGGTGCGCGATGCGCCTACTTTGCAACGATGGTCGGTTTTGCCGGCTCGGGCAGTTCTGCGGTGCAATGGGCGCAGCGCGTTGCCCCTTCCGCCACTTCTTCCAGGCAGTACGGGCAATGCGGGGCCTTCGTTTCCTCGATGGTCTTCCCGCGCTGCGCAAACGACTGCATCTTGTTCAGCGCCTTCACAATAAGGAACACCACCAGCGCGATTATCAGGAACTGGATAACTGCGCTGATGAAGTTTCCGTACGCGATGGCCGAATCTCCGGCGCCCAGGGGAATGAACAGCTTCATGTCGGAGAAATCGACGCCGCCGATGAATGCGGACACGATAGGCATGATAAGGTCTTGCACCACGGAGTTGACGATGGCGGTGAATGCGGCGCCGATAACCACCGCTACGGCAAGATCCATCACATTGCCCCTGTTGATGAACTCCTTGAATTCCTCTAAGAACTTCTTCATGGTTGTCCTTTCTGCTGAAAAGCGGTAGCTTGCGTGACTCTGCCAAGCGCCTTCCGTCAGTATAGAGGGGTCGTGCTAGAATGCCATGGTTGTAGCAACAATGAAGTAGGTCCGAAACCTTTTCGGATAGTCACGGATGGAGGCGCCATGACGCGGGTTTACTCGTACACGAAGCCGATCGAGGCCGATATGGTGGATGCGTTTTGCGTGCTTCAGAAGGGGTTCACCGATCAGTTCGTGTATTACCGCAAGGATCGACCGGTTCGTTTCATGGGACTGGGCCGGTGCATTGCGCTGCCGTCGCTGGCTGACGTGGAGTGCGATCTTGAAGGTCCCGCAGCGCAGCAACCCGTGTTCTTTTCCTTCAACCGTTTCGATGCCGAGAATCCGTCGCCTACCGACGAGCTGTTCGAGGCATTTCCTCGCTTGCGGTTCATGTTGCCGGAAATCGTGCTGATAGAAACCGAAGATGGCGTGCATTTGCAGGTGAATTCGCTCGGCCCCGTGTATGCCGGGCGCATCGAGCGCTTCGAGCGCCAGGCTCTTTCGGCCCCCAAGCGCCGCCGCGAAACCATTCCCTATCGCGTGGAGCCCGACTCGCGCGAGGCATGGCGCGAAGCCGTGGGCGTCGGCCTGGCTGCTATCGAGCAAGGACGCGTGAACAAAGTGGTGCTGTCCCGCCGACAGAAGCTGGTTGCCGACCGCCCCTTTTCGTCAAAAGATCTGCTGGTCAACCTCATTGACGGCGAGGCTCGCGGCACGGTGCTCCTGTACCGGTACGCCGACGTGTTCTTCTGCGGCTGCACGCCTGAACTGCTCGTGCGCAAGCGCGGTGCCGAAGTGGAGAGCATGTGCTTGGCCGGTACGTGCCCGGCCGGCGCGACGGAGCAGGAGCGCGCCCATCTGGCCGATGCGCTGATGGGCGACCAGAAGAACCGGGCGGAGCACGACTACGTGGTTCGGTTCATCCGCGAAGTGTTCCGCCGCACGTGCTACGACGTGGACGTGCCCGCCAACCCGGGCATTCTGCCGCTTACGCACGTGCAGCACCTGTTCACGCCCGCGCGCGCTCGCATGCTCGAGGGCGTTGACCTGTGGACGATGATGGGCGACCTGCACCCAACCCCGGCGGTTGCGGGCACGCCGGTGGGCGAGGCCCAGATGCTCATTCGGCGCATCGAGGAGTACAACCGGGGCTTTTTCGCGGGGGCGTGCGGGTACGTTGATGGTGCAGGCGACGGCGAGTTTTCCGTTGCGTTGCGCACGGGCGTGTTCGACGGCGAGATAGGCTGGGTGTACGCTGGCTGCGGCATCGTGGCTGGTAGCGATGCCGACGATGAGTACGATGAGATCGGCATGAAGCTGAAGACGGTCCTCAGCGCCTTTGAAGGGAGCCAGGCATGAGCGAGGCGAAAGGGCGAGGCCAGCGCCTTGTTTCGTCCGAGTATAAGCCGGCGGCTTCGTCTTGCTATCTCGACGGCGTGGAGTTTTTGGCGGCGTTTTTCGACGAGCTCAGTTGCTGGGGCGTGCGAGACGTGGTGGTGAGCCCCGGGTCTCGTTCTACGCCGCTTTCGATGACCGCGTACGAGCTGTCGCGCCGCGCGCCCGAGCGCATGCGGGTGTTCGTCGACGTCGATGAGCGCGGGGCCGCGTTTTTCGCGCTTGGCATGGCGAAGGCGACCGGCCGGCCGGTCGCCGTGGTGTGCACGTCGGGGTCGGCGGTGGCGAACTACTATCCCGCCGTCCTTGAGGCGGAGTCCTCGCGCGTGCCGCTGATCGTTTTAACGGGCGACCGCCCGCCGCGCCTGCAGGGATTGGGCGCGCCGCAAACGTGCGACCAGCTCAATGCGTACGGCAGCCATGTTCGCGCGTTCAGGCAGATGCCCCTGCCCTCCGCCGACCCTGCGGCCGTGGGTTTTGCCCGCCAGGCGGCGCGCGAAGCGTGCATCGCGTCTCTGGGCGAAGGGGTGCTTCCCGATGAAGGCCTCCGATTGGCGGCAGCATGCTGGGGCGGCCCCGTGCACCTCAACTTTCCGTTCGACGAACCGCTCAAGCCCGACCTTTCCGCGGAAGGGGTGTTTGACGTCGGCAGATCTTTGTCGGAGGCGTTCGGGGTCATGCGTCCGCGTGCATCGTTCGGCATGCAGGATGCCGCCCGCGTTTCTTCGTTGCTTGCCAACCGCCGCACGCTCGTGTTGGCGGGGGAAGGCTCGTGCGCAACGGAGTTCGAGGCGCGCAAGGTGCTTGCGTGGGCCGAGGCGTTCGACCTCCCCGTTTTGGCAGATCCGCTTTCCGGCCTGCGCTGCTTTGCGGATAACGTGGTGATCGACAACTACGATTCTCTGTTCGGCGTTGGCGGGTCGGTCCCCGAAGAGCGCGCTCCGCAGGCGGTTATCCGCTTCGGGCGCTTCCCGGTGTCGAAGAAGGCGACGCAGATGGTGGCGTCGCTTCGCCCGATGCAGATTGTCGTCGATCCGCTTGAGACGCGCGATTGCAATGCAGCCACCGATCTGTTCGTGCGTTGCGGGCCGGTCGAGTTCGCAGGGTCGTTGCGCGTGGCTTGCGACCTGGGGACCATCGATCATGAACCTTCGGATCGGCAGCGGGATTTCGCAGGCGCTTGGAAGGCCGCGAACGATGCGGCGCGAAGCTGCTTGATCGCGGCTGATTCCGTGGAGGCGGGCTTCGAGGGCGCGTTCGTGCGGCGCGTCGTGGAGCTTGCGCCTGCCGGGTCGTGTTTGTTCGCAGCCAACTCCATGAGCGTGCGCGCCGTTGACACGTTCTGCCTCAAGGGCAACAAGTCCTTGACGGTGCTGTGCAATCGCGGGTTGAACGGCATCGACGGCACGGTGTCCACGGCGCTGGGCGCTGCTCAATCGTTCGCGCAAACGACGCTGCTCACGGGCGATCTTACCCTGCTGCACGACGTGAACGCCCTTGCCCTGCAACGCGAGCTGCGCGTTCAAGCGGCGCAGGGCGGCGGTTCGCCCAGCATCGTGATCGTGCTGCTCAACAACAACGGCGGCGGCATCTTCGACATGCTGCCCCAGAAATCCGACGAGGACTACTTCGAGCGGCTGTTCCTCACCCCGCAAGACGTCGATTTCGCCGCCGCTGCGCAAGCGTTTCGCGTGCCCTATCGACGCGCCGAGACCGTTTCGCAGTTCGACGAAGCGTACCGGGCATGTCTTGGCGTTCCCGGTATCAGTCTGATCGAGGTTCCGGTTCCCCTGGAAGGCCTGCGGGAGCGATACGCGCCGTATTGGAATCTTTCCTAATGGGGGCCGATGCGCGTGCGCTGCGCCGGTCCAGCCTGTTGAACCGGTTCAGGTGCCCGCTTGCGCCATGTGGTTCGGAGGTGCGATGAGCGAAGTCTTGCAGCACGAGTTCGGAGATGCGATGAGCGAGGTTTTGCAGCATGAGAGCAGCTTCGATGTGCGCGGCGTACGCTACCGCTACCTGATCTGGACGGGGGCTTGCCGGTCGCTTCCCCCGGTTATCTTGCTGCATGGGTTTTCCCAAAGCGCCGACTCGTGGGATCAAGTTGCCCCCTTGCTTGCTTGCCACCGCACGGTATATGCGCTTGACCTGGTTGGACATGGAGGGTCGGCCGCTCC
Source organism: Paraeggerthella hominis (assembly GCF_021044775.1). NCBI lineage: Bacteria > Bacillati > Actinomycetota > Coriobacteriia > Eggerthellales > Eggerthellaceae > Paraeggerthella > Paraeggerthella hominis. Next base: position 334,857 of record NZ_JAJNOQ010000002.1, read on the forward strand.
TGCGGATTCGTTTTCCTATGCGCTGCAAGCTCAGGGGGAGGCTCTGCTTTCGTTTGCCGCGCACGCGGCGGCGGAAAACGGCGGGCGCCGCCCTGCGGTGATCGGGTATTCGATGGGCGGTCGTATTGCACTGTCTTCCCTGGTTGGACAGCCGGAAGCGTTCTCTCGTACGGTGAGCTCGCTTGTTCTGGAAAGCGCTGGGCTCGGATTCGCCACCGATGCCGATCGTGCTTGTGCGGCAGATCGCGATGCGGCTAATGCCTCCCGCTTGCGTGAGCAGGGCCTGAAGGCGTTCATGGATGCATGGGAGCGTCTTCCGCTGTTCGCTTCCCAACGACGTTTGCCCCCGAACGTGCGGTCTCACGTGCGCGCCGGACGGCTCGCTAATGACGCGGAGGCGCTTGCGCGTACGTTCGAGCATGCCGGCCAGCATTCGATGCCAACGCGCAAAAAGGTGCTTTCCGCGCTGGCTACTGTTTGCGACCAGGGAGTTTCGGTTCAGTATCTGACCGGGTCGCTCGATCGGAAGTACTGTGCGCTGTCCGAAGAGCTGCGCTGCGTTCCCGACGTTGCCGTCGAGGTAGTTCAAGGTTCGGGACACAACGTGCATCTGGAGGCGCCCGCGGATTTCGTTCGATGCGTCGAGGCGTTCCTGGCGCCCGCGTCCCTCAGGCCGCGCGCATAGCGTTGTTGGTTTTTGCTTTGCGGCGTAGGTGCGAAGCGTCCTCTCGTGCGGGAGGCGCGGTGCTTACGGGTGCGCCCATGGGTGCGGGGTGCGCGCCTCCCGGTGCCCCTGCTCCTGCGCGCCCTTGCGCTAGCGGTCGGCGACGTCCTGAGCCAGCTCGATCGGCCGCGCCTCTGCCCCCTTGCCGACCGTCCGCCTCCTCCGCGCTGGGGAGCGCGCACGAAAAACCCCTGTCGCTGGCAGGTTTTGACGGTTTGAGGTCGTCGAGTTGAGCAGCGTGTTTGCCAAAGTTCGACCTGCTTTTCGTTTTGCCTGCTCACAGCCTCGATCTACCAAGCTGCCTTTTCCGGAGCACCTGCCTTGCCAGATCAATCGACCTCAAACCGTCAAAACCTGCCAGCGAGGGCGGTTTTTCGTGCGCAAGCCTCTTTCCGGGTGCGGGGTTGCGGCTGGGTGCTGCCGCTGACGGGGTGCGACGGTTCTGGCAGGGCACCCTGCCGCCAACAAGGCGCGGCAGCGGCGTGCGGCGACGGCAGGACGCGCCGTGCGGCAGCGCGCTCCGGCGCTGCCAGCAGGCCCCGGCGGTTCTGACAGCGCGTGGTAGCGGAGGGCTTGCGAGAGCGGTCGAACGGGCGCTGCTCGGCGCGCGGCTCGCCCCGGTGGCCCGGCTTGTGCGCGACGGCGGGCGTTTTCCGCCGATTCCCCAGGTTGCGTCGTTTCTTTCCGGAGATATTCTGCGGAGACGTGCGCCTTTTCCCATTACGCGTTACTATAAGCCAATCCAACCGAAAACCTCCCATACGGCGTGCTCGGCTGATCGAGCGCGTAATGAAAGGACGGCCATGAGCGATACTGCGTGGCAGGCGGGCAAATCGTATCGAGAAATCGTGTACGAGACGTGCGACGGCATTGCCAAAATCACCATCAACCGGCCCGAACGTCGCAACGCCTTCACTCCGCTCACCGTTACGGAGCTTTACGACGCGTTTAGCGTGGCACGCGACGACGCTTCGGTCGGCGTCATCATCCTGACGGGCGCGAATCACGGCGGCCGTCCCGAAGACGAGGCGTTCTGCTCCGGCGGCGACCAGAAGATTCGCGGCAACGGCGGCTATGTGGGCGAGGACAACATCCCGCGCCTCAACGTGCTTGACCTGCAGCGCCTCATCCGCGTTGTCCCCAAGCCCGTTATCGCCATGGTCAACGGCTACGCCATCGGCGGCGGTCACGTGCTGCACATTTTGTGCGACCTGTCCATTGCGGCCGAAACGGCCAAGTTCGGCCAGACGGGTCCGAAGGTCGGCAGCTTCGACGCTGGTTACGGCGCGGGCTATCTGGCCAACATCGTAGGCCAGAAGAAGGCGCGCGAAATCTGGTACCTGTGCCGGCAGTACACGGCGGCCGAGGCTTTGGACATGGGCCTGGTCAATAAGGTGGTTCCCTTCGACCAGCTCGAGCAGGAGTGCGTGAGCTGGGCGCGCGAAATGCTGCAGTTCAGCCCCACGGCTCTGCGATTCATGAAGGCGTCGTTCAACGCGGCCACCGACGGTTTGGCGGGGATTCAGCAGCTTGCCGGCGATGCGACGCTTCTGTATTACACTACGGACGAGGCGAAGGAAGGTCGCGACGCGTTCAAGGAGCATCGCGCGCCCGACTTCACTCAGTTCCCGAAGTTTCCCTAAGATGGTGAATCCTGGCGTGCGGCGGCGTTCGCGCGCCAGGCGCGATGATAGTGCCTGGTCGTTGCGGCCAGCGACGAAGTGCTTGAGAGGCGGGGCGGAGTGCGGCGATGATCGGCGCATTTGAAAGCATGGTGCGGCAGTGCCCGCAACGTACGTGCTTCACGTACGTTGACGAAGCGGGTGCGGAGCTGTCGTTTTCGTATCGCGAAACGCGGATGCTGTCTGCGGCCATCGCGCGCAACTTGCAGTCCCATGGAGCGAATCCGGGAGACTGCCTTGTTGTCGATCTGCCGAACTGCCCTGCGTACGTGTTCCTTATGCTGGCCGCTGCGTACGGCGGCTTCACGCTGATAGCGCTCAACAACCGTTTGACGAGCGCCGAGAAGATGAGTCGCGTCATGGAGGTGGAGCGCACGTCCGATGCGCGCATCGCCGCACGTATCGACGAGGGCAACGTGAAGCGTGTACTCGATCGGGCGTCGGCGCTTCTTGCCGGCGAAGAATCGACCGCGTCGCCTGCGTCGCGCGCTGCCGCTCGGCCGAGTCGACCGACGTTCTCCACGCTTGTTGCGGCCGCTTCGGCCGAGGCTCGCTCGACGAAGGCCCTGGGAAGGGCGGGTACGGGCAGGGCTTCCGCCCGTCGACGCGACGCCGTTGCTCGCCAAGATGCTCTTGAGGGCATCATCCACTTTGCCGAGCATGCCGCGCACGTGTTCGATTCCAGCATGCGAGCCGTGATCATGTTCACCTCGGGAACGACCGGCCGCGCAAAAGCAGTACCTCTCACCTGGGATAACGTGTGCCGTTCCTCGGAGATATCCAACACCGCCCTCAACCGTCGGGCCGAAGGGCTGTGGCAGGCCGCGCTGCCGCTGTACCACATAGGCGGGTTCCAGGTGGTGGTTCGCAGCTTTTTGAACAACAACAGCTTCGTGCTGTACCGCCGTTTCGATCCCGACCGCCTGTTGGGCGACGCTGCAAGCAAGGGCGCTACGCACGTGTCGGTGGTGGACAAGATGCTGCAGGATCTGCTTGCTTCGGGCCGTGCGGAAACGCTGAAGCGCTACGCCTGCATTCTTTTGGGCGGCGGAGCAACGAACCCGCAAACGCTCGAGCGCTCCTGTGCGCTGGGTCTTCGCGTGTACGCAAGCTACGGCATGACCGAGACTTCAAGCCAGATTGCCCACGCCCAGGTCACGTCTTCGTTCCAAGGCGGGCTGCGCCTGCTTCCCGGTTACAAGGCCCGCATTGTCGATCCGGGCGAGGATGGCTTCGGCCGTTTGGCGGTGAAGGGTCCCGGTGTGTTCGCGGGGTACCTGAACGCCCGCGCAGCTCATACGGTGGACGGGTACTTCCTCACGGGCGATACCGCCGCCATGTACCAGGGCTCCATCTACGTGAAGGAGCGTACCGAGGACATGTTCGTTTCGGGCGGGGAGAACATCTATCCCGCCGAGATCAAGGAGCGGCTTCTGCGCGTTCCGGGGGTCGCCGATGCGCATGTGTTCGGGGTTCCCGACGAGCGATGGGGGCGCCGACCCGTGGCGTTCGTGGAGCGCGAGCGGGCGCAGGAGGCATCAAGGTCGTCTGCGCTGGACAACTGCCGATTCGCGCATGCCGTGCGCGCTCATCTGGCGCCGCGGCTCTCGAAGCTGTACCTGCCGAAGCACGTGTGCGTGCTTGACGAGTTTCCGCGCAGCGGCATTGGCAAGGTGGATCGCGCTGCCCTCGAAAGGCTGTACGACCAGCGCATCGAGGTGGTGCGCGTAACCCTGCACCGCATTCGCCTGCCTTTCGAGAGCCCCTTTAAAACTCCGAAGGGCGTGATGGCCCAGCGCGAGTCCATCATCGTGGAAGTGACCGACCATGCTGGCCGTACCGGGTTGGGCGAGTGCGTCGCGTTCCCGACGGACTGGTATCTACCGGAAACGCTCGATCAGGATGCGCGGATTCTGCGGGACGTGCTGGCGCCCCTTGTGCTGCGCGCGATGATGCTCCATCCAAGCGAGGCATCCGCCCTGTTTGCCACGCAGCCTGAATCGGCTTCGTTTCCCTTGGCGTGCGGCGCCATGGAGCCTGCCCTGTGGGATTTGTACGGCAAGATAGTCGGCAAGCCGTTGTGGCAGCTCATAGGCGGGTCGAACAAGAAGTCGCCGCGCATCGGGGGACCGCTGTCCGCCTCCGTTTCCGCCGGGGCGGTTTTGGGGTTGGCCTCCGAAGCCGACACGGTGGCCTCGGCGCGCCGTTGCGTGGAGGCGGGCTACCGGCGCGTGAAGCTGAAGGTGGCTCCCGGTACGCTTGGATGCGTGCGCGCGGTGCGCGAGGCGTTCCCCGACCTCGCCATTACGCTTGATGCGAACCAGAGTTTTTCCGATCGCGACGCGGACGAGCTGCGCGCGCTCGACGCTTGCAACGTGGCTTGGATCGAGGAGCCGCTTGATCCCCGTCGTGTTTCGGGGTCGGATTCCTCAGATATCTTCACCCGGCTGGCGCGGCTGCAAAGAACCATGCGAACCCCGTTGTGCCTTGACGAGTCGATTGCCCGTCCGGCGGATCTTGCCCGCGCGCTTTCGCACCCCGAACTGAAATGCTATGCCGTGAAGATCGGCAAGTTCGGAGGCGTGCAGCCTGCGCTCGATTTTGTGAACGCAGCGGCTGAGCGCGGCATAGACGTATGGATGGGGGGCATGTACGACACGGGCATCTCCAAGCGTCTGCATGCTGCGTTCCAGACGCTGCCCAACGTTACGGCGCCGGGAGACATAGGGTCGACCGCTCGATATTTCTCGCATGACGTGACCGATCCTCCGTACACGGCTGAACGCGGCCTGGTCACGTTGAACCGGGAAGGCAACCCATACGGCATAGGATGCGATCTCAACCGCTCGGTTCTGGCGAACGTGCTTGTTGGTCGGACAGCGGTCGAATAGCTTTATCCAAAATGTTGCATAACCGTCTGTTCGGAAAGCGATGCAGTGGGGTATGATGCACGGTATCGTACAAAGAAGAACGGGGATTTCATGAGCGCACCCGCAGCGAATCACGCGGCCGCATCAACTTCTGCGGCGGGATCTGGCAGCATTACAGGAGCGGACGGGTCCTCTGGATCGTCGCAAATTCATGGCAGCTTAGGAATATTTCGCCTGGTCACTACTGTTATTACGCTGATTGTCGGCGGCGGTGTATTCACGCTGGCGGGCGATCAGGCCGCTGGCGGCGCAAGCGGCGCGGCTATCCTTACGGCATGGAGCATTTCCGGTATCGGCGTGCTGTGCCTGGTGATGACGTTTTATGCACTCTCTCGCATAAAGCCTCAGCTAAAGGGTGGAATTTACAGCTACGCAAGCGCCGGTTTCGGCGACTTTCTGGGGTTCAACAGCGCGTGGGGCTACTGGATCAGCGCGCTTTTGTGCACGGTCAGCTTCTCTGCGCTGCTGTTCGGCGCCCTCTCGTACTTCTTCCCCATTTTCGGCGGTGGAACCAATCTGCCTTCCGTGATCGGGGCCAGCGTTCTCATCTGGTTCTACGTGTTCTTGGTGTCGCGCGGCATCAAAGAGGCTACGGGCGTGAACGCCGTCATCACCATCAGCAAGTTCGTGCCTATTTTCGTCGCCATCACGGCCATCATCTTCTTGCAGAAGTTCGATCCGGCGGTGTTCATGGCCAACCTCACCACGGGTTCCGATCCGGGGCTTCCCTTCTTCGACCAGGTGAGCAGCACTATGATGATCACCATCTGGGTGTTCGTGGGCATCGAGGGCGCCGTGGCCATTTCCGGGCGCGCCAAGAAAGAGCGCGACGTAGGCAAGGCCACTATTATCGCGTTCGTGTGCGTGTTGGCAATCTACCTGATGGTCAGCATGCTCAGCATGGGCGTGATGCCGCTTTCCCAGCTTGCCCAGCTGGAGAACCCGGCTTTGGCGGGCGTCATGGAGTACGCCGTTGGCCCGTGGGGCGCCATGCTCATCAACGGCGGCGTTGTGCTGTCGCTGGTGGGGGCCATGCTGGGATACACGGTGCTGTCGAGCGAGTCCCCGTATGAGGCCGCCGAGCAGGGCGTGTTCATCAAGGCGTTCGCGAAGACCAACAAAAAGGGCGCGCCTATCGTGACGCTGGTGGTCACGAACATTATCATCGAGGTGTTCCTGGTTCTCATGCTGTTCTCGGACAGCACCTACCAATTCTTCTACACGCTTTCGGCGGGAATGATCCTGCTTCCGTACTTGTTGTCGGCGGCGTACTTCGCCAAGATTACGTTCACCGAGCCCGGGGCGTTCAAGGGCCGCATCGGCGGCAACATCGTTTTGTGGCGCATTTTCGGAATCATCGGCGTGCTGTACAGCTTCTTTTTGGCGTGGGCAAGCGGGGCGGTGGGCCTTACCATCATGTCGCTTTTGTACGCGCCGGGCATCCTGATGTACATCAAGGGCAAAAAAGAGCGCAACGAGCCTTATCTGGTAAGCCTGCGCGACAAAGTGGTGGTGGCCGTCATCCTTTTGGCTGCGGCGGTTTCCATCGTTCTGATCGCAACCGGGCAGGTTGTTATCTAATTTTCCGCGTTCGAGTGCGCGCGTTCCTTTACACTGGTTCGCAGTAGAAATGCGGCTGGTGGCCGCATGGTAAGGGAACGCGCGGCTTTGTGCTGCGCGACGGACAATCGTGCAAGTACGGAGGAGAACGTGGAACTGCTGGAGGAACGCATCAGGCGTGATGGGGTGGTGAAGTCGGAGGGCGTCCTGAAGGTGGACAGCTTCCTGAACCATCAACTGGACATTGATCTCTTCGATGAGATGGGCGCCGAGTTCAAGCGGCTGTTCGCTGATGCTCCCGTAACGAAGATTCTTACCATCGAGGCTTCCGGCATTGGAATAGCCTGCGTGGTTGCTCGGCATTTCGGGGTGCCGGTGGTGTTTGCGAAGAAAGCTCAGTCGATCAACCTGGATGGCGAGATGTACACCACGTGCATCCAGTCGTTCACGCACGGTCGCGTGTACGACGTCATCGTGTCCAAAAAGTTCTTGGGGCCGAACGACCACGTTTTGATCATCGACGACTTCCTGGCTAACGGGTGCGCGCTGAACGGGCTGATCGAGCTTGTGGACGAAGCGGGCGCAACGGTCGAGGGCATTGGCATCGCGGTCGAGAAGGGCTTCCAGCCGGGCGGCGCCGATCTGCGCGAACGCGGGTATCGCCTGGAGTCGCTTGCCATCGTCGAGAGCATGGATCCGGAAACGGGCGAGATCGGGTTTCGCCGATGAAGACGTTCGCAACCGAGAACCTGTTCAAGCTTGACGGCGACATCCCCCTGCTTCGAGCCGTTCCTTTTGGCGTTCAGCACATCCTTGCGATGTTCGTCGCCAACCTCGCGCCCATCGTCATCGTGGCCAGCGCCGCCGGCTTGAGCGACGGGCAGACCGGCACGCTCATCCAAAGCGCCATGCTGATTGCGGGCATCGGCACGCTCATTCAGCTGTTCCCGTTGTGGCGTGTGGGGTCGGGATTGCCTATTGTCATGGGCATCAGCTTCACCTTCGTGACGGTGCTGTGCGGCATCGTGGCTACGTACGGCTACAACGTGGCTATTGGCGCCATCATCATCGGTGGCATCATCGAGGGCGTTTTGGGCCTGTTCGCGCGGTATTGGCGTCGCATCATATCGCCCATCGTTGCGGCGGTGGTGGTGACGTCCATCGGGTTCTCGCTTTTGGGCGTGGGCGCTGCTTCGTTCGGCGGCGGCAACGGCGCGCCGGACTTCGGTTCTCCGCAAAACTTGCTGCTGGGAACCATCTCGCTTGTTTCGTGTCTGGTGTTTCAGGTTCTGGCCAAAGGCAAGACCAAGCAGTTGTCGGTTTTGTTCGGCCTGATCATTGGCTATGTGGTTGCGTTGGTGCTGGGCGCGGTCGACTTCAGCGGCTTCGAGGGGCTTAGCTTGTTCGCATTCCCCCAGTTCATGCCGTTTGCTCCGGAGTTTAATCTGGGCGCCATCGTTTCGGTGACGCTGATCTTCCTGGTGTCGGCTACCGAGACCATCGGCGACACGTCGGCCCTTACCATGGTGGGCCTGAACCGCGAGGTCAAAGAGAAGGAGCTTTCGGGCTCGATCGCTTGCGACGGTTTCGTCAGCTCGTTGTCGGCGTGCTTCGGGTGCCTGCCCATCACGTCGTTCTCGCAGAACGTCGGCCTGGTGGCCATGACGAAGGTTGTGAACCGCAAGGCTATCGCCACGGGTGCGGCCATCATGATTTTGGCGGCGTTCCTGCCGGTCATCAGCACGGTGTTCTCGTCTTTGCCCGAGGCGGTGCTGGGCGGTTGCACCATCATGATGTTCGGCAACATTATCGTGAGCGGTTTTCAGATGATCGCGCGGGCGGGCTTCACGCAGCGCAATATCTTGATCGCCGCGCTTTCGCTGGCGGTTGGCATTGGCTTTACGCAGGTGGCGGACTTGTTCGCGGTGTTCCCGGAGCTGATCCAAAGCGTGTTCGCGCAGAACTGCGTGGCCATGGTATTCCTGGTTGCCGTAGTGGCGAACCTGGTGTTGCCCAAAAACATCAAAGTGGAGGGAGATCCGGGGGCGGCTGATTCTATCCAGGGCGACTCGCCTGTTGAGGGTGCCGCTGGGGAGGGAGTTGCTTCAGCCGGGGCGCCCTCGCAGTCTGCTGACGCGGGAGATTTAGCGCGCGCCTAGTATACGACGAAGCGAAGCGAGCGCCGTCGGACCTTGCGGGGTCCGACGGCGCTCGTGCGTGATGGGCGCCGCGCCGCGCCGGGCGCGGGTGTCGGGTACGCGCATCGGGCGCGGCGGGGCTGCGCGCCGGGCACGGCGGAGGCTGTCGGCGCCGCTGCAGGGATATTGTCGCCCGAAACGTACGGTTTTGCCGCGAAAACCGTACGTTTCGGGCGACAATGCGTTCTTCGTCGTGCGCTCGGACCCGCGACCCGCGCCCGGCCCCGAACCCGCGACCTGCGACCCGCGCCGCGGCCCATGCCCTTGCGGCCCCTGGTTGTCCTTTGGTAACACTTCTGTATAAAGCGTAGTTTTTCACTCAGGCTCTCCTGCGAACTGGTACAAATAGTAGGGACAGCAAAAGCGCTGCTTGGCAGGTGGCCTAGGAAACCGCCTTCAGCAGACATTGACAACCGAACCTAAGGAGACCAGCTTTAATGCCTGTTGCGTTAAGCCTTTTTCTTGTCCTGTTCTTTCTCATCATGAATGCGTTTTTCGTCGCCGCCGAGTTTTCGCTCGTTCGCGTGCGCAAATCCCAGGTTGAGATCCTTGTCGAAGAGGGTCGTCCCGGCGCCAAGTACACCAAATTGGTCGCTGACAACGTTAACGCGTACCTTTCCGCTTGCCAGCTGGGCATCACCCTTGCCTCGCTCGCGCTGGGCTGGCTGGGCGAACCTGCCGTTTCCGCGCTCATTTCTCCGCTGCTTTCGGCGTTCGGTCTGCCCGAGGCCGCCATTCACGCTATCGCCATCGCCGTTGGCTTCATCATCATCACGGCGTTGCACATCGTGGTGGGCGAGCTTATTCCGAAGTCGCTCGCCATTTTCTCAACTGAAAAGTACTCCCTGCTCACGGCCACGCCGCTCGTGTGGTTCTACCGTCTGACCTACCCGGTCATGTGGCTGTTCAACACCATTACGAACGGCGTCATGAAAATGCTCGGCCACGATGCGGCCAGCGAGCACGAGGTGTACACCGACGAAGAAATCAAGCTGCTGATCGACGAGAGCACCGAAAGCGGCCTGATCGACCCCGAGCAGAACGCCTACGTGGACAACATTTTCGACCTGGGCGACAAGGACGCCGAGGCTATCATGACTCCGCGCACCGACCTCATCTGCATCGACTTGGAAGACTCGCTCGAGGAGAACATGCAGCTGGTGCAGCGCTACAAGTACACGCGCTACCCGGCGTGCCGTGGGACGAAGGACCGCATCGTGGGCTTCGTGCACGTGAAGGACCTGTACACGCTGTCCGAGCATGCAACGGTGGACGACCTGCGCATTCGAACGATTCAGGCCGTCCCCGAGGGCGTGCCCATCGCCAAGCTGCTGCAGACGCTGCAGGAAAAGCGCACCAAGATCGCGGTGGTCATCGACGAGCACGGCGGCACTGCCGGCATCGTTACCATGAGCGACATCATGGAGCAGATCGTGGGCCGCATCGACGACGAGTACCAGCACGGCGACACCGACGAAGTGGTGAACATGGAAGACGGCAGCTACCTGGTGGACGGCTCGCTGCCTATCGATGAGGTGGGCGACCTGATCGGCTTCAAGCCCGTCGAGTCGGAGGAGTGCGAAACGGCGGGCGGCTTGCTGCTCACGCTGTTCGACCGAATCCCCGACGAGGGCGACTCGGTGTCGGTCGAGGGCGGCGGTAAAAAAGCGTCGTTCACCGTTGTGGACATGGACCGCCACCGCATCGACAAGATTCGCCTCGTGCTGGAAGACCTGCCGGAGAGCGAAGACGAATAACGCATGAAAAAAGAGGGCTCGCAATTCTGCGGGCCCTCTTTTACGAAAGCGCGGTCTCTCGGCTACCCCACCTTCACGCCGGCGAACCGCTCGGCGTTGTGCCAGAGCATGTTCTCCAGTTCGTCTTCGCTGAAGCCTGCGGTAACGAACTGGTCGTATTCGGCGGCAGGATCCCACATGGGGAAGTCCGACCCGAACATGATACGGTCGGTGCCCCACATGCGCGCCAACTCCACGGTGCGGCGTTGTCCCAGGAAGAACTGCGAACTGGACGCGTCTACGAACAGGTTCTCGTTGTGCAGGATGTCGTAGCCTACGTCGTAGCGCGACCAGCAGCCGAAATGCGCGGCATCCACCACAAGGTCGGGGAACGTCTTCAGGACGTTCAACAACCGCTGTGGATGCGAATAGTCGTATCGGTAGTCGCCGGTATGCAGCACGATAGGCATGCGGCCTTCTATGATTTCGTACACGTTCATAAGGCGCGGGTCGTCCATATTCACATGCTGCGTGTCGGGGTGCAGCTTCATGCCGTGCAGACCCAGGCCGATGGCCCGCTCGATTTCCTTTTCGGGATCCGGGTAATCTTGATGCATGGTCATGAAACCGATGAACTCAGGATGCAGCCGGCATTGCTCGGCGATGAAATTGTTGATGGTTTCCACGCTGCCCGGCGTGGTGGCCACCGAATGCACAATGAAGTGTGTGATGGGCGCACGCTCCTTCGAGGCCAGCAGGTGCTCCACCGTGCCTTTGCCGTACATGTCGATGACGTAGAAGTCCCCGATGGCGTCGACGGCGCGCGAGGCGATTTTATCCGGGTAGATGTGGGCGTGGGCGTCGATGACGGCCATGGGCTCGTGCTCCTTTGCAATGTGCGGTTTGTGCGGTGCGACGTTGGGCAACGTATGCGGCGCATCGCTGTCCAAGAGCCGTGCAACTTTCGATTGTAGAACATCGCGGTTTCGGGCGCATTAGGCAGAAGGGTATTTCTGGGTGTCACTTTGCATTGGTCACGAGGAAAAAGGGCCGAAAGACTAGCACTCGAAGCAAAAGAGTGCTAACTTTTTCGACAGTGACTTTAACAAGCTCCCGCACGCCTGAAACGGCGATGTTGAACCGCTTGAGGGCGCGGGACGCCTATCGTGCGCGCGGTGATGGCGAAGCGCCGCACACCGATGAGAAGGGAACCGAACTATGTCCAAAGACATTGCTTTCGACAACGAAACCCGTGCGAAAATGGCCGCTGGCGTGAACAAGCTGGCTGGCGCCGTAAGGGTGACGATCGGCCCCAAGGGCCGCTACGTTGCCATGCAGAAGGAGCACGAGAAGCCGAACGTTTCCAACGATGGCGCAACCGTGGCGGCCAACGTCGACCTTGAGGATCCCATCGAGAACATGGGCATGAAGATCGTGCGCGAGGCTGCTGTGGCGGCCAACAACGATGCGGGCGACGGCACCACGACGGCAACCATCCTGTCCGACGCCATTGTGAGCGAAGGCGTGCGCTGCGTTATCTCGGGTTCCGATCCGCTGGCGTTGCGCCGCGGCATCCAGCGCGCCGCAGACGCGGTGGCGCAGGAGGTGCTCAAGGACGCCGTCGAGGTTTCCACGCGTGAGCAGATAGCCGAGATCGCAACGGTTTCCGCAGGAGATCGGGTCATCGGCGAAAAGATCGCCGAGGCCATGGACGCTATCGGCAAAGACGGCATCATCTCTGTGGAGAAGTCCCAGAACTTCGGCATCGAGGTGAAGATCCTCAAGGGCATGATGTTCGACAACGGCTTTATCTCCCCCTACATGGCCGATGATCAGGGCCGTTTGGAAGGCGAGCTGAAAGAGCCCTACATCCTTCTGACCGATCAGCGCCTGGGCGACAATTTCGCCGACATCGTGCCCGTGCTGGAGGAGGTCATGCAGTCCGGCCACCCGCTGCTGATCGCCGCCGAGGACGTGCGTGGCGAGGCGCTGAACGCGCTGCTCATGAACCGCCGCCGCGGCACGCTGATCAGCGTTGCGGTAAAGGCGCCCGCTTTGGGCGACCGTCGCAAGGCGGAGCTTGAGGACCTGGCCATTCTTACCGGCGGCGAGGTCATTACTCCCGATCGCGGCCTGTCGCTTTCCGATGCGCGCAAGAGCATGCTCGGTCGCGCTGCAAGCGTGCAGATCACCAAGGACCGTACGACCATTCTGGGCGGCAAGGGCAAGCCCGAGGACGTCGAGCAGCGCTGTGCCCAGCTGCGCGCCGAGATCGAGCGCACGCAGATCGACTACGATCGCGACGTGCTGCGCGAGCGCCTGGCGAAGCTGTCCAGCGGCATCGCGGTGATGGAAGTGGGCGCGGCTACCGAGTCCGAGATGAACGAGATCCGCAGCCGCATTCAGGACGCTTTGCTGGCGACGCGTTCCGCTGCCGAGCAGGGCTTGGTCGCTGGCGGCGGCGTGGCGTTGCTGCAGGCTGCCGCTGCGCTGGACGATCTGAAGTGCGACGACCCCGAGGAGCAGCTGGGCGTGGACATCCTGCGCAAGGCGCTCGAAGAGCCGCTGCGCGCGCTTGCCGAGAACGCGGGCTACCGCGGCGACGTTGCGGTCGAGACGGTCAAGGAGCTGCCGCAGGGCCATGGCTTGGATTGCATGACCGGCGAATACGGCGACATGATTTCTCGCGGCATTGCCGATCCCGCCAAGGTGACGTGCACGGCGTTGCAGGCTGCGGCTTCCGTTGCGTCCCTGATTCTGATCACGAACGCGTCGGTGAGCGACATGGTTCCCGAAGAGGACTAACAATCGAGTTTTATCCTTCGTAATTTGATGCCGGCCCGCGCTCGTGTGCGGACCGGCGTTTTTTACGGGGCGGTTGCGTGCGACAAGGGCGGGATTCATGTCGAAGGTGCTTTGCTGCCTTCGGGTTCGGAGCTTTCATCGCGGTGTTCTCACGCGATGCCCTCGGCGAGTTCTCGCAGATTCGCCCATCCGTGCTACACTTTTCCCATGACTTCCTACACCACCATAGAGGGGCGGGCAACCGCCGAGATCGAAGAGAAGAAAAGCCGGTTCATCGCCAGCTTGGCCCACGTGGAAACCGAGGAGGAGGCGCTCGCCTTCCTCGAGGAGATCCGCGCGGCGAACCGCATGGCGCGCCATAACGTGTACGCGTACGTGCTGCGCGAAGGCGGCGCAGGCTCTTCGGGCCGCGTGCGGTACTCCGACGATGGCGAGCCGCAGAAGACGGCCGGCCTTCCCACCCTCGAGGTTGTTCAGCACGCAGGTCTTACCGACGTCATCGTGGTGGTCACGCGCTACTTCGGCGGCGTGCTGCTGGGAACGGGCGGCCTGGTGCGCGCTTACACGCAGGCGACGCAGGCGGGCGTCGAGGCGGCGCAGCTCGTGGTGGTTTCGCGCTGCGTGGACATTCGCATTCGCACGGCGTATGCAAAGTACGACCAGTTGATGCGCATCGCGACGGACTGCGGCGCGAAGGTGCTCGATACGGTGTACGACGATGCCGTTACCCTGCAACTGCGCATGCTCGACGGCACGCAGGACCCGCTGCTGAAAAAGCTGACGGAACTGGAGCGCGGACAGGAAAACGTTACGGTGAGCGACCCCTTGGAGGCTGCGTTCTAGCCACCTCTCGCTCGGCGCGTTCGCGCCCGCCGAGCTCGCACGCCCCGCGCCTACCGCGTCCCGCGCTTGCACACCGCCCGCCCTCCGCGCTCTGCCGTTATTGCCATCGCGGTGCCGTGGTGACCCCGGCATCTGAGCGCCCTTTGGACGCATCTGCTCTATAATGTCCCCCATGGCGCGCAACCAGCAACTCATATTGAATCGATACCGGCCGATCGCGGAAGCGGGGGCGGGTGGTTTCGGCACCGTGCAGGTGGCGTGGGATACGCGCATCCAGCGCCGCGTCGCCATCAAGTGCATCGAACTAGATGACGTGGATGCCGCCCGCGCTGCTCTTCCGGGGGCGAATGCAGCGCCGTTGCCGAATGCTTCGCGCGATGCGGCTTACGACGATCCTCTGTTTTCCGACGACGAAGACGAGGCGCTGTTTTCCCAGATTGGCGCTTCGGTTGATCTGTTGGAAGATGCCCCGCTCGTGCGTTCTCTTGCGCATATTCCGGGCTTGGACGAAGCGCGCACGGCGGCCATGCTTACCGATGCGAGCATTGTGGCGGTGTACGATTTCGAGGTGCAGGACGCTACGGCGTACCTCATCATGGAATACGTCGAAGGCATGTCGTTGAGCGAACTGCTTCGCCGACATGGCGACCGTTTGACCCTCGATATTGTGGCGGCGGTATTCTCGGCGGTGTCGCATGCGCTTGAGGTGGCGCACAGCAACCAGGTGCTTCACCTGGACATCAAGCCCGACAATATCCTGATCAACCATCAAGGTCAGGTGAAAGTGACCGATTTCGGTCTGGCGACGCTAGCGGATGCTTCGGGTTTCGGCGCGGCTGGAGGCGGCACCATCGGCTACATGCCGCTTGAGCAAATGCGGCAGGAAAACCTGGACGTGCGCTGCGACGAATGGGCGTTGGCTTCGGTCGCGTACGAAATGCTCACGGGAGAAAATCCGTTCCTTGCGTCCGATTTGAAGCGTGCCGAGCTTGCAATCGAGGATGCGGAGCTCGTGTTGCCGTCGTTGTGTTGGGAAGGGCTTGACCCCGCAATTGACGACGTGGTGTTTTACGCGCTCGACCCCGATCGCGAAGAACGCTACGCAACGATTTCCGATTTCGCAGAGGAGCTTGAGCCGTTCCTGGGCGATTCAAAGCGCGGCGTTCGCGAGCTTGCAGCTATTGTCGGGTATGCCGATGAGCAGGATGAAGAACCTGTCGAGGACGAGCCTTGCCTTCCGCGCGTGCCTTTGCGCGAGCGCTTCACGCCGCTGCATCGTGCGATTGCGACCCATGCGGTGGGCGGTGCGGGCAGCGCGCTGCTGGCGTTCGTGGCGCTTTGGAACATGCCGCAGACAAGCGGTTTCGCGAATCCGCTGTTCTGGGGGATCTTCGCGCTCATCGTGCTTGCGGGTGCGTTGCGGCCGCACCTGGGCGCGCTGCTCGGGTATTTCGCGCTGGCTGCCATGTTCATCGTGCAAGGCGTTCCGGCGGCAGGGTGCGTGCTGCTGGCGGCTGCGGCCACGTGGTGGTACTTCGTTGGGCGCGAGGGGGACGCCGAAGCGAACGCTGCTTTGGCGGTGCCGCTTGCAGGCGCGTTCGGCTTGGGGCAGCTTGCGCCGTTGGCGGCCGGACTGAGCCTGGCTCCCGTGCGGGCTATGGGGACAGCTGCGTTCTCGGTGCTGGTCGCCGTCATGCTGGCCGCCTGCGGGTCCCATAACCTTCTGAGCTGGGACGTGCTTGCGAACTGGAACGTGGGCGCGCGCAGCGACCTGGCGGGCACCATGGGCGCGCTGCTCGTGCAGCCTCCGCTTTGGTGCGTTGCCGGTAGTTGGATCGCGTCGGCCGGTGCGCTGGCTGCGATTCGCTTGCGGCCGACGCGCGCGTTTGCGGTTCTGGGCACGTGCGTGGCCGGTGCGCTTCTGCTTGGAGGCGTCGTTGTTGCGGCATGGGTTGCATCGGGTCAGGTTACGTGGATGCCCTCTCTCGGGAATCTGGGATTCACCGCGATATCCATTGCGTTGGCGCTTGCGGCGTGCGTGTTCGTGCCCGACCCCGTGTACTACGACGAAGACGATTGGGCGGAAGAATAACCTGCTTATCGTACTGTTGGGCAGGCTTCGTACTATAATCGAGCCGAAAACCTGCGAGGAAAGGAAAACCCATGCAGCAACTGGGAGACGAGCGTGTTCTGTTCGCGTTTGCGCGCGATTTGGAGCCGGCGCTTACCGTGGAATCGGGCGAGACGGTGCGTATTCGCACGAAGGATTGCTTCGGCAATCAAGTTCGGACGTCCGAGGACGCGCTTGACGAAATCGATTGGGACGCCATCAATCCGGCTACCGGCCCTGTTTTCGTGAAAGGCGCTCGTCCGGGCGGTGCGCTCAAGGTGGTTATCGAGAACATCGAGCTGGACGACCAGACCGCTTCGTGCACGGGCAAGGACGAAGGCGTGTGCGGCGATCGGTTCGATGCGTGGAGCACGCGCCTGTGCGCCATCAAGAACGACGAGCTGGTGTGGAACGACAAGCTGTCCATTCCGCTGAATCCCATGATCGGCGTTATCGGCGTTGCTCCGGCGGGCGACCCGGTGAACTGCGGAACGCCGGGGAGCCATGGCGGCAACATGGACAACACCGCCATTACCACGGGAGCCACGCTGTACTTCCCGGTGGCGGTGGAGGGCGCGCTGTTCGGCTGCGGCGACATGCACGCCGCCATGGGCGATGGCGAGATCAGCGTTTCGGGCGCGGAAGTGGCCGGCTACGCTACGGTCACGCTTACGGCGCTGCCCGATCTGCACGTGACGGACCCCATCATCGAGAACGAAACGCATCTGGGGATCATCGCATCCGCCGAGTCGCTTGACGCCGCCGCGGATCGCGCGGTGCACGAGATGGTGGATTTGCTGCACGACCGCACGGGCACGCCCCAGGACGAGTTGGTGATGCTGTTGTCCCTGGTCGCTGACGTGCAGGTCTGCCAAATGGTCGACCCGGAAAAGACCGTGCGCTTCATGGTGCCGAAGTATGTGCTGGAAGCGTTGGAGTTCAGCTTGTAGCGAAGCGATGCACGAAGATGCCCTTGTTCCTTTGCGCATCTTCGTGCTTCCTGCTTGTAATGACAGAGAACAATTACCGTTGAAACGGTAATTGTTCTCTGTCATCTCCCCCTTATTCGTTCCTACAATGCATGGTGTTGAACGAACTGTCACTATACAAGGGGGTATGCACATGGCAGCGAAACCGGCCGCTTCGGCGGCTCAGGCGAAAGACGGGGCCTCGAAATTCCTGGTCCTTCCCATCATTATTCTCATCATGGCCCAAATGGGCACGTCGGGAGAGAACAGCGCTCTCAGCCTGGCGAACACGGAACTAGTTAACCAGCTGGGCGCGACGGTTCCCGATATTCAGCTGGCCAACATGGTCTATTCTCTCATGGCCGGTGCGCTGATGATCGCCGGCGGCCTGCTGGGAACCGTTATCGGCTGGAAGCGCAACTTCCGCATGGGCGCGTTGCTCTGCGCGGCCGGAGAAATCCTCATGGCGTTCTCTCCGAACATGCTCGTGTTCATCTGGGGAGGCCGCGTGCTCGTGGGCTTCGGCGCCAGCTTCATGATTCCGTCGGTGCTCGGCTTGATTCCAAAGATCTACCAGGGTAAAAACCGCGTGCAGGCGTACGGCTGCATCGGCGCCGCTTCCGGTTTGGCCGCCGTGCTGCCCTTGCTTTTGGGCGTGCTCATGGAGATGGCAGGCTTTCGCATTACGTATGTGGTGCTGGGCTGCTACTTCCTGGTCGTGTTTCTGCTTTCCTTCAAGCTCCCTGCCATCGAGGAAGGCGGCGAGCGCGCGAAGTTCGACGGCGTGGGCACCGGCATTGCTGCAGGCGGCCTGTTCCTGTTCCTCGTTGGCCTTTCCCGTATTTCGGTTTGGGGCCTGTTCGAGCCTTTCGAGGCTGCTCCGTTCACCATTTTCGGCATGTCCCCGGCTCTGCCGATGACGCTGCTTGGCCTGTTGATGCTGGTCGCACTCGTGTTCGTGGAGAAGCGCATCGAGAAGAAGAACGGCAGCGCGCTGCTTCCGCAGGTGTTCCTCAAGACGCCGCAGGTGCTTGCCGGTTTGGTCGCTTCGGCTCTGACCTTCTTCTTCATGGGCATCCAGTCCATCCTTCTGGCGCCGTATCTGATGCTGGTCGCCGGCTGGTCTCCTGTCACCATGGGCGCCATGTCCCTTATGGTGGGCATTCCCACCTTCCTGCTCTCGCTCGGTATTCCGAAGCTGTTCCCGAACGCCAATCCGCGCCGCGTGCTGCAGCTTGGCTACATCGTCATGGCTGGCTCGCTTGTTCTCATGTGCTTCTCGATTTCCGAGGCGGGCGTCGGTTTTGGTATGTACGTTGGATTCTTCCTGGTGGGCGTTGGCGCCGGCATTTCCAGCTCCCATACGAACAACGTGGTCGCGCTGGCTCTCAATGACCGCGACGCAGCGCAGTCGGGCGGCATTCAGACCACGATGCGCAACGTGGGCCAGGCCATCGGCGTTGCTGCGCTGGGCGCCGTGCTGCTGTTCGGCATTACGTCCAACATCGACTCCGCCATGAAGGCCGATCCCGCCATCACGCCGGAGGTTCGCCAGGCTGTGTCCCAGCGTTCCATCACGCTCATGAGCGACGAGAGCTTCCTGGCTACTATCGACGACATCGAGATGAGCGATGCGGAGCGCGAGAGCCTGGCTGCCATCAACGCGACGGCGCGCGTGGACTCCACCAAGACCGCCTTCATCGTGGCTGCCATCATCATGGCTGCGGGCTTGCTGACAACGCCGTTCATCACGGTCCTTCGCAAGGAAGAGGAAGCGGAGACATCCGCTCGGCCCGCGGCTCTTGTGGCCGATGAGCTTGAGACCGCTCGATAAACAGGGAATACACGGAAGTAAGGAGGGCATGCGTTATGAAGACGCTGTATTGCAACGGAGATTTCGTTCCCATGACCGATGCGAACGCCACGTTCGAGGCGCTGCTGGTCGAGGACGACGGCACCATCGCGTTTGCAGGCGCCCTAGATGAGGCGCGCAATCGCGCGGGCGATGCTCGGGAAATCGATCTTGAGGGAAAGACCGTGCTCCCGGGATTCATTGACCCCCATAGCCATTTGACGGGCACCACGCAGTACATCTCCACGGCAAGCTTATCGGAATGCACGTCGTTCGACGACATCGTGAACGCGCTGACCGCCTTTATCGAGAAGCGCGGCATTACGGCCGACGGCGTGGTGATGGGCACGGGGTATGACCAGAACTTCCTGGTCGAAGGCCAGCATCCGACGAAGGACGTGCTTGATCGGGCGTCTCGCGAGATCCCTATTTTCATCGTCCACGCGTCGGGTCACATGGGGGTCGCGAACTCCCGATCGCTCGAACTGGTAGGCGTCACGGCTGAAACGCCTGATCCCGAAGGGGGTCTGTACGGACGCGTCGAGGGCAGCATGGAGCCGAACGGCTACGCTGAGGAGCCTGCCACGCTGTTCAACTTCTACGCCATGTGCCAGCCCCGCATGAACTTGGACGTCCCGGCGATGTTTGATGAGATGCAGGATTACTATCTTGAGAACGGCGTAACCACTGCGCAAGACGGTGCCACGCAGCCGGATTTCGCGGATATGCTGGCTGCATTCGCCCGTGCGGGAAAGATGAAGCTCGACATCGTGGGCTACCCTATGGACGGCCACGGCGTCGAGGGCATGCTTGAGCGCAATGCTGACTTCGACAGCCAGGATTATATCGGCCATTTCCGCTTGGGCGGTATCAAGATGTTTTTGGACGGATCTCCGCAGGGCCGTACGGCTTGGATGACCCAACCTTACGAACCGGGCGAAGACGGAGCCACTGATTACGTGGCGTACGGTACTATGAGCGATGACGAGGCGTATGCGTTTATTCGCAGCGGCATCGACACCAATCACCAAGTGCTGTGCCACTGCAACGGCGATGCTGCAGGCGATCAGCTCATCGCCCAGTACAAGCGTGCGCTCGAAGATTCGCCGAACCCGAACAAGCATAAGCTGCGCCCGGTCATGATCCATTGCCAGACGATTCGCCAAGATCAATACCAGGCTATGGCTGAAATAGGGATGATCCCCAGCATCTTCACATCGCATATTTGGTATTGGGGCGACATTCATCTCAACAACTTCGGCCAGGCTCGCGGTGGTCGCATTAGCGCCGTGCGCGACGCTTTGGACGCGGGCCTTCCGTTCACGTTCCATACCGACGTGCCCGTTGTTCCCCCGAAGATGCTGGAAACCGTCTGGTGCGCGGTCAATCGCATCACGAAAGCCGGCGTCCAACTGGATGAAAGCCAGAAAATCGACGTTTTCGATGGGCTGAAAGCTATCACCATAAACGGTGCGTACCAATACGGTGAAGAAGACCGCAAGGGTACGCTTGAGGTGGGAAAGCTTGCCGACCTGGTCATTCTTGATGCGAATCCGCTCAAGGTGGATCCGATGGACATCCGTTCCATAAAGGTTCTCGAAACCATCAAAGAAGGCACGTCGGTTTACCGCTGCGCGTAATCTTTCGTTCCGCGCGGCACGCAATGCCGAAAACGGGTTTTGCCCCAAAGCCCGTTTTACCTCCTGGAGCCCGCACGATTCCGTGCGGGCTCGCTGCGTAGCGGGGAGGTTAGGCGGGGAAATATGCCGTCAAGGCATCTTGGGAAACCTGGCGTTCGGTGAGTATTCGCTTGAACTGCTCGGTTAACGAAGATACGGCGCTGCGATCGTTTTCCGAAACCAACAGTACCGCCACCGTCTTTACAAGCGCACCGATCAAATTGAAGTTGTCCACAGGAAAGAACACTGCGCAGGTCGAGAGCACTTTGGAGCTGAACAAGGGAAGAACCAGGGTAGACCCCGAAGCAAAGAACGATGCCTCGAACAATCTTGCAAACTGCTCGTTCTTCATGTCGAGAATTTTCCGATCCGCCAGCTCCCGGTGCACCTCATGGGCCAACTCCCTCATGTCGTCTGCTTGCGTAACAGCGTCGACCTCTATACAGTGCAGCTGCGTTTCAAGGTCGTTATTGAGCATGGGGATGGATGTCATGATGCGCATGATGTCCTGCTCGTCGATGGCCTCGGAAACGGTGATCGTGGGGAACGTGCTATCCAGTGGCTCGAACGATATAAGGAAGTCGAAGCGACTGGA
This sequence comes from Paraeggerthella hominis, assembly GCF_021044775.1. Classification (NCBI taxonomy): domain Bacteria; kingdom Bacillati; phylum Actinomycetota; class Coriobacteriia; order Eggerthellales; family Eggerthellaceae; genus Paraeggerthella; species Paraeggerthella hominis. The sequence continues at coordinate 356,539 of NZ_JAJNOQ010000002.1, forward strand.
TAGCGCTGTCGATTCAGCGGGGGACTGCTCCACATCGTTTTCCGTAATTACGTCTACGATTCTGATTTTGGATGCAAGCTTCTCGATGCGGTATTTGCCGTACGCTGCCTGCTCGACCCCTGCATTCACCACAAGGCCCACGCGGAACACGCGCTCGGTATGCACGTGGTCAAGGTATTCGAGCAATGCCATGATGATGCGGGTGTAGTCGGCCCCAAAGACATTGAAGTCTTGCAATTCAGGTGCGTCGTGCAATGCTTCGGATAGCAGCAGAAAGCCGTCCATGTTGTCGTATTTCACTACGTGTTCGATGGGTCCGGGAATGGAGAGGTTGCAGGATTTCCTTAAAAGGGCGCCGTCTGTCAGTACGAGCAGTCGTTGGCGCAGCGCGTGGTCGGGCGCTTGCCCGAAACGCTGCTCGAAGGTTCTTTCAATGCGCTCTACCGCCTCGATGGTGCGAGGGGCTGGCTCGTACTCTTCAATGTTTCGCCTGCTCCATTGCCAGGTGCCGCAGGAGAACAGGTTGGATGCCAGCGCTATCTCGTGGTCGTTGACGGGCATTCCCAGGTGCCGCTCGAACCGGGTTTTCAGCTTGCGAGCAAGTTGGGGATGGGCTGCTTTGAACTCGGATGACTCGTTGAGCGTGTGGCCAAGCCTCAAGCGGGCGCACATCACTTTGAGGTAGAACGACGTTTGCTGCCGTGAGTTCTTCGAAAGTTGCAGCCCCATTTCCTGCTCGGCCTCATCGGCTACGGTCTGCAAAAAGCGCGCATCTTGCCCCATGAACGTTGGCTCGATGCGGTTTTGCATCATGCGTCGGTCAAGCTTGTAGAAAAAGTACTCTATAAAGAACCGTATCGCAACCTCGGATCCTTCGATGCTGAGCCTGTCTTTCTTGCGGATGGACAATCGAAACGACTTCAGCATGAAGCTCCACCATTTCATGTCCATTTGAAGTTGCTGCTTGTTCGTAAACAGGCTGTGCGCAAGGGAGTCTACGGTAAAAGCCTTTGGCGAGCAGGTTATAAGGAGAATCCCGCGGTAAAACCGCTCCAGGCGAGGTCTCATTTCGATGGCGTTGTCGGCGACCATGGCTTCAAGACGACTTTGCTCGCCGCGTGCGAGGGCCATGCGGATGCCGTTGCCGCGCTTGCTGCGTATGCGCGAAGCGAATCCGGCGTGTGCAAGGTGCTCGTTTACGACCTTTGCGTCGGTGCGCACGGTTTTTTCCGAACAGCTGATGATGCGCGCCAGCTCTTCAACGGGCGTGTAGTGATCAAGATACAGCAGGTGATTCAGCAGCATGCTTTGACGCACGTTCATGGCGGTCCTTCTTCGGTGTTCTGTCCGTCTGGCTGATGCGAGGGTGCGGGTGCACCGACACATCAATTTTACCGAAGATGCGGTAATTCTTCTACAGAAGGCGCGAAAAGGCGTGGGTACAATGGGTTGAGCGACGTGTTCAGCCAGCAGATAGCAGGGGGTGCTGACGTGGCATTGGGGAATAACTCTCGTGTTCGAGCTGCGGATAGGGTCGAAGGAGCGCCGTTTCTTGTAGCTCCTCTTGTGGTTATCGTTCTTGCTCAAATTGGAACGTCAAGCGACAACGCTGCGCTTGGCATTGCCGTACAGCAGCTGGTTGGCGCGCTTGGGGCGACCGTTGCCGATGTGCAGATGGCAAACCTCGCTTACTCCCTTATAGCGGGATCGTTCATGATCGCTGGAGGCATGGTGGGGGTGGTTGTCGGATGGCGCAAGACGCTGCGCATCGGCTTGGTTCTGGCTATCTTGGGAGAGATTGTAGTAGCGCTTTCTCCGAATATGGGCGTGTTCACTTGGGGAGGGCGCTCGATCGTCGGTTTGGGCGCAAGTTTCATCACGCCGTCGGTGCTTGGCTTGATTCCCGCATTGTACGAGGGCCGCGCTCGGGCGACTGCATTCGGATTCGTGGCTGCTGCATCGGCTGTTTCCGCTTTGGTTCCCATCCCTTTTGGTCTTCTGCTTGATACTGCGGGATTCCGCGTAACGTTCGGCGTGATCGCGGCTTATTTCGCGATCGTGCTTGTTTGCACGCGCTTGCTTCCGAACCTTTCGAAACCGGATGCTTCCATGAGCATTGATGTGGGCGGTATTGTGCTGGCAGCTAGCGGTTTGGCTTTCTTGTTGTTCGGCATCGCGCGCGTGTCTTCGTGGGGGTTCGTCGAGCCGTTGTCGGAATGTCCCTTCACTATTGGAGGGATTGCCCCTACGCTGCCTGCGATAGCTACAGGTTTGTGCCTGCTTACTTGCTTGGTGCTGTTCGAGCGCAGACGAGAGTCCCAGGGAAAGGCCGCATTGCTGCCCCGCGCGTTCGTGGATGCGCCGTGCGTCCGCGCAGGATTGCTCGCGGTGGGGGTGCCGTTGTTTTGCATGGGGGCTCAGGGAATCATCGTGACGCCGTACCTGCAGCTTGTAGCTGGATTCAGCGCGCTTCAGACGGGCTTGCTCTCGCTGCTTTCGGGCATCCCCATGCTCTTGTGCGCCATGCTGGTGCCAAAGCTCGTGAAGAAAACTCGCCCTCGCTTGGTCATTCGCGTTGGGTACGGCTTGATTATCGCGGGTGCGTGCAGCATGGCACTTTCGTTTGAGCCGCACGGCGTAACGCCGCTGCTGTTCTTCGCCACTTCGTTGGTTGGAGCTGGGCTGGGCGTTGTCAATTCTCAGGCGAACAATGCGGTGGCTTCGGTAGTCGATCCCGTTGCCGCTCAACAATCGGGCGGCATTCAGGGCACGGCGCGTAACGTAGGCATGGCGCTCGGGACGGCGATCATGGGGTCTTTACTGCTCGTGACGATGCAGGTTGGCGCTTCTGCTGAATTGAGCGCGCTTGAGGGAGACGCCGTGGGTTCTGCGGCCGTTATGGTCCAGGAAGAGATTTCGTTCTGCGACGACGCCACGTACGAGGAGTTTGCCGTTCGATCAGGTGTCGAAGGCGGCGACGAAAAGGTTGTTGTGGAGTCGCTTGCCGCCGCACGCTGCAACGCAGCAAGCGTGTCGATGTTCGTACTTGCCGGGATTGTGGGCGTAGCCTTTATCGGCACCCGTCATATAGTTCGAGAGTTGCAGGGATAGAACAAGGGGGCAGGGTCGTGAATGACCCTGCCCCCTTGCGTCCCTCGCCTCGCTCTGCCCTGGTTTTACAGAAGCCCGCAAACCTTTCCCAACAGGGGCTCGAAGCTGACGCCCCGGTCTTTGAATTCGGGCTGCTTCGCGCTGACGATCATGGCGTCGTGCACGAAGTCGCCGGCGAACGCAACTGCTTCGGCCAGGCTGCGACCAGCCATAACGGCTGCCAGCAGGCACGAAGCGTACAGGTCGCCCGTTCCGTGCAGCATGTAGGGAAGGTACTCGTTGCGCACTTCCACCGTATCGCAGTCTGCTCCGCCCACGAAGTTGCGTATGCAGGTTTCCCCTTCGCGCTGAATGCCCTTCAGCACAACGTGCTTCGCGCCCTTCGCCACCAGCGCGTCGATCATGCGCTTGGCTTCGTCGTCCGAAATGTCGGTGCCGCGCCACTCTTCGCCCAAGATGATGGCCGCTTCGGTCAGGTTGGGGGTCAGGATGTCCGCTCCGCACGCCAGCTCGGCCATGGCGGCGCAAAGCTCCGGCGTGTACGTGGGGTAAACCTTACCGTGGTCGGCCATGACGGGATCGACCACGCGCAGCGCGTTGGGATACATGGCGTACAGGTCCCGAATGCGGTCGACCTGCTCCGGCGCGCCTAGAAAGCCCGAGTACACGGCATCTATTTCCACGCCGATCTTTTCCCAGGCACCCAGGTAGTCTTCCAGCATTTCGGTGGTGTCGTGCATGTACCAACCCGGAAAAGCCGTGTGGGATGAAAACAGCCCCGTCGGAACGGGGCATACGTCGCATCCGGCCGCGGACAGCACGGGGATGGCCACGCCGAGCGAGCATTTGCCGTAGCCGCATAAATCGTGCACGGCGGCAACGCGAGGAATGTAGTCGCCTTCGCGACGGTACAGATACGTATCGGACTCTGACATGGATGGACCTTCCTGTTCGAGTTTCGCCGTCAGACAAGAGCGCTTCGGGCTGCGTGCAGCCACTGAGCCTCCATGCCTATGGTGAAGCTATGCGGATCGGTTGACGGGTCGAAAACGACGGATTACTTGCTTTCGTCCTCGTCATCGTCGTCGAAAAACGACCAATCGTCTTCACCGGGTTCCCGGTTGACGAACGTTTTGCGCGTACGGCGTTCCATGATGATGCACGCGATAAGGCTGATGACAAGTCCTGCGCCCACCAGGCATCCAATGCCGGCGTACGTTTCGAAAAGAAAGTGGTACAACGCACCGAAATCCATGATTACCTCGTTGTTCTGCCCGTGGCGATCGCTGTCGCCGCGGAAGGTTTGCACTCCAGCGTTAGAGTATACTATGCCCAACCGATTCCGATATGGGTTGGTTCCGAGATTCCTTTATTCTTTTCGCTCATCAAAGAAGGGCGTGTGCATGTCGGCTGTGAACAGGGGGAAGGGAGAGCGCCGCGCAATTGCGACGGCTGTCTCTGTTGCGGCCGTCCTCCTTGTGATCGTGGCCGTGTTCAGCCTGACCGCGTTCATCGATCAGAAGCTCAACGAAAGCGCCGAGCAGCAAGTGGTCACCTTCACCGAGCAGGCTGCGGGAAACGTGTCCGATCGCGCGGTCATGATGGAGGACGCGATCGGCGCGTTTACCGTGCAGTCGTCCGATCCGCAGGCTCTTCTTCCGGCTCTTTCGGCGTTGCAGGAGCGCTTGGGCTTGGCGGGCGCCGCCTTCGCGGGCATGGACGGCACGGGCGTGGAAAGCGACGGCTCGCCGTTCAGCGTCGATCAGATCGAAGGGCCTGAAACGGCCTTGTCCCAGGGCGACCCGTCGTATTCCGGAACCTTCACAACCCAGGACGGCGTTCGCGTGCGCACGGTGCAGCGCCCGCTGTACATCGACGGCCAGCAGGTGGGCGCGCTGTATGCGCAGATTCCATTGAGCCTGTTCGCCATGCCCGAGCATCTGGACATGTTCGACGGGCGCGGCTACTTTATTCTGTTCCAGGCCGACACGGGCGAGATCCTGGTTCCTCCCGCCGACAAAACCAAAACCGTTCTGCCTCCCGAGGCCAATCTGTACGAGTTTCTGGATGAGGCTTCTCGGTACGAAGAGCCCCTGTCTCTTGCATCTCCGGAAAGTTTGAACAACGCTCTTTTGTCGCTTCAGGCTCGGCAGGGAAGCGACCTGGAGGGCCTGTTCAATATCGTGTACGACCGCTCAAGCGGTTTGGTTACCGCGCCGGTTGACGGCAAGGTCTCGTACGTGTGCGTCGCTCCGGTAAGCAAAGGCCCCTGGTACGTGTGCAGCGTGGTGCCGGTCGAAAACGTGCGCGCCGAAGCGGCGGTGGTCACCACCACGTTCCAGGCGGTGTTCGGAATTGTCATGGTGTGCCTTATCGTGGCGGGCTTCATGGTGTTCGCCGCGTATCGCCGCCGGGTGCGCGAGCGAAACGTTGCCATGATGGCCCAGCTGTACCGCGCGCTTTCCGACAGCGTGGACCTTGCCGTTAACCTGTACCATCCCGAGGATCGCCAGGTTACGCCTATCGTGGCGAAATCGGCGGACATCATCGGCTACGCGCTGGACGATTTCCTGAAAAACGAGCGCTTGGCAAGCGAGATGGGGCTTTCCGAAAAAGGAGTCGATCTGTTCAGCCGAATCAGAAAAGGGCTGGTCGACGAATTCGAGCACGGCGAATTCTCGTTTCGCAGTACGCGCACAGGCTCTGCCCGCTGGGTTGCCTATTCGGTTCGGCCGCTGGTGTTCGAGGGCAAGCAGCAGGTGCTTATCGTTTTGCGGGACTCCACGCCCGACAAGCAGATTCAGCTGTCCATGAAGGATGCCATGAATGCTGCAGAAGCCGCCAACCAGGCAAAATCTGATTTTCTTTCGCGCATGTCGCATGAGATTCGCACGCCTATGAACGTGATTATCGGCATGCTCCAGATTGCGCGCGGCAACGTGGACGATCCCGAGAAAATGCGCGTGAACCTTGCCAAGATCGGTACGGCGTCGGATCATTTGCTGGGCTTGATCAACGACGTTCTGGACCTTTCGAAGATCGAGAACGGGAAGATGACCCTTGCCAGCGATCCCTTCCGTCTAGCCGACCTGCTCGATCATGTGGAGGAAGTTATTCGCCCGCAGTGCGAGCAGCGCAGCCAGGAGCTTGCGGTGCGCGGGCCTGCTTGTGCGGACGCCGTGTACGTGGGCGACACGGTGCGTTTGAAGCAACTCCTGATCAACCTTTTGTCGAACTCCGTCAAGTACACGCCCGAGGGCGGCCACGTGAAGCTTGAAACGAACGCCGCCGCTGCTCCGGTCATGGGGTATCGTCAGGTGGTGTTCGTGGTGTCTGATGACGGCATCGGCATGTCGGAAGAATTCGTCGAGCGCATGTTCGAGCCGTTCGTCATGGAGGGCCGTTCGCACGAGCAGGGCACGGGGCTGGGCATGTCCATCGTCAAGAATGTCGTAACCATGATGGGCGGATCGATCGAGGTTGACTCCGCTATAGGGAAGGGCACGACATTCACGGTTACGTTGAGTTTGCGAATCGCGTTCGAGGCCGAGCTCAAGTCGTTTGAAGACGACGCGCGTGACCGTGGCTCTAACGGGCCTTCGACCCCTCGCAGCGATGCTCCCGACGAAAAGGGGTCGCTTTCCCTTGCGACGCTTTCCGCCCCTCGCGCCATCGAGCGCAGCGAGCTCGAAGGGCTGCGCGTGCTGATTGCCGAAGACAACGATCTGAATGCGGAAATCGCTTGCGAGCTTTTGGCGGCAGAGGGTCTTTCTATCGAACGCGCACGGGACGGCGAGGAGGCATGTGCCCTGTTCGAGGCGTCTGACGTGGGGCATTACGACGTGGTGCTCATGGATGTGCAGATGCCCAAGATGAACGGCTACGATGCCACACGTTGCATCCGTGCCCTTGATCGCGAGGACGCGCGTACCGTGGCTATTGTGGCTATGTCGGCGAATGCGTTTTCCGAGGACGTGAACGCGTCGCTTGCCAGCGGCATGGACGCGCACCTTTCCAAGCCCATCGAGGTTCGCCGCGTTCTGTCTACCATCGTGGAGTACACGCGCAAGCGCCGCTAGTCCGCTTTTCCGCCGTGCGCCCCGGCGCGCCGCCGCGGGTGCCGTGCGCCCTGACGCGCTGCCGCGTGCTGCTGCGGTGCGCTGCCGCAGGTGTCGTGCGCCCCGGTGCGCTGCCGCGTGCTGCTGCGGGTGCCGTGCGCCCCGGTGCGCTGCCGCGGGTGTCGTGTGCCCCGGTGCGCTGCCGAAAAGAACGAGTTTTGCGGCGATTTTCCGCCTTCGAGAGGGTTTCTTCTCGAAGGCGTTTTACATCGCACCAGGTCACAAAGCTGCTAGGGGCTTTTATCCTGGTTTGAGGACCAGCAAAACTCGCTCATTTTGACAGCGCGCCGGGGCGTGCGGTTTGCGGGCGCGTCCGGGTCGCGCGGGCATGCGGCCGGGTCGCTCGGGCAGGCAGCTCGCGGGCGCGTGCCAGGACGTCGGCGTGTGCGGCTCGCGGACATGCGGCCGGGTCGCGCAAGCACGCGGACATGCGGCCGGGTCGCGCAAGCCCTCGGCGCACGGCTGGGAGATCGGGCATCCGGGCTCGAAGGCGGGCCGAACATGCCAACGGCGTGAAGGACCGGCAAGCTGCGCCGGGCGTGAGGTATACTGGTCCAATTATCGTATCCAACCAAGAAGGAGCGCTACCATGCTCGACATCAAGTTTGTCCGCGACAACCAGGAAGCGGTCGCTGAAGCGATGAAGAACCGCAATGCTTCATGGGATGCGTCGCGCTTCTCTCAGCTTGACGAAACGCGCCGCGCGGCCATCGCGAAGGAAGAAGCGCTGCAGGCCGAGCGTAATGCCGCATCCAAATCTATCGGGGCCATGATGGCCGCAGGCCAGAAGGACGAGGCCGAAGCCGCGAAGGAGCGCGTACGCGCCATCAACGAAGAGATCGCCTCCATCGGCAAAGAGCGCGAAGCCGCCGACGCCGACCTGCGCGAGCTCATGATGCGCACGCCCAACATGCCGGCCGACTCCACGCCCGTAGGCCAGAGCGAAGACGACAACCCCGAGGTGCGCCGCTGGGGCACGCCTCGCGATTTCGCCGCTGAAGGCATCGAGGCGAAGCCGCACTGGGACCTTGGTCCTGAACTGGGAATCATCGACTTCGAGCGTGGCGTGAAGCTGGCCAAGAGCCGCTTCTACCTGCTGGGCGGCCTGGGTGCTCGCCTGGAGCGCTCGCTCATCAACTTCATGGCCGACACGCATGCCAGCCGCGGTTACAAGGAATGGTGGTGCCCGGCTATGGCGAACGGCACCACGCTTACGGGCACGGGTCAGCTTCCGAAGTTTGAAGAGGACCTGTTCAAGACCACGAACGGCCTGTACCTCATCCCCACGGCCGAGGTGCAGCTGACCAACATCCATGCGGGCGAAGTGCTCGACGCCGACCAGCTTCCCTTGCATTACTGCGCGTTCACGCCGTGCTTCCGCGAAGAGGCGGGCAGCGCGGGTCGCGATACGCGCGGAATCATTCGCGTGCATCAGTTCAGCAAGGTGGAAATGGTGAAGTTCGCGAAACCCGAGGAAAGCTTCGACGAGCTTGAGGGCATGGTTGCCGATGCCGAGCATATCCTGCAGAAGCTGGAACTGCCGTATCGCGTGATCAGCCTGTGCACGGGCGACATCGGCTTCTCCGCCGCCAAGACGTACGACCTTGAGGTGTGGCTGCCCAGCTACAACGGCTACAAAGAGATATCCTCCTGCTCGAACTGCGTCGACTTCCAGGCGCGCCGGGCGAACATCAAGTACCGCGATCCCGAGAACTTCAAGGGTGCGCGCTACCTGCACACGCTGAACGGTTCCGGCTTGGCAGTGGGTCGCACCATGGCCGCCATCATCGAGAACTATCAGCAGCCCGACGGCACCATCAAGGTTCCCGACGTGCTGGTTCCCTATATGGGCGGCGTTGAGGTCATTGCGCCGGAATAGCAATTTCCAGGCGTTGTAGAGGAGTAACGCAAGCGTGGTAACGAAACGCAAGCGCACCGTTGAATCGAAGAAAAAGCCGGGAGATACCGGCAAGGTCGCGCGGGTTGAAGAACCCGCGCGCCGCGTTGCGCCGAAAAAAGTTGAGGCGGCGGATGATCGATCCGCCAAAGAGCAGGCGCCGAAGACGCCGTCCGCCAAGAAACCCGCCGGCAAGGATGCGGCGGCCAAAACCCCTACGCCGCGCAAGCCGAAGCGCGTGAAGGGCAAGCCCTCGGTCAAGGCTGCCGGCAAGCCGGTTGCCAAGCCCGCCGCGAAATCCGTTTCGGCTCCGAAAGCCGCCCCGGTTTCGAAAGCTGCTCCGACGTCGGCTCCGACGTCGGATCCCGCAGCCTCTTCGTCGACGCCTGCGTCCGCCCACGATGCTCGGACTGCGGTGCCTGCCTCCAAGGAAGCCGGCCGTCCCGCGCAGGCATCGGCTTCCCAAAGCGTCCCCAAATCTGCCCCCAAGCCTGTGTACAAGTCCGGCGCACAGGCGTATGCCCAGCCGGGCGCCAAGCTTTCGAACGAAGGCGATCCCGCCGACGCTTCCGATCGGATTGGGAGTCAGCGCAAGAAGGCGAAGACGACGAAGTCGTTCAAGCTTCGCTGGCCGGCGGTTGCGGCGTTGTCTGTTTTGGCAGTATTGGTGCTGATCGTTGGCGTATTTTCGTGGGATCGATGGCTGCGTTACAACGATGCGGCCGAGTTTCAGGGCGAATGGCGTACGCCCGGCTCTACGGCGGTCGTCGTTATTGACGGCCAAACCATCAAGCTTACTCCCGATGTGTCGTACGCCTATACTTTGGATACGGGCGCCAAGACCATCTCGTTTACCTTCGGGAACATGCAGGGCGAGGGCCGCTATCGTTTTTCGCTCGATCGGTCCCAGCTGGTCATCACCGACGGAAAAGAGTACACGTGGTTCTCCACGCTGATCGACGATATCGGTTGGATGTTTGATCAGGCGTTGCGCTCGTTGCAGGACCAGCCTGCCGAGAGTCCGACGCCAGGCGAAAACGTGACGGTGCTCGATCGTTTGTCGGGCGACGCTTCGGCTTCCCCGCGCGAAGGAGCTCCCGTTGCTTCGGGCGAAGACTCTGCTGCGAGCCAGGACGCAGATGCGAACGGAGGCGAGGGTGCATCCGGCGATGCGGACGCGCGCGCTGCCGAAGGAGCGGCATCCGCCGATGAGGCGGGCGCTGCCGAAGGAGCCCCTTCGGTCGAAGGCGCAAACTCGACCGGCACCTCGAGCCCGGTTGATCCTGAAACCGCTGCCCCTTCGCAGCTTTTCGATGTGCGCGATGTCTAGTTCTCGGATTCACTGCGGTCGCGATGCAGCGCCCCTGTCGTCTTCCGGCCCTTTTCGCGCTCCCAAGCTTTCCCTTGAGCGCTTGACCGTTCGGGCCGATCGCGTTGTATGCGACGTGCTGCTGGCGCCGGGATCGCCGCGTATGACCTCGCCGGCGCTCATGACTTGCGTGTGTCGGGCATACCCGAACCTTCCGCGTCATGCGTGCGTGAACGATGCGGGCGACACGTTCGCGGACGTCATGAACTGCACGTCGATCCCGCACCTTCTGGAGCATTTGGTCATCGACGAGCAGGCTCAGTCGGCTGCCGTCCAGAAGCCGTCCAATGCGTCGACCGACGTCGGGCCGGTGTTTGTCGGGACAACCGAGTGGACGGACGAATTCGCGGGCCGAGCGCGGATCGAAGTGAGCTTCACCGACGATTTGGTTGCTTTGCGGGCTTTTCGCGACGCGGCCCGTTTTCTGAACGAGACGGTGGTACCCTGACCCCATGACTACAGCTCATCTGACATTTGACCAAACTGATGACAAGATAGCCGATCGCGTCAAGAAAATGCGATCGTCCGCCGTGCGCGACCTGTTCGCGGCTGCTACGCGCCCCGATGTCATCAGCCTGTCGGGCGGCATGCCCGATGTATCGCTGCTGCCCCAGGCTTCCATCAAGAAGGCCGTGCGCGCCGCATGCGATGACCAGCGCTCCGTTGCCTTGCAGTACGGCGCAACCGATGGTCGCAAAGAGACGAAGCAGGTGTTCTGCGATCTCATGCGCGATATAGGCGTGCGAGCCAAGCCTGAGAACATCCTGATCACGTCCGGTGCGCAAGAGGCGCTTGACCTCATTTCCAAAGCGTTCATCAATCCGGGCGACATCATCTTGGCCGAAGGTCCCACGTACCTGGGCGCGCTTCAGGCGTTCAGCGCGTACGAGCCGGACGTTCGCTGCATCGCGTTCGACGAAGAAGGCATGCGCACGGATCTGCTGGAAGTCGAGCTGAAGCGTATCGGCAAGGGCAATCCGCGCCTCAAGTTCTGCTACACCATTCCCAATTTCCAGAACCCCGGCGGCGTGACCATGTCGGCCGTGCGCCGAAAGCGTTTGCTGGAATTGGCCGACGAATACGGTTTCATGGTGGTCGAGGACGACCCGTACGGGCGCTTGCGCTATGACGGGGGCCACATGGTTCCGCTCAAGGCCATGGATGATCGCGTGGTGTACCTGGGAACCATTTCCAAGGTGTTCGCTCCGGGGTTGCGCACGGGATGGATCGTGGCGCCGCGGGACGTGCTGGCGAAAGTCAACCTGGTCAAGCAGGGGACCGACCTGTGCGGAAGCTCGTTCGATCAGGTGGTCGTAGAGCATTACTTCACCGATACCCCGTGGCAAAAAACGCTGCAGAAGTTCGTGCAGACGTACCATGTGCGTCGCGACGCGATGCTGTCTGCGCTTGAAGAGTATTTCCCGCCGGAGGCCTCGTGGACGCGTCCCGAAGGCGGCTTTTTCGTGTGGGTGACGCTTCCCGATTACTTCGATACCGGCAGCATGCTGAGCGAGGCGCTGGAAGCGGGCGTGACGTACGTGCCGGGAGACAGCTTCTTCCCGGGCGCGGTTGCGGGCAAGAATTCCATGCGCATCAACTTCAGCTTCGAAAGCCCCGAGAACATCGCGGAGGCTGTTCGCCGCTTGGCTCACGTGATCGAGGATCGTTTGGAGCTGTACCGTGCATTCCTGGAGGCCGGCGCCATCCAGGCTCCGTCTGCCAGCCAGCCGACGGACTGACGCCCTTGCAACGTTGGCGCACCAGTGATTTTGAGAACCGATTGTAGGAGCAAACATGGGCCTGAAAGTAGCAGTTTTGATGGGCGGCGCTTCGTTCGAGCGCGAGTTTTCCCTGGCCAGCGGCAAGCATGTGTGCGCAGCTCTTGAGGAAGCTGGCCACAAGGTGGTTCCTTTGGACACCACGTCCGACCTGGTTCCCACGCTTCGAAGCGAGCGCCCCGACGTATGCTACAGCGCGCTGCACGGAAAGCACGGCGAGGACGGTACCATTCAAAGCTTGCTCGAATTCGTGGGCATTCCCTTCGTGGGCTCCCCGGCTAGCGTGTGCCAGCGCACCTGGAACAAGGACTCGCTGCATTCGGAGATGGCCACGTATCGCGCCATCACCGGCGATGCTCCGGTTGCTTCATGGCCGCAGGGCCTTTACATCGCTCGCGACGCATTCAAGAGCATGGGCGCTGCAACGGCGCTCGACCTGGTGGAAGACCGCGTGATCGGCGGCTATCCGGTGGCGGTCAAGCCTGCTCACGGCGGGTCCGCCATGGGCGTGCATCGCGTGGATTCGGTGGATCAGCTGGGCGAGGCTATCTTGGACGCGCTGTCGTTTGACGAGGCTGTGGTCATCGAACAGTGGGTCGAAGGCGTCGAGATGGCCGTGTCCGTGCTGGGCAACGGCTGGGATGCGTACGCCTTGCCGCCGGTCGAGATCGTTGCGAAGAGCGGCATGTTCGACACCGAAGCTCGCATGACTCCCGGCGCGGTCGAGTATTTCGCGCCTGTGCGCCCTGCCTCTCTTTCGCAGGACGAGGCGGAGGCTCATGCCATTCGTGCGGAAATAGAGCGTGCGGCCCTCGAGGTGTATCGGGCCTACAACGTGCGCGACCTTGCCCGCATCGACCTCATCTGGGACGGTGCTCAGGCGCGCGTATTCGAAGTGAACGTGTCTCCGGGCATGGCGGAGTCGTCCTTGTTCCCCGCCTCGTGCGCCGCAGCAGGGCTTTCGCTTCCGGCTGTGCTTGACGAGCTGGTCAACAACGCGCTTGCTCGATAGCGCGGAACAGGGTAGGCAAGCAAGACGACGGAGCGTTTTTCTACAGTTCAGCCAAAAGGGGAGTCCGGGTGGCTTCCCTTTTTCGTTTCGCCAGCCTGCTCTTTTGCTGCATCCGCCTTCGCCACTCAACAAACCGGCAACCGAATAATAGAGCGCTGATGTTTTCCTATCCGGGCGGGTAAGGGTGCGCCTATAATAGTTGCACAGACAAACGTCCAAAAGGAGGCCGTTATGGGCAACAAATTCGGAGTTTTTCTCGCTGGCGGACTCGCTGGCGCTGTGATCGCGCTGCTGTACGCTCCCCGTTCGGGCCAGGAGACGCGTGCTCTTGTGACCGATAAGGTGAACGCCGCATGGGGCGAGGCTCAGGAGTTCGGCACCCAGGCTGCCGGCAACGTTCAGCATGTGTACCAGGATGTTGCCAGCAAGGGCCAGCAGTTCGCTCAGGACGCGCAGGCGAAAAGCCAGGAGCTGTACGGCCAGGCCAGCGCTCGCGTGCAGGAGGCTGCCGACAACATCAAGCCCGCGTTCTCTCAGAAAAACGACGAGCTTCGCGACAAGATCGAAGCTGCTCGTCAGCGCATTGCATCCCAGGTAGCAAAGAACGCGGAAGAGGCTCAGGCAACTGCCGCCGAGACTATTCCGGTTGCAGCGGATACCGCCCATGACGTGGTCGACGCTGCGCAGGACGCCGCAGAAGAGGCCGTTGATGCCGCTGCTGACAAGGCGCAGGATGCTGCCGACAAGGTCGCAGGCGAATAAAGCGACGCGAGATATAGGCGAGGTGAAGCGGTTGCGCGGATCAAGCGGTCGGAAACGGTCGCGCCGCGCACCGCTTTTTACATATAGATGGTAGCGAAGGCGCCGGGACTGCGGAGGAGAAGCCGCACCGTGCGCCCGATCGTTGCGGAGAAGAAGGTTATGGCAAGCAAACTTATCACGACCGACGAACTCACGGGGGTTCGCGTCATTGGCGGGAAGAACGGCACGAAGCGCATTGGCAAAGTGCGTCGTTTCGTGTTTCACCCGAAGGAAAAGCGCTGCGTCGGCTTCATCGTGAAGCGCCCCGACCTTCTATGGATGTTCCGACGGAAGGACAAGTTCGTGTCCATAGAGGGATACGACCTGGTGGATGGGCGTATTTCCATTCGCAACGTCCCTGAGGCGACGGATCGCGCTGCTTGCAAGGCGCTTGGCGTCGACTGGGACGAATGTGTGCTCTGGATCGGCCTGCCCGTGATGACTGAAAGCGGCGACGCGTTCGGAACGGTGGGCAACGTCACGTTCAACCGCATTACGGGAGAGGTTGTTTCGTTCGATACCGATTCCGGCGCTACTGCAAACGCGCTCTTGGGCAAGCGCACTGTTTCGGCGGACCTTATCAAAGGCTTTCGCCGCGGCATGGGAGCGGCCCTTGCGCAGGTTGGGCAGGAAGGCGTGGCTTCCGACGACGTCGTGCTGGGGGCCATCATGGTTTCCGACGAGGTGAAAGATCTTGCAGCTGAGGGCGGAGTTGCCGAAAAGGCGGGCCAGGCTACGGCTGTTGCGATGGACAAGGTTCATACGACCGTCGACAAGGTGAAGCCGGTTGCTTCCGAGGCGGCTAAGAAAACGGGCGAAGCCGTGAACAAGGGCGCCTACGCCACCGGGAAGCAAATTGCGAAATCCAAGACGATGTTCTCCGATTTCAAGGATGAGTACGACAAGGCGCGCGGCCCGAAGCCGAGCAAGCAAGAGAACGCTATCGAAAAGACGGCAAGCCCCTCTCCGTCAGTTGCCGAAAAGCAGCCGGCCAAGCAGCCTACGAAGAAGCCCGCGCCCAAGAAGAACATGTTCGCGGAGTTCAAGGATGAATTCGACAAAGCACGTCACGAGGATTAAATGGGCAATCATACAGAAGATCACGACTCTCGGTTTGATACGGGAAAGCTGAAGCAGAAAGCGGCTGAGCGCAAGCAGGAGCTGCATGAGAAGGCCGAGCAGGAAGTTACTGTGCGCGGCCATAAAATGGAGAAGGGCGACATCTTCAAGTTCGTTGGCCTGATCGGGTTCTTCGCGATCATGGTTTTGATCTGCGTGCTTCTGTGGCCGTACGTTCACGACGTGTTCGAACCCGGCGGCATCGATCGCATCATAAACGACGTGCGCGGCGCGGGTCCGGTTGGATTCCTTATTCTGCTAGGGCTTCAGTTTCTTCAAATCGTGGTGGCGTTCATCCCCGGCGAGGTTGTTCAGATTGCGGCTGGCATGCTGTACGGCCCTTGGATCGGCGGGCTGATCATCCTGACGGGTTGCGTCATATCGAGCGCTTTCATTTTCTCGCTCGTACACAAGCTGGGCGCGCCGTTCGTGCAAAGCATGGTGCCCACGCAGTATTTGGATAAGTTCCGCAGGTTCGAGTTGACCGGCAAATTGAACATCGTCGTGTTCATCTTGTTCCTGATTCCCGGCCTGCCCAAAGACGTGTTCACGTACTTGGTGCCGCTGACGGATATGCGCATGCGCACGTTTCTCATTCTTTCGAATATAGGGCGCATTCCCGGAATCATCGTGTCTACGTATGCGGCTGACGGCCTGGTGGACGGGCGCTTCATGGAGAGCGCCATCATATTCGTGGTGGCCGGTGCCATCGCCGTGCTGGGCATTGTTTTGCGCGACCCCATCATGCGCTTTTTGGAGAAGCGCTCGAAGGGCAATCGCTAGCGGTTCTCTTGCGCTGCGCGGCGGGCGTTTTCGAGTCTGCGGGCACGGGCTGCTTCGCATACCTTAAGAAACTATGAGGACGTTAACGATATTATGACGGAACCCTCTGCGACGTTACGTCGCGCTCTACTATGACGTTGAAGAACAACGATGTTGAAACGCAGGACGAAAGAGGTCGCTATGACCAAGAAAAAACCTTTGAACAGCGCCGAGGACGCGGTTGCTGCTGCGGAAGCCGAGTTGAAGGCGGCCCAGGAAAAACTTGAGGCGGCAAAAGCGCGGCTGGCTGCCGAAGCGAACGACGAGAAGAAGGCGGATGGGCTCGATGCCGCCGAGGCGTCTGTTGAAGAGCCTGTTGAGCAGGAAGCCGAAGTTGACAAGGTCGTGGACGTGGTTGCAGTGGAGGCTTCGGCCTGCGTCCCAGATGATGCCTCGACCGCTTCGGCCGACGACGAATCCGCGGTCTTAGTTGAGGAAGTCGAGACGATCCAGGAAGCCGAGCCGGTCGAGCCGATGGGGACGGCCGAGCAGGAGAGCGCCCCGTCTGCTCCGGAGCCTCCCGCGTCCCCGGCGTCCGAGAATCCCCAGTGGGTTCCGTATTCGAGTGCGCAGGTCCCCCCGTACGGGGTCCCCGCACAGCAGCCTTCTTACGGCGCACCGCAAACCGCACCGCAGGTGCCTGCGAGCGGTTCTTATGGCGGGTCCTCATCTCAGCAGCCTGGTTACGCTGCGCCCCAGACGCCGCATGCCGGTCCTGGCGCCGTGCCGCCGCAGCAGCCCTATTACGGGTATCAGCAGCCGTACTACCAGCAGCCGTACGCGCAGCCTGTTGTGGCTACGAAGGATCATGTGGCTGCCGGTTTGCTGGCCATCTTCTTGGGATGGTTGGGCATTCACAAGTTCTACTTGGGGTACAACACTTCCGGTTTCGTCATGCTGGGAGTTTCTATCTTGGGCGGAATCCTTACGCTGTCGCTTGCGTGCTGGGTGATCTGGGTCATCGCTATCATCGAGGGCATCATTTACTTGACGAAGTCGCAATCTCAGTTCGAGCAGATCTACGTCCTCAATAAGAAGGAATGGTTTTAGCGCATCGGCGGTCCGCTGTTTGCCCGCGGTTGCATTGCTTCGCCGCTCGTCCAAATGTTCAGGGGTTTTTCCATGAATAGGGGCGGGCGGCTTTTCTTTTTCGCTAGAATGGCGGTATCGATAAGGCCTAAGCGCAGGAATTCGCGCACCGCCTTCCCGAATAAGGATCCTATAAGGAGGAAATCATGCCCAAAATCACTCGTGACCAGGTGAGAGTTCCGGCTGACGTCATGCCGGAATCCCGTGACGAGTACATTGAGAACTACATGAAGGCTACCCGTGGCACGGGTCGTCTCATGCTGTTCGCGTGCGATCAGAAGGTCGAGCATCTGAATGCCGACTTCTACGGCGAGGGCATCGACATCGCCGACGCTCAGCCGGAGCACCTCTTCGAGATCGGTCGTCAGGGCGTGTGCGGCGTGCTGGCTGGCCAGCGCGGCCTGATCGCGCAGTATGCTGCCGATTATCCGGAGATCAACTACCTGGTGAAGATGAACTCCAAGACCAACCTCGTTGGCGTGAAGCAGGACGATCCCTATTCGCCGCAGCTGCATGATCTGGATGCTGTGCTGGCTATGCGCGAAGCTGGCGTGAACATCGTGGGTCTGGGTTACACGCTGTACCTGGGCAGCGAGTACGAGTCCACCATGATGGCCGAGGCTGGCGAGCTGATCGCCCAGGCTCACGCAAACGGCATGCTGGTAGTGCTGTGGATCTATCCGCGCGGCAAGGCCGTCGCGGCAGAGAAGGACCCGGATCTGATCGCCGGCGCCGCTGGCGTGGCGCTGTGCCTGGGTGCCGATTTCGTCAAGGTGAACCCGCCGAAGCCCGAAGACGGCCGCACTCCGGCCGAGGCTCTGAAGGTTGCCGCCATGGCTGCCGGCCGCACGGGCCTTGTGTGCGCGGGCGGTTCGACGGTTGACGCCGAGACGTTCCTGACCCAGCTGCACGACCAGATTCACATCGGCGGTGCCTGCGGCAACGCGACCGGCCGCAACATCCACCAGCGCTCGCTGGCGGAGGCCGTGCGTTTGACGAAGGCCATCAGCGCCATCACGCTGGCCGACTACTCCGTGGAGGACGCGCTCGACGTCTTCAACGGCGACGAGGATTTCTCGCTGTAAGTTTCGCCGCATAGAACATGCCGACGGGCCCCTTTCGAGGGGCCCGTTTTGCGTGCGCCGGGCATGGCGCTCTTGGCGTGCGGGGCGCGCAGGTTGCGGGGTGCGTGGGGGGGGTGCGAGTTGCGTGCAGGTCGCGGGATGCGCGGGGTGCGCGGCGCGCGCGGGGTTCGCGCAGGTTGCGGATCGCGTGCGTGGCGTGCGGCGGCGTCGCCCTCCCGCGTGGATCGCGCACCTCGTGGTGAGCCCCCCAAAAAAAATCTGGGCGCGAATCGGGACCTGTGACAATTTTAGACGTGGAAAAGCCGCGTTTTAACAGCGGACATACGCTTTTTGGCAGAGATTGGGGGGTTTGCGGCTCCTGAACGCGAGAAATTCCATCTATAGCGAACAAGTAATCGCATAATGCCTGGTCGCAGATTTTATCTTCCCTTTTTGTGCGCGCCGTCGCGCACGAAAAGCCACAAACCTCGGAATCTCTGCCATTTTCGAGCCTTCCGCGGGCAGGTTGCGGCAGCGCCTTGTCGGCAAAAGGCATGGCCGCGTTTTGGGATGCAGCCGATTGGCGGCTTCTTGCGCTCGTGAAATTGTCACAGGGGGTCCCGATTCGCGCTTCCGCAGCGCGGCCGCTGCGAGGCGGCCCGCAACTACCACCCCGCTCTATATCCGCCGTCCCGCCCGCGTCCGCGCGGGGATGGACTCACTCCGCTTGATCGGTGAACAGGTCGATGATCTCCTGCTTCGAGTGCACTTCCAGTTTTGCATAGATGTTCTTGATATGTCCGCGAACGGTGTTGGGGGACAAGTACAGAGCCTCGCCGATGTACGTGCTGCTTCTTCCGCGAGCAAGTAGCAGCAGTATTTCCGACTCTCTATCCGTTAGCTTGCATCGAACGGAAATCTCTTGTCCCGTCGCGCAAAACGAGCCGTTCTCGGTAGAAGAAGGTGCGCTTCCTTCCGCATCGTTGCTGCTGGTCGTTGTGGCGGAGCGTTTTCTGATGCGCAGCATGAACAACAGCGCAAGGGAAAGGAGGTATACGGCGATGCAAAACACGAGCATGGTCTTGAACGGCGGGTTTATGTCCAGTCCCGCTATGGCCGAGCCGCCCACGATCCCCAGCATCGATGCCAGTCGAATAAGCACGACCGACGTTCCCATAAACACGTACGGGTTCAACCGGCTTTCGTGAGACTCGCGGACGATCAGGAACATGACGCTCGTCGATATCAGGCTATGGCCGGCTACGAACGCGGCGCTTACGAAGTAGCCGTATTGGAAGTTCGCGAACGGCCACACAATCAGCACTCCGGTCAGAAGAGGGAAGAGCGCGCGGTACGCGCGCGACGCGCTGAACGTCTTGGGGAATCCGTACGCCATGACAAAGAAAGCGACCGATGCGGCGATGACTCCCAAGGAGGAGGCAAGGGACGATCCTTCGAAGTTGTAATGTTGCACAACCATGAACCCGTTGATGATTCCGACGGTGCATCCCAGCACCAAGAGCGACAGCAATCCCTCCCCGATCGAGAGAAATCCCTTCAGGTACGAGCGCGTCGCGTTGGTTCCAAGCTGCGACGCCGATCCGCGGGAAGGCTCGTTTTGCGGCACCGCGTTCGCTTCGCATTTCGCCTTTCGGCAAAGGGCCACGTTTGCTAGCAGCAAAACCAGAACGGCGATCAGGATGACAGGGGAGGGGGCGTGCCGGAGAGCGTAGGAAACCAAAGATGCAAGCAGCATGGCGAAAGCAAGCGCCTTCATGCTGTCGGCGGGTTTCATGGTGGTGAACAGTTCTACCCAGGCCAGGGTCAGCATGGCGGTGGAGATCCCTTGGGCCAGCGCAAGAACCAGAAGAGAGACCGCTGGATCCATCGTGGAAAAACCACCGGCAAACGAAAAGCAAGCTGCGGCTGCGAGAATCGCCGAGGGAACAACGATCGGCACGGACATTGCGGGCAGCCGCCCGCGCAGCGCAGCTATGACGATGAGGGTATCGGCCAGCAGCACGAACAGGGCCGACGCAACGCTGAAATCAAAGCCGGCAATAAGCACAGTGGTTGTGTCGGACGTTAGCACGGCCGTTGAATACAGGACCGATTGGGCCGCTTTGAATGCCGAGAATCCAAGGGCGCACCACATGACAAGAAGGTGGCGCTGTTTAGAACGCACGTCGTCCATCAACCGCTCCCCTCCCTGGTCGTGTTGTTGGATCGCGATTCATTGTGCGACAGGATCGAGCTCGTGCCAACCCTGTTTTGGCCGAAAAGGTTGGGCGAGGGCGTATTCAACCCAAAATGAGGGAGGGGCTGAGCGGCGGATTCGACCCAGAATGGGAGATGTGCGGGCTTCGAGGGCACTTTAACCTGAGTTTGTCGAAGGGCTGTGCGAGCTTGTTTTCGACAGACGAATTGGTGTGGTCAGGACGGCGGTTTGCAGACGAAGTGCTTCTCGCTCGGTCTTGATCGGAATGGAGGGCATCATGCAGCAGGGGATTTCACGACGCAGTTTCATTGGAAGCGCCGCCGTTGGAAGCGCGGTTTTGGCTTTGGGGGCATTGGCCGGCTGCGCTCCGCAGGCGGATCAAGGAGGCTCCAGCACGTCGGCTGCCTGGGATCAGGAGGTTGATCTTTTGGTGTGCGGTGCCGGCGGGTGTGGGTTGGCGTGTGCGGTAGAGGCGAAGGACAACGGAGCAGAAAACGTTCTTGTTATTGAAAAGGGCGATATGATCGGCGGCACTACGGCCATGTCTCAAGGCATGATCGCTGGCTACGATACCAAGTTTCAGAAAGAACAAGGCATCGAGTTGACGTTTGACCAGATGTACGCGAACCTGATGAACAATGCGTCGTATCGCCTGGATCCCGCGTTGACCAAAATCACCGTCGAGAATTGCGGTAAGACTATCGACTGGTTGGCAGATCGTGTGGGCGTCTCTTTCCTTGACAGGATAGACATTTACTACGGGCCGTTGCAGATGATGCATAACGTGGACGGCGCGGGCGGCGGTTTCGCGATTGCCTTCTCGGCTTGTCTTGACGATTTGGGCGTGCAGGTTGAGAAGGGCACGAAGCTGGTGGAAGTGCTTCTGGATGCCGAAGGGCGCGTTGAAGGCGCGGTTGTGGAGTCCAAGGGCAAGCAGCGGCGCATCAAGGCAAAGGCGGTTATGCTGGCAACGGGCGGGTTTGCCCACAATGCCGAGCTGGCTGCTCGGTTCGATCCCGAAAAAGCCGGTACTTTCGGCATAGGGCATCCTAACTGCGAAGGCGATGGCTTGGTGGCGGCATCAAATTCCGGGGCGCTTCTGTCGCACATAAACCACATGATGTGCATCCTCAAGGATTACACCATCATGAGCGAACACGAGGGAACCTCGGCCAGTGCGAACTTGAATGGGTTCACGAATCTCCCGAACATGATTTTAGTTGGCTCCGACGGCAATCGATTTGTTGACGAGACCAGCAAGGGGTACATGAGCCAAGATCTCAACAGCCCTATTTTCGACAAGATGCATCGTGACGGTGCGGGGTATGTGTGGGAGATATCCGACGAGGCCACGGTTGCAGCTGCTGGTGGCAAGGTGGTTCGCGGCGAAGGTCTTGAGTACGTGAAGGGCTCCGATGCCGCAGAGCTTGCGAAGAGCATGGGCGTCGATCCGATCGCCCTTGCCGCTACGATCGATGCATACAATGCCGCGGTTGACGCTGGCGTAGACAAGGAGTTTGGCGGCTTCCCCACGACTAAGCTGGTTGCGCCGTATGTGGCTGTTCCCGTGGTTCCGTGCGAAATCATTACGTATGGCGGCGTTGCTCGAAGCGAAAAAGCCGAGGTCCTGCGTGCTGACGGACAGATTATTCCCGGATTGTTCGTAGGTGGCGAGGCAAGCTGCAATTCCGCCTACATGGGATTCACGCTTTCCAATTGCTTTACCTGGGGGCGCATCGGCGGGCAGAGTGCCGCTTCGTATATTCAGAGCTAATTACCCTCCTCCCTCCCTTCAGCGAAAAGGTCTGCTTTTCCAGATCTTCTTCGCTGGGCAGCCGCGCACGCAGGTCGTGCGCGGCTGCTTTTTTGCGAACAGGTGCGCGTCCGCTGCCCACCCTCGTCCCCGTCCCAAGAAGCTTGGCGACGCTGCGAAACTGCTGGGTGCGCGTCCGCTGCCCGCCCTCGTCCCCGTCCCCGCCCGCTTGCGTCCATCGTGGCGGTCGAAACCCCAGATGCATTTCTTTGGCCGAACGCCGACATAGTTCGATGCACGATCGTGTTATGGTTCAAGGCGACGATACGCCGCCCCCTCAAGGGCGCACGGTGCAGGGTGGAATCCATGCGCCCAGGTCATCGACATGTCGCGCGTGAAATTCGCATACGAGGAGGTTGCATGATGGATGACAGGCTGTTTCGCAAGGGCGCATGCGCGCTTGCGTTGGTTTTGACAACAGGCGCGGTCTTGGCGGCATGCTCGAACTCGAACGGCGGCGTTGTGTCTTCGTACGACGGCGTGGCAACGGTGCTGCAAGCCGCTCTTCCGCAAAAACCCGCTGCCGACGACTATGAAGCTCAGAGTAAAGTTCTCGAAGACAACAAACTTGACCAGGCGTTCCTCGATAACTTGAGCACGTTCTCCTACCGGAGCGCACCTGCCGTGTTTGCGGAGGCGTCCGAAGCAAACGAGAACTACTCGCCCGCAAGCCTTTACTACGCTCTGGCGATGACGCAAATGGGAGCCGCAGGCAGCACGCAGGACGAGATCGCGGCCTTGCTCGGTGCGGACAACGTCGACGTTACCGCGCAGCAGTGCGGTAATTTGCTGCGTCTGCTTGCCGCCGATCAATACTCGAACGTCAAGCTGGCCAACTCCGTATGGATGAGCCCCGACGCCGAATTCAACCAAGGGTTCGTCGACGTCATGCGCGATCAATTCTACGCATCGTTGTTCCAGACGGATTTCGGCACCCCCGAAGCGGACAAGGCGATGGGGCAATGGGTTGCCGATAACACCGAGGGAACGCTGGCTCCGCAGTTCAAAAGCGAGAGTCAGCAGCTGATTTCCCTGATCAACACTGTGTATTTCAAAAGCGAGTGGTCAAGGGCATTCGATGCCGAATCCGTTTCCCCCGAAACGTTCAACGCCGAAACCGGAAAAGTGACGGCGGATTTCATGGTTCAACGGCTTGACGGACCTCAGGAGATTCGCGCGACCGATACGTACACGCGCGCAAGCTTGGGCTTTGCGGACGGAAGCCAGATGACGTTCGTGCTCCCGGCGCAGGGCGTGCATGCTCGGGATTTGCTGGCCGATGCCGCCGCGCTCGAAGAGGCGTTCACGGCTGATTCGACTGGAGAAGCGTTCGTAACGTACCATGTTCCGAAGTTTAGTTTCGACAGCTCGTACGACTTGGTTTCATCGCTGAAAAAGCTTGGCGTGAACAGGGCTTTCAGCGATCAGGCGGATTTCTCGAACCTTACCGACATCCCGGCGTACGTATCAAGCGTGGCGCAGGAGGG
This sequence comes from Paraeggerthella hominis, assembly GCF_021044775.1. Taxonomy (NCBI): domain Bacteria; kingdom Bacillati; phylum Actinomycetota; class Coriobacteriia; order Eggerthellales; family Eggerthellaceae; genus Paraeggerthella; species Paraeggerthella hominis. The sequence goes on from NZ_JAJNOQ010000002.1 coordinate 380,237, forward strand.
CCACATCGGGCTTGACGAAAACGGCGTCGAAGCCAGCGCGTACACCAAGGTCGACATCATGGCCATGTCAGCCCTTCCGGATCCTGCGGTTGTGGGCGAACTGGATTTCAACCTGGATCGCCCGTTTTTGTACGAGATCAAATCCAAGCAAGGGGCGGTGCTGTTTCTGGGCATGTGCGGGGACCCTTCTGCAGGGAAGTAGCTCGCCAGTACGCAGGTGTACATAATTCGATACTGTGTTGTAAATAAGAATTTGTCTCATTAAGGGGCAACAATCCTTCCTACCCTGGTAAGATCGTCGCAACAAGACAGGCGATTCTCAACCAGAAAAGAAGGAGCCCTCCCATGACCGACCAGTTCGATACCACCAGGCTTACCAACGAAGTCGGAAACCCCGTCGCCGACAACAACCACACGCTTACCGCAGGAGAGCGCGGCCCCATGATGCTCCAGGACAACTGGATGATCGAGAAGTTGGCGCACTTCGATCGCGAGGTTATCCCCGAGAGGCGCATGCACGCGAAGGGGTCGGGCGCGTACGGCACGTTCAAGGTGACCGGCGACATCACGCGCTACACGAAGGCGAAGGTGTTCCAGCCCGGAGCCGAAACCGAGGTGTTCGTGCGCTTCTCGACAGTGGCGGGCGAGCGCGGCGCGGCCGATGCCGAACGCGATATTCGCGGCTTCGCCATGAAGTTCTACACGCCCGACGGCAACTGGGATCTCGTAGGCAACAACACCCCGGTGTTCTTCCTGCGCGATCCTAAGAAGTTCATCGACCTCAACCACGTGGTGAAGCGCGACCCGCACACCAACATGCACTCCGCCCAAAGCAACTGGGATTTCTGGTCCAGCTTGCCCGAAGCGCTGCACCAGGTGACCATCGTCATGTCGGATCGCGGCATCCCGGCCAGCTACCGCCACATGCACGGTTTCGGCAGTCATACGTTCAGCCTGATCAATGAGGAAAATCAGCGTGTGTGGGTGAAGTTCCACCTCAAGACCAACCAAGGCATCAAGAACCTCACCAACGAAGAAGCCGGCCAAATTATCGCAGGCGACCGCGAAAGCCACCAGCGCGACCTGTTCGGCGCTATCGAGCGCGGCGAGTTCCCCAGCTGGCGCTTCTGCGTTCAGATCATGGACGAAGCTACGGCGAAGAACTACAAGGAGAACCCGTTCGACATCACGAAGACGTGGAGCCAGAAGGAATTCCCGCTTATCGAAGTGGGCACGCTCGAGCTGAATCGCAACCCGCAGAACTACTTCGCCGAGGTGGAGCAAGCCGCGTTCGCGCCGACGCACTTGGTGCCGGGCATTGGACTGTCGCCCGACAAGCTGCTGCAGGGCCGCCTGTTCGCATACGGCGACGCGCAGCGCTACCGCCTGGGCGTCAACCACAACCACATTCCGGTGAACAAGCCGCGCTGCCCCTATGCCGAGTTCCACCGCGATGGAGCCATGCGCACGGACGGCAACTTCGGCAGCACGATTGGCTACGAGCCTAACAGTTACGGCCAATGGCAGCAGCAGGCGGACGCGGCCGAGCCGCCGATGGACCTGTTCGGGCCGATGGATGCATGGGATCCGGCGGACGACCCGACCGACGACACCTTCTATCAGCCGGGAGACTTGTATCGCCTGATGGAAGAGCCGCAGCGCGCCGTGCTGATCGCGAACACGGCGGCCGACATGAACGGCGTGACCGAGAACATTCGCTTGCGCCATGCGGCCCACTGCTACAAGGCCGATCCCGAGTACGGCGACCGTCTGGCCGACGCGCTGGGCGTGGACGTAGCTCGCGTGCACGAGTTGGCTGCGATGACGCACGAGGAACGCATGGCCGCTACCGGCCAGCAGGTTCCGGCTCGCAAGAAGGGCGGGGAAGCGCGCGCCTAGCTCCCAGTTCCTTCACCTTGCGCGCCCGAATGTTTCACGTGAAACATTCGTTCGCTATCAAGAGGGTTGATTCATACATTGCTTTCCCATATACGGCCGCTTCTGCTTGCTCCTTTGCAGAAGCGGCTCGTTTCGCGTGGCGTCGATAGGCAAGCCCGCAGGATCCCGATGCCGCTGCCGAGCTGCTTAGGCGATGACGCGCCTGCTTCGTCTGCTTCAAATATGCGCCGATCGGGGTATATTCGCACATTGCCTGCGCGCTTGCCTTACGCGTGCGGGGTCTTCTTGCTACTATGGCACCATCCGACTTCGCCTTTCACAGAGGGATGGACCACATGAGACGACTTTTTTCGCTCGTTTTGGCCGCAGTGCTTGCATGTTCGGCGGTCCCCGCGTTTGCCGATCCCCCTTCAGCGCCGAGCGATAACCCGATGGTCGGCATCGGCAGCGAAGCGCGTTCGATCGACGACCTGCTGCAGGCGGGCGATTATGCGCCTGGGCGCGTGCTCGCTCGTGTAACAAGCGAGTTCGCTCCCGTTGCTCCGCGCTCGAACTACTCGAACGATGCTGCTTCTTGGTCGGCGGAGTCGCTGTTCACGTACGAATCAGGCGCCTCCGAGCCCGCAGCGCGCATGCTGTCGGAAAGCGAAACGCCTGCCGATCAGGTGATTCTTATCCAGTCCGATACCATGACGACCGAGGATCTCCTGCGTCAGCTGGCGGGGACTCCGGGAGTGGTGGCCGCCGAGCCCGATTACGTGCGCACGATCAGCGACCCCGAAAGCGCGCCTTCCGTTCGACCGGAGCCTTCCGCCGGCGCAGCGCGCGCCGCCGACTCTGCCGAGGCCGCGACCAACGATCCGCTGCTTGACCAGCAGTGGCAGCTGTCTTCCACCTCCGAGGCGCCGGGCGGTTCGAATGCGCGGGCGCTGTGGCAGAAGCTGGGCATTCCCGAAAAGTCGTCCGAGTTGAAGAGCGTTGTGGTTGCCGTGGTCGATACGGGCGTGGACTACACGAACCCCGATCTTCAGGACGTCATGTGGAGCAACCCCGGAGACATCGGCTTGCCCGGCGAGAAGGGAAGCGCCGGCTACAACTTCGGCGACAACGTCGACGATCCCATGGATGTCGACGGGCATGGCACGCATGTGGCGGGCATCGTTGCGGCTGCGAACAATAACGCCGAAGGCGGTTCCGGAGTGGCGCCCAATGTCCGAATCATGGCGCTTCGCATCGCTAATGCAGCGGGGCAACTTCCCTCTTCGGCCCAGATAGGCGCCTATGACTACTTGAAGCGGGCGGCGCGCGGCGGCGTGCCGGTCGTGGCTGCGAACGATTCCTGGGGAGGTATGGGCGTCAGCGGTATTCTTGACAGCGTGATGGATGATGCGTATCGCAGCGCTAATGTCTTGTCGGTGTGCGCATCGGGGAACGAATCTCTCGATAACGACCGATCGCCCGGCAATCCTTCCGGTGGTTCTTCGGAGGGCGTCATTGCTGTGAACGCCGTTGACCGCCAAGGTGCGCTCGCAGCCTTTTCGTCGTACGGTGCGGCGACGACCGATCTTGCAGCACCTGGCGACGCTATCTTGTCAACCGTGCCGGTAGGCCAAGGAATGGCCGATCTCGAGGATAAAGACCTCATTGTCTTGCAAGACGATTTCGAGAAGCTTGACGGCCTCTTCACGTTCGACGTAGCCGGAAGCGCACCGACGTCGGTCGTGCGCACTGATGAGGTATGGGCCGGGTCCGCCGCATCGGGGCACAGCCTGCAATGGAGCGTGCCTGCCGCGAAGGCAGGCCAAGAGGCAAGTGTCGTGCTGACCCCCGCCGATGGGGCATGGGCGGATCAAACGGCGGGCGCGTCGTTCGAGGACGCGCACTATCTGGCGTTTGACGCGAAGGTGACTGATTCGATCGCGTCCGGCTCCGCGCGCATTCTGCACGTGTACCTGTCGTCGACTGATCCGGACAACCCTTGGATCGAACTGTCTCCGGGCGAAGAACTGATCGCTTCCTATAACTCATGGTCGACCTTCGTAGCTCGCATACCTGACGAGGCGCGCGAATCGATTGATTGGAAGAATCTGTCCGTCAAGATCACGCGCAACCTGGTGCCGTTCGACGAGGGGTCCGACCTCCTGTTCAACATCGATAGCGTCTCGCTGATAACTTCGATCATTCCGTACAACAATTTGAGCGGAACTTCGATGGCCGCTCCGGTGGTGAGCGGCGCCCTCGCTTTGCTAGCGGGGAAGTTTCCCGATGAGGATGCATCGACGCTGCGCGCTCGCGTGCTGGGCGGCGTCGAGCGCACCACGGAGCTTGCCGGTACTTGCACCTCGGACGGCAAGCTTGACCTTGTGCGCGCGGCAACCGATCCGTACCCCGTTGTGGATGCGCTCGAGCCCGCCGCGCGTGAAGCCGCAGCTGCTCACGCTACGGCGACCATCCGAGGGAGTTGGTTCGGTGATGCTGAAGGGCGCGTTCTCCTTGATGGCGAAGAGCTTGCCGTGACGGCGTGGGGCGATCAGGGCATTACCGTCGCGCTGCCCGAACAGCTTGAGGCGAAGATGCGCTACGTGCAGGTGGTGCGTGCCGACGGCGCATCGGGAAGGCATCTTCTTCTTGTGGGGCAAGAGCAGCCTCCGGCCTACTATGAAGATCTGCCTGCTCCTAATTTTCAAGATTTAGGGATAGTGGATGCTGAGCAATCGACTTCGTGGCAGGTGGCATCTGCGAACGCGACCGTATATGCAGCGAGCGAAAAAGCAGTCACGATGCAGGGGGGCCAGTCGGTTTTCGTTTTGCTGGCGTACGACCCGCTTGCCAAGACGTGGTCGGTCGAGCGTGCGCTCGACGGCGTGTTCGATCATCCGTTTCTCATGGCGGCGCATGGCGACGTGCTTTACCTGTTCGATCCGATTAAGTATCTTCTGTACCAATACGATACGGCTGCCTGCACGCTGAGCGATCCGCTTGACTGCTCGTCGCTGAAAGCCTGCGCAGATCAGGGAACTGAGCTTGTGTTCGGCGGTGTGGCATGCGACGGGGCGTCGCTGTGGCTGAGCGGCGGGTGCTTGCCTGATGGCAGCGCCGTGACGCTTGCCGCGCGCATCGACGTGCGAACGGGCCAGGCAACGGCTCTGCCTCCCCTGGGCAGCGGGCGCGTGACGCCCGCCGTGCACGTGCTCGATGGAACGTTGACGGTGGCGGCAGGCAATGCATCGGTCCAGCCTAGTAGCCTGGTTGGCTCGGTCGAGCAGCTTCGCGAAGGCGTTTGGACGGCAACGGGCGTTCCGGATGCCGTCGAGAGCCTTCAAAGCGGGGCCGTTGCCTCGGCGGTGCTTCCGAGCGGCATGAGCATCGATGGCGTCGCGACCGAGGGCGAGCGGCTTGTTCTTGCGGGGCTCGTCAGCGCAGATGACGCAGGTGCCGACACGTACGTGTTCGATCCGGCAACGGGCGCATGGCAGGCGGTACGCGAGCGCTTTTCGGCAGGGAAGATGGTCTACGGCGGCGCCACGGTGCTGAATGACGCGCTTTACGTGCTGGGCGAAGACGTGCTTTCCGGCTCAACCGTGTTTAAGCGCCTGGCGCTCGAGGCGGCTCCCGAGCCCACGCCGCCCACGCCTCCGGTGTCTCCGACGACGCCCGTGTCGCCTGAGAATGGGGCCGGGGCGGATCCGAAGGCGCTCGTGCGCACCGGCGACGTTGTGCCGCTTGCGTCGACCGCGATCTTGGGCGTGATTGCGATCGCCTGCGGCACGCTTGCGTTCGCGCATCGCAGGCGCCGGTAGTCTCGTTCGCGGATCCGTGCGATCGCGCAAAGCCGTGAAAAGCGAGTACCCCGCAAAGCCGAAGGGCCTTGCGGGGTACTTGATGAGCGAGATGGTGCCCGAGGCGAGAGTCGAACTCGCACGTCGTTAGACAACGGTTTTTGAGACCGCCGCGTCTGCCATTCCGCCACTCGGGCGCAGCATGAAAGTATACCCGAAGCTTGGCGACCCGTCGAGAAAAAACTCGGCATGTTCGCACCGCTATTCGCTCCGCACACCGTCGCACCTCTGTCGCGCTCCCGTTCGCTCCCTTTTCGCCGCGCGCGGGCAGAGCGCCCGCTGCCCGAACGACAATCGGTTAACAGGTGCACGTCTATCTGGCGCAGGATCTTGCCAAGGCTCATAATGGAAGCAATTGCCATTGGCGGCACGATGCAAGCGAGCCTCGCCGCCAATTTCAGCGCACTCGACAGAGAGGCGGAATCTTTATGGATCAAACGGAACTCGCTCAAAAAATCGATGCATACCTCGAGGACAATTGGGAGGCGATGGTCGGCGACATCGAAACGCTCGTTCGCATTCCCAGCTTCGAGGAACTAGACAAGAAAGCCGAAGGCGCTCCCTTCGGCCCTGGCCCGAAGCAGGCGCTCACCGCAGCGCTCGAACTTGCTTCCGACATGGGTTTTGAGACCCATGATGCAGAAGGCTACATCGGGTTCGCGGACTTTCCCGGCGCAAGCGAAACGCAGATCGGCATCATCGGCCACATGGACGTCGTGCCCGCGGGCCCGGGGTGGACGTTCGAGCCGTATGCCGTCACGCGCAAAGAGGGCTACCTGGTAGGGCGCGGCACGTTGGATGACAAGGGTCCCAGCGTGGTGGCGCTGCATGCCGTGAAGTTCTGGAAAGATCAGGGTGTGGAATTCCCCTACACCGTCCGTTTTCTTTTCGGCGCGAACGAGGAATCGGGCATGGCGGATGTGGCGTACTACCACAAGCATTACGATGATCCGGCGTTTTTGTTCACTCCCGACGCCGAGTTCCCTGTGTGCTACGGCGAAAAGGGCGGTTTCGACGGCGTGATATCCAGCAAGCCCCTTCAGGAATGCGCGCGCGTGATCGTTTCGTTCGAGGGCGGCGCAGCCACCAACGCCGTGCCGGGCATAGCCCATGCCGTGGTGAAGGCGAGCGCAAGCGAGCTGCCGAGCACCGACCGTATTGCCATAAGCGAAGCCGGCGAAGGCCTGGCCCGCTTGGAGGCGTCCGGCAAAGGCGCCCATGCGTCGATGCCTGACGAAGGGGTCAATGCTATCGGCCTTATTGTGGACTACTTGCTGGATCAGGGCTTGTGCAGCGCCGACGAGCGCGCCTTCCTCGAGCTTGACCAGAAGCTTCTGAACCATACTGACGGCAGCGGTGTGGGCATTGCCACGTCGGACGAGTACTTCGGTCCGCTGACCGTTGTGGGGGGCACCATCAAGCTGGAAGACGATCGGTTCGTGCAGACGCTCGACAGCCGTTTCCCCACGTCGATTACGGCTGATGAGATAACCGACCGGCTGCGCAAGCTGACCGACGAAATTGGCGGCACGTTCGAAAGGACGCTGCTTATGGAGCCGTTCCTGGTGGAGCCGGATTCTCCGGTCATCCAGGCGCTGCTCAATGCGTACAACGAGGCAACCGGCGAGGATGCCAAGCCGTTCACCATGGGCGGCGGGACGTACGCCCGCGAGTTCAAGAGCGGCGCTAGCTTCGGGCCCGAGAAGCCTTGGGTCGAAAATCCCGAATGGGTGGGCATGATGCACGGCCCCGACGAGGCCGTCAGCGAGGAACTGCTCAAGCAGTCTTTCAAGATCTACGTGCTTACGCTTGATAAGCTGATGAAGCTCGACCTGCAATAACGGTAATGGATGCGACGCCCCGGCGGCTTTCGGCAATCGCCGGGGCGTCGTGCGCAAAAAGGAGAGGAAGCAGATGGTCGATTCCGTTCCGGACGATTTTTATCCCGCCCTTGGCATAGCGGACGCCGAGGGCTTCGAGCGGGCAGATGACGGGCGCATCGAGTTCGAGGGTCTTCCGAACACGCGTGACTTGGGAGGCCTCCCTTCGGTTGACGGGAGGTTCGTCAAGCGTGCGCGCCTGCTGCGCTCGGGCGCTCTTGCGCGCGCCACCGAGCGCGATTTGAAGGTTCTTGCGGATGAGTTCGATCTTCGTACGGTGGTGGACCTGCGAACCGAGGAGGAGCGCCGCGAGCATCCCGATCCCGAAGACGCCCTGCTGGACGTGCGGTTTCGCGATGCTCCGGTGCTGTCTGCATCCACGTTCGGGGTAACGCACGAAGGCGGGATCCTTTCGGCCCTCAAGGCGCTGCGGGCGGTTCAGAAGAACCCGGCCGGCATGATGATGGACGTGTATGCTCGCATGGTGCTCGACGAGCAAAGCCAACGCGGGTTCTCCCAGTTCTTCCAAGACGTTTTAGCTGCTGAGCAGGGGGCGGTGCTGTGGCACTGCACTATCGGCAAGGATCGCGCCGGTTTGGCCACCATGCTGATGCTCCATGTTCTAGGCGTGCCGCGCAACGTTATCGTGAAGGACTACGAAGCCACGAACCGTTACGTGGAGGCGCGCTCGCAAGACATTATGGACGCGCTGGCCGCGTACGGTTTGGCGGACAAGCTGGATGCAAGCCTTAAAGTGCTCAACTCGGCCGACCCTCGGTTCTTGCAAGCGGCGTTCGATGCGGTGGACCGGGAGTACGGAAGCTTGGATGAGTACGTGCGCGTTGCGCTTGGCGTGGCGGACGACCAGCGCGATGCCTTGCGGCACCGGTATTTGGCGGACGGCCCGCAGGGTTAAGGCGTTCTCGCGAATCCGCAAGCGACCGCGCTTGTTGCGCGGTGCGTGCGCTCGCCTCAAGGCCTTTCGCCGCCGATTGCGGCCCTTGTTGAATTGGTCTAGCCCTATATTTCTGCTTTTGCGCGGTTTGGGCTTGCCATGACTTATAATGAAAGAATCTTTAAGCGTTTGTTCGGAATCTAGGAGGTATTAGTGTTGAAAGCCATGATTGTCGACGACGAGGCCCCCGCACGTTCTGAACTCAAGTTCCTGCTGGACGAGCTTGGGCAGACCGAGGTCGTGGCCGAAGCTGCTAGCGTGCGCGAGGCTATCGAAAAGCTCAAGGAGTATCCCGTTGACGTGATGTTCCTTGATGTCAACATGCCCGAGGCTACGGGATTGCAGCTGGCGGAGGCCTTGCAGCATCTCAAGTTCCCCCCTGCGGTCGTGTTCGTGACCGCGTACAGCGAATACGCCCTGGACGCGTTCAAGGTCAGTGCGATCGACTACCTGGTGAAGCCGGTTGAGACCGAGCGCTTGTCGCAGGCTATCTCGCGTGTTCGCGAGCATGTGTCCCTGCATTTGCAGGCCCAGAAATCGGAGCGTATTCCGGTGGAGAAGGGCGGCAAGAAGATCCTTATCGGCATCGACAAGATCCGCTTCGTTATGGCTCGCGACGACTATGCGTATCTGCAAACCGACACGGATCGCTATTTCTCGACCGTCAGCTTGGCTCAACTGGAGAAGCGCCTGGACGGGCACGGGTTCTTCCGCGTGCATCGCGGCTATCTGGTGAACCTGTCCATGGTTGAGGAAATCGAGTCCGTGTCTGGCGGAACGCTGCTGCTTACGCTGAACGCTGTGGAGGAGAAGATTCCCGTATCCCGTCGCCGCGTTTCGGCGCTCAAGAAGGCGCTCGGCCTGTAGCGCCGTCCTCGCGCCCGTCTTGGCGCAGGGCTTTTACCTGCATTTAGCAAGCGGGACCCGACACTATCGGGTCCCGCTTTTTCGGTAGCGCGTCCGGCGGGGGCGCGTTTTCATTTGGTAGCGGGCAAGCGTTTCGGGCATGCCCGACGGCGGCTTAGTACGCCGTGAACGAGCTCTTCGGCGCCAGGCAGATGGGGCAGGCGGTGAAGTTCTCGCCTTTGTGGATGTAGCCGCAGATGGGACACAGGTAATAGCTTCCATCGAACGGCGTGTCGATGGTGGTGTAGGCGTCCATGTACAGCTTCGCGTGGTAGGCTTCCGCCAGCTTGGCGCGCGTGAACACCTGTACGGCCTTGTTGTTGCCCTCTTCCTGGGCTTTCTTGATGAACGAGGGATACATGTCCGAAGTCTCGTAGATTTCGCCGTTCGCTCCGGAGATCAGGTTGATGTCGCTCTTGTGGCCCTCGACGGTGGGCGGCTGGGGCTTTTCCGTGCTGGGATCCAGCTCCTTTGCCAGGTTGTATTCCAGCTCGATATGGATTTTCTCGGCATCGGCCGTGCATTGAAACAGGCGCGCGAGCGTGTCGAACCCTTCATCTTTGGCAACCTTGGCGTACGCCTCGTACTTCGTGGTGGCACCCGTTTCGCCCTCGATGGCGGAGAGCAGGTTCTCATAGGTGGTCCCCACCGTGGTCTTGCTGTCGGGCACGATGTTGAAGTTGCTGGCAGTGCTCGCCTCGGGGATCGAGGTGGGGTCCAGCACCTCGGCCGTGTACTGCGCGGCTGCGGAATCGGTCGAGGCGGCGGGCTGATCCGTGCTGGCGGGCTGGCTTTCGTTGGCGCATGCCGCAAGCAGCCCCAACGTCGAAACCGATGCTGCTCCCACAGCGGCGCCCTTCAAAAGATCTCGTCTGGTGATCTCGGACATGGTGCTTCCTCCCTCTTGTTTTGAACGGGCGCAACGCCCGTTTCTTAAACGATACTTTATATTAATTAAAAATAAAAATCAATAAAATTGATACAAAAGAACTAGACGATCGTTCACAAGTCCACCACAAGAGATCTCCTCTTATACGCGCTGACCTCCTGCGTTTGCTAGAATGAAAAGACTTACGTGAAAGAAGGTATCATGCTGTCCGGTGACATGGAAAAACTGTATCCTTCCGCAAAGATACTCGTGAAAGAGTGCGTAGCCAGCAGGCTGCACGCGAAGGATGCTACTCTGTACGGCTTTTCCGAAGAAGCGCGCGCATGCGCCGAGAACTATATGGGATGGACGGATCTTGCAAGCAATCCGCCTTGTCCTCTGTCCGAGATCCAGTCGTTCGCCGACTCGATCATCGCGCAGGGCCTCGAAACGGTCGTGCTCATTGGGCAAGGCGGCTCCACGCAGGCTCCCATGACCATTACCAAGTACAACAAGCCGGACTCGTCTGCGGTCACGTTCCGCACGCTCGACTCCGATTCCCCGGTGCGCGTGCGGGCGATGCTCGCCGAAGCCGACCCGCACACCACGCTGTTCATCATCTCGTCGAAAAGCGGCGGCACCATCGAGCCGCGTCTGGCTCTGCGCGCCGTGCGCGATGCGGTGGCCGACCGCATCGGCGAGGAAGAGCTGGTGCAGCATTTGGTTGCCATCACCGATCCCGGCTCCCAGCTTGAGCGCCAGGCGCGTGAAGAGGGCTGGGCTGCGGTGTTCTCCGGCGAACCCACGGTGGGCGGGCGCTTCTCGGCGCTGTCGGTGTTCGGCCTGCTTCCCGCAGCGCTTGTGGGCATCGATCTTCAGGAGTTTATGCGGCACGCGGTCGAAGCCGAGCATCAGTGCAGCGAAGACGCCATCGACAACCCGGCCATCGTGCTTGCGGCGTTCCTGTACGACAACTACCTGCAGGGTCGCAACAAGTTCTCGTTCTTGACGCAGAAGCGCGGCCGCGTGCTGGGCTTGTGGATCGAGCAGCTGGTGGCCGAGAGCCTGGGCAAGGAAGGCCAGGGTATCCTGCCGAACATCGAGGTTGACACGCTGCTGCTCAAGAAGGATCCGGGCGATCGCAGCGTCATCACGTACCTGACGAAGACGGACTTGTGGGACGAGCGCCGCAACTTCGAGATGAGCCTGTCCTACATCGACCCCGCTATCCCTCGCCAGAACTATCGGATCGACTCCGTCGAGGAGCTGGCCGAGCATTTTGTGATGTGGGAATGCGCTATCGCCATGTGCGGCTACCTGATGCGCGTGTGCCCCTTCGATCAGCCCGACGTTGCGTCGGCCAAGGCGGTCGTGCTCGACATTCTGCGGGACGGCCAGCCTGAGCCCGATTTCGTGCAGGACTTCATCGGGGACGTGCTCATGGGCGAAGCCGAGGTGCGCTTGGCGCCCTGCTTCAAAGACTGCACCGACATTCGCGGTGCCTTGCGCGCGCTGCTGAGCAGCATCCAACCGGGCGATTTCTTCGCGCTCAACGCGTTCTTGCCGTTTACCGGCGAAGGTCGGCGAGAAGCGCTCGAGACCATTCGTCATGGCGTAGCCGACAAGCGCGGCGTGGTATCGTGCTTGGAAGTGGGACCTCGTTACTTGCATTCCACGGGTCAGCTTCACAAGGGCGGTCCGAACTGCGGCGTGTTCTTGATCCTGTCGGCAGACGAGCTGAAGGACATCCCGCTCAAGCAGGAGGCCGAAAGCCTGGGATCGCTGGCGAAAGCGCAGGCGTCGGGCGACCTGCTCACGCTGGCCGAGCGCGGTCGGCGCGTAGTGCACCTGCACTTGCCCGACAACTCGGGCGTGACCCTGCGAGCGCTGGCCGAGGTGGTCACGAGCATTCTGGAGGAACTTGACGCGCGATAATCTTTGGGAGGCGTATTCATGAAAGAAGCGCTCAACATACAAGTCAAAGGTATCGTACAAGGGGTGGGCTTCCGCCCCTTCGTCTATCGTTTGGCTAAAAAATACCTGATCAACGGATGGGTTTTGAACGCTACCGACGGCGTGTTCATCCATGCCGAAGGAGATTCGAAGCTGCTTGACGAGTTCGTGATAGAGCTGTCGGAGAACCCGCCGGCGGCGTCGCAGGTGAACGAGATCGAGCTCAAGGAAGTTCCGCTGGAAGACTTCGAGTCGTTCGACATTCGGTTTTCCGATGCGGGCGAAGTCGAGCGAACCACGCTTGTCTCGCCCGATCTCGCAACGTGCGACGATTGCGCGCGCGAGTTGCTCAACCCGAACGACCGCCGCTATCGCTATCCTTTTATAAACTGCACGAACTGCGGGCCGCGCTTCACCATCATCGAGAAGCTGCCCTACGATCGCAAGAGCACGTCCATGAAGGATTTCCCCATGTGCGCGCGCTGCTCGTCGGAATACGCCGACCCGCTTGACCGTCGTTTCCATGCGCAGCCCGATGCGTGCTTCGAGTGCGGTCCGCATATCAGCTGGCGCGAGCACGAGGGCGGGGCCGTCGACGCTCCGTTAACCGAGGCACTGTGGGGGGCGACGCGCGAGCAGAGCGATGCGATTTTCGCGCGCGCCGTCGAGCTGCTGCTGGCAGGCAAGATCATCGCCGTGAAGGGCCTGGGCGGGTTTCACTTGGTGTGCGACGCCAACAACGCGGACGCGGTTGCGTTGCTGCGCACGCGCAAGCATCGCGAAGGCAAGGCACTTGCGGTCATGGCGGCCGACGTCAAGGCGGCGCGCGCCGTATGCGAGGTGAACGAAGTCGAGGCGGGCGTGCTCGCATCGACGTCTCGACCCATCGTCTTGCTGCGCAAGCGCGCCGACGCGCAGGTGGCGCCCGGCCTTGCCGACGGTCTCTCCGAGCTGGGCGTGATGCTGCCCTACACCCCCGTCCAGCACTTGCTCCTGCACGATTTCGCCCATGCAGGCAGCTCGAAAGACCAGGGACGGGGCCTTGTTCCCCTGCTGGTAATGACGTCGGGCAACGTGCACGACGAGCCCATCGTCATCGACGACGAAGACGCGTACGGCAAGCTGTTCGGCATTGCGGACGCGTTCTTGGGGCACGATCGCGCCATCCGCACCCGCTACGACGATTCCGTTGTGCGCGTCATCAGCGCTGGTGGTGCGGGCGATGCGGTGCAGTTCATCCGCCGTGCTCGCGGGTATGCGCCGTTGCCGCTTTCGCTGGCTTGTCCTAAGCCGGAGGAAGACCAGGCTGCGGCAAGCCCTGCGGCTGCCAGCCGGCAGGGCAAACGAGAAGCGCTGTCTATCCTGGCGGTGGGTCCTGAACAGAAGAACACCTTCACCCTGACGCGCGACGCCGAAGCGTTCGTGTCGCAGCATATCGGCGACATGGAAAACGCCGAAACCTACGATGCGTGGCTGGCGGCGAAGGATCGCTACCAGCAGCTGTTCGAGATTTCCCCGCAGCGCTTGGCGTGCGATCTGCATCCCGAATACCTGACGTCGAAGTGGGCGCACGAGGAAAGCGCCGCGCGCCAGGTTCCGTTGGTCGAGGTGCAGCATCATCACGCGCACGTTGCGTCGGTGTTGGGAGAGCACGGGCTGTTCGGTCCCGCGTGCGGAATCGCCTTCGACGGCACGGGCTATGGCGTTGACGGGGCTATCTGGGGCGGCGAAGTGCTCCTGGCCAATGCGTCGGCGTTCGAGCGGTTCGCGAACTTCGCGTACGTGCCCATGCCGGGCGGTGCGGCCGCGGTGAAGCACCCGCTGCGCATGGCGTACGGCGTGCTGTGGGCATTCGACCTGCTGGAGCATCCTGCGGCGGCGGACGTTCTTGCGGCGCTGGGGCCGCAGGCCGCTTTGTGCGACCAGATGATCGAGCAAGGGATAAACACGCCCATGACCTCGTCGGTCGGCCGCTTGTTCGACGCGGCGAGCGCCCTTTTGGGGGTGTGCGCGGAGTCGCGCTACGAAGGCGAACCGGCTATCTTGCTGGAAGGCGCTCTTGCCGCCCCGGCTTCGCCCGATGCGAACGGCAAGGCGTCCGATTCCGATGCGGGCGATCGCTACGCTATCGCGGTGATTAAGAACACGGCAACCGAGAGCAGCACGGCGCAGGACACGTCGGTCGTCCTGTTCGACGCGGCCCCTGCTTTCGAGGCGCTGCTTGACGACAAGGCCGCCGGCGTGCCCGTTTCCCTGATCGCCCGTCGCTTCCATGACGCGTTCGCCCAGGCTGTCGTTGCGGCGGCGGAACTGGTTCGCGGGCTGTACGGTATCGACGTGGTGGCCCTTTCCGGTGGCGTGTTCATGAATCGCTACCTGGTTGAACGCGCGCTCGCTTCCTTGGAGGCGGCCGGCTTCACGGTTGCCGTCAACCGCGATCTGCCGCCCAACGACGGCTGCGTTTCCTTCGGCCAGGCTGTGATAGCATGGGCCTCGAACGACGAGGGCGGGCAAGCGTAGCGCCCGCATATATAAGAAAGAAGGCATGACCATGTGCTTGGCAATACCCGCGAAAGTGATCGAGCTCAAAGACGATCGTCTGGCAACGGTCGACATCTTGGGCGTGACGCGCGACATATCCCTTGACTTGACGCCGCAGGCGGCCGTCGGCGATTTCGTGCTGGTGCATGCAGGGTTTTCCATCGAGGTGGTCGACCCCGACTTTGCTCAGGAAACCATTGATCTGATCAGGGAGTTTCCCGATCTTGCCGGCGACGAGATTCCTGCCTAGGGGGAGCCATGGCCAATCTTGAACAAGAGCTGGCAGCGTTCAAGGATCCGAAACTGGCGCGCGGTTTGATCGACTCCATAGGCAAGCTGGCGCCTGCCCAGGGCGCTACGCTCATGGAGGTGTGCGGAACCCACACGGTGGCTATCGCGCGCAACGGCATTCGGAACCTCATGCCCGAAAGCGTGCGGTTGGCGTCGGGCCCCGGTTGCCCGGTGTGCGTGACCTCGAACAAGGATATCGACACGGTGATCGCGCTCACGCGCGTCCCGAACGTCACCATTGCCACCTTCGGCGACATGACGCGCGTGCCTGGCTCAACGTCGAGCCTGCTCAAGGAGCAGGCGGCGGGACGTTCCGTGCAGATCGTGTACTCGCCGCTCGATGCCATTGCCTTGGCGCAGCAGCAGCCCGAGCGCCAGATCGTGTTCGTGGGGGTGGGCTTTGAGACCACGACGCCCTTGGTGGCCATGGCCATCAAGCGAGCCGCCGCGCTGGACCTGAAGAACTTCAGCGTGTTCGCCGCGCACAAGAACATGCCGGGCGCGCTGGAGGCCATCATCAACGATCCGCGCCTTTCGGTGGACGCGCTTATCCTGCCTGGCCACGTAAGCACCATCATCGGCGTGGAGCCGTACCGCTTCCTGGCTGAGAAGTACGGCATTCCGGGAGTCATCACCGGGTTCGAACCCGTTGACGTGCTGCAAGGCATCGCCATGATCATGCGTCAGCTTCACGAGGGTCGCGCAGACATCGAGATAGCGTATGCGCGCGGCGTCATGCCGCAGGGCAACCCCGTTGCGATGGCGGCCATCGACGAGGTGTTCGAGACCTGTCCCGCTACGTGGCGCGGGTTGGGGGAGATACCTGGATCGGGGTACCGCATTCGCGAGCAGTTCGCCCGGTTCGATGCCGTAAGACGCTTTGCGCCGTCCGTGGAGCCTACGCAGGATCCGAAGGGCTGTCGTTGCGGCGACGTGCTGCGCGGCATCATGGCGCCTGACGAGTGCCCGCTGTTTCGCACGGTATGCACGCCCGAAAACCCTGTGGGTCCGTGCATGGTTTCAAGCGAAGGCAGCTGCGCCGCTTATTACCGGTATTACTAGCGGGCAAGGGCGCGTCCCGGTGCTTGCGGCGGGACGCGCCCTTGTTCGAGGATTTTGCGGTGCGCTGCGCCGTGCGGCATGCTGTTCGGCCGCGCGCCCAAAACCGATTCGTTTTGGCAAAGTGCTCAACTCTGTGCTTTTTCTTGCACGCTGCTTAAAGTTGGCAATAAATTTTTTTGCTTCGATATTGTGCATGCAGGGACGGTTTGCAGGGCGTTTTAGAGCCGCATCGTTGTGCATGCCCCTTCAATTTTTTCACGTTTTATACGAGCGCTTCTGAATATAATCGGGAAATATCCAATATGGGGGCAAAAATTGCATAATGGCCCGAAATAGCGCGTTCTCAATTATTGTGCAGTTGAACAATAATGATTTCAAAATGGTTAAAACTATTCGTAAATTTCATGTTGCAGGTGAACAAAAAAGATGGTATAACTTGCTCATCGGCAAATCTGGCAAGCATGCCACGGTAGGATTCCGAGGAGCTTTCATGAACCATCTGTCTCCAAAGTTCTCCTGCAGCCGCGGCACTTTTGCCGGCTGAGCTGCAGTACACAATAGTGTGCCACCCATTTTAGGCAACGCAGGATGCGCTGCCGGAGAAAGGAGACTGTCATGGCGAAGATAGTCAATTCTTGGAACGACTGGGATCCGTTGAAGCGCGTCATCATCGGCCGCTGCGACAACTCGATGATC